>CAYJEE010000001.1:0-72452 GCA_964369145.1 uncultured Candidatus Saccharibacteria bacterium
GTATTGAGATTACAAAAACAAAACGACACGATATCGATGTGCTCGTAGACAGTATTAGTATTCTCGACTTTATCGACAATGAAGCTGATGCACAGGAGCGTCTCGCTGAGTCGCTCGAAAAAGCCCTCGAAGAATCAGAAGGTCTCGTAAAAGTACTCTTTCGAGATATGGGACGCGAACAAGATGAAAAAGATTACAAACCAGAAGAGGTCTTTATGTCCTCAAAACTTTCATGTCCAAAAGACGGCTATTCATACCCAGAAGTAGAGCCACGACTTTTTTCTTTCAACTCTCCATATGGTGCATGCCCAGAGTGTAATGGTCTCGGTACCCGGCATTTTTTCGGTAATGAAGTGTGTCCAAAATGTAACGGAGCACGACTGCGTGAAGAAGCGCTCCATGTCCTTATCGGCAAGAAAAACATTGTCGACTTTGTGGCACTTTCTATCAAAGATGCAAATCAATTTCTCGCAGACTTGAAGCTTTCAGAGCGAGAACAAAATATTGCAAAAGTTGTGCTCAAAGAGATCAAATCTCGAATTGATTTTATGGTCAATGTCGGTATTGAGTATTTGTCTTTAGATCGTCGTGCACATACACTCTCAGGTGGAGAAGCACAGCGTATCAGACTCGCGTCTCAGCTCGGTTCTGGGCTCGTGGGGGCACTCTACGTGCTCGATGAACCGACGATCGGTTTGCACTCTCGCGACAACGATCGCTTAATCGAAACTTTGCTCAACCTCCGTGATCTTGGAAACACCATTATCGTCGTTGAACACGACGAGGATACTATTTTTGCATCAGATTATATTATTGATATTGGTCCAGGTGCTGGTGTGCATGGGGGGAATGTGGTGGTGGCAGGGTACCTCGATGAGCTTATCACTGCAAAGAAAAATACCTCAGGGTCAATTACTCTCGACTATCTCCGGGGGGACAACTTTGTCGAAGTGCCAGAAAAAAGACGAGATACTCCAAAAGGTGAAATCCAAATCAGAGGCGGAAAAGTATTTAATATTAAAAATCTCAATGTGGATATTCCGCTTGGAAAGTTTGTGTCAGTGACGGGTGTGTCTGGTTCAGGAAAGTCGTCGTTTGTATATGAGATTGTGCACAAAAACCTCCTTGCTCGACTCGAGAGAAAATACAGAAGTGCAGAGACATTTAATGCAAAAAGCTTTACCGGTACCGAGTACCTCGGTCGTGCGATTTTGATAGACCAGAGTCCTATTGGTCGTACACCGCGCTCAAACCCTGCGACATATACCGGTGCGTGGACATTTATTCGTGACCTCTTTGCAGAGACTGCGGAAGCGCGAGCACGTGGGTGGAAGTCGAGCCGTTTTTCTTTCAATGTAAAAGGTGGACGATGTGAGACCTGTCAGGGAAATGGAGAGATCGAAGTGGAGATGCACTTTTTGCCGACTGTGTATGTACCATGTGATGTATGTAAAGGAAAGCGCTTCATGAAAGAAACGCTCGATGTGAAGTATAAAAAGAAAAATGTGTACGATGTGCTCGAAATGACAATCGAAGAGGCGCTCACATTCTACGAAGATATTCCGGCTATTTCAGATCGCCTCAAGAGTTTAAGTGATGTGGGACTCGGATACCTAAAACTCGGTCAGTCTGCAACCACACTCTCAGGTGGAGAAGCACAGCGTGTGAAGATTTCTTCAGAGCTCTACCGTCCACACCTTCAGAAAACAATTTACCTTTTAGATGAGCCGACGATCGGTCTCCACTACGAAGATGTGAAAAAACTAATTGAGATTTTGCAGAAACTGGTAGATAAAGGAAACACGGTGGTGGTGATCGAACACAACCTCGACCTGATCAAGTCGTCTGACTACGTGATCGATATTGGTCCCGAGGGGGGAGCTGGAGGAGGAAATATTGTCGCAAAAGGAACTCCTGAAGAAGTGGCAAATGTGGAAAAAAGTTATACAGGGAAATATCTCGCAAAGGTGCTGAAGGATTATAGAAATCGGAAGAAGTAGAAGTTACTAGCAAGAGGTAAGAAAAAGCGGGCGCCCTGTGGGGCGCCCGCGTTTCGGGCTAGTGGGTCATTTCGGGTAGAACCACTTGCCGCAGTTCTTCAATTTGACGGGACAACGCTTCTTCCCGTCTTCCGGCGCCGGTTAAGAGCGCAATGATCATGTCCAGCTTGACGCTATCTCCTCCTTTTCCCGTGAGCACTTGCAGACGGCAGAAATCAGAGATGTTACGGGCGCCAGCGGCAGCGCATGCGCTTTCGATTTGACCAAACTCCTCTTTGCTTACGCGAAAGTTGATGAGTTTATTACGTTGATTTGGTGGGCGGGGCATAACGGACCTCAGGTCTTAGAATGGTTACTGCTCTGTACTAATTAGTAACATTTACTAGACTTAAAGTCAAGTTTGTTGTAAATAAATAGTTTAAAACCGGCCCTAAGGCCGGTTTTTGTCGAGTTTCTTTGATATTGCACCAAGTTTTTCCGATAGGTCGGCCAAGTAGATGCAGGCTATACCTAGTGCAAGGAATACACCGAGACCGAGTGCGGCTGGTTCGTGTTTTTCAGCGTATACCTTAAACATCCAGCCGCTGATAATTGACATAATGAATCCGATCAAGAACATTGAAATTCTCCCACTTTTATAGTATAATACTTCATATGACTCGTCAATCCCTTATCGACACAATCAAAAAATTCCCAGAGACACCTGGTGTCTACTTTTTTCGACGTACAAAAGGGACCTCGAGTGATATTTTGTATATCGGCAAAGCAACTTCTCTCCGCGACCGAGTGCGAAGCTACTTTTCAAACGATATTGCCGTCACTCGAGGTCCAAAAATTGTCGGCATGCTCGAAGAATGTACAGAGATCACGTTTGAGAAAACAGACTCTGTGCTCGAAGCACTTCTTCTCGAAGCGCACCTGATTAAAAAATATCAGCCAGAATACAATACAAAAGAAAAGGATAATAAGAGTTTTTATTATGTCGTCATAACCAAAGAAGATTTCCCTCGAGTGCTTTTGGTACGTGGAAGAGACATTCTCGTCGGTGCTCTCGGTGGAAAAAAGAAAAACGACTATACAATCGCGCATTCATTTGGCCCATTTCCATCAGGGCAGACGCTTCGCGATGCACTCGGTCTCATCCGCAAGATTTTCCCTTTTCGCGACAAATGCGTACCGTGCGTAGGGGGGAAGTGTAAACCATGTTTCAACCGACAGATCGGTCTCTGTCCTGGTGTGTGTACAGGAGAAATATCAATAGAAGACTACAATACAGCAATCAAACATATTGTACGCTTTTTCAATGGTGAGAAAAAAGCAATTCTTAAAGATTTGGAAAAGCAGATGAAGCTCCTCGCCAAAGCACAAAAGTTTGAAGAGGCAGGAGCACTAAAGAAACAAATATTTGCACTGACTCATATTCACGATGTATCACTTATAAAAGAAGAAAGCTTCGAAGCAAAAGCTCCGAGTGGTTTCCGTATTGAGTCGTACGATATCGCACACATGTCAGGACAAAACATGGTAGGTGTCATGACGGTACTTGAAGACGGGCAGATAGAAAAAGGGGAGTATCGAAAATTTAAAATACAGCACAATACAGGAGCAGATGATACAAAGGCTCTGAAAGAAGTGATTACCCGTCGACTCGGGCACAATGAATGGCGTTTGCCAAACTTGATCGTAGTAGACGGGGGAGTCGCTCAAAAAAAAGCGATAGAAAAAGTGCTTCAGGAAAACATGGTGGCGATTCCGGTAGTTTCTGTAGTGAAAGATGAACGACATAAGCCGAAGGAAATCCTCGGGGACAAAAAGTATCTGTCATATGAGAAGGAAATTTTGCTTTCAAATGCAGAAGCACATCGATATGCAATCAGCTTCCATAAAACGTTGAGAAATAAAGGGATGCGGGGGTAGTTGACAAGATTTCTATACTATGCTATTATATATACAGTCAGGCGAAAGAAGCCTGAAGTTCCTGGAAAAACTTTTCCCGCCCCATATCCTCACACACATCCTCCAGTAAACCCCCGACAGCATTTTTCTGCTTTGTATCTGCTCGCAAAAAGTTTTTCGTATTTGTATCCCGCGCCTCTGGTGCGGGATTTCTTTTTATATACTTCGAAACAAAAAAATGAAAGGGTAAACTATACAGAGCACTTGGTACGCATGATATAATCTATTCATGAATACATCATCACCGATCAGAGTTGCAGTACTACGCGGAGGTCCTTCTGCAGAATACGATGTCTCATTGCGCACCGGAAGTGAAGTGTTGAAACATTTACCTCCTACATACAAAGGAATTGATATTTTAATTGATAAAGATGGTGTGTGGCATATGAACGGTACACCAAAATCTCCTGATAAAATTTTCCCGCACATCGATATTGTGTGGAATGCACTCCATGGGAACTATGGTGAAGATGGGAAAATCCAACATATACTCGAAATGCATGGTATCCCACACACTGGTTCACCGGTATTGCCGAGTGCTCTGGGTGTAAATAAAATATTATCTAAAAACATTTTTGCAAAATACGGTATCCGTACGCCTCACTCTATAGCTTTACACAAAGATGAGATGTCGAATGCAAAGATTCATGAAATCTTTACAACACTCCCGCATCCTGCAATCGTAAAACCAGCTTCAGGAGGATCATCGCTTGGGGTAAAAGTTGTGCAGACGATTCCCGAGCTCATCGCAGCGCTTGAAGAGGCTTTTGCATATGGAGAAAAAGTGGTGGTAGAAGAATACATCACTGGACGCGAAGCTACGTGTGGGATCATCTCAGGTTTTAGAGATGAGAGTTTGTATGCACTCCCCGTGCTTGAGGTAAAAAAGCCAGAAGGGCACACTCATCACACCTTTGATCATAAAATGGATGGAGGAGTCATGTTTGATCATCAGAGTTTGACCGCACTCGAAAGAGCAGAAGCAAAACGTGTGGCAATGCTTGCTCATCGCGCACTCGGACTTTCTCATTACTCACGCGCAGACATGATCGTGCATCCACGAAGAGGAGTTTTCCTTTTGGAAGTCAACAGTCAGCCGAGTCTCAAAGAGGATGGAGCTTTTACTCACGGTCTCGAACATATCGGAAGCTCACTATCTCATTTTCTGGATCATGTGTTGGGAAGAGCAGGGAAGAAGTAATATTTTATAATATATAAAAAATGGCGCCTGCATCGTGCAAACGCCATCTTGTCCTTCGAGGGTTTACACACCCCAGAGGACTGAACTTCTTTCTGTTAAGGTCATCCGTAACCTCCTTTCAATAAAAGCATATCATATATTAAATTTATTGTCAATATATTGACAAATATTTGATATAGTCTATATTGGTCTCTTGTGCATATTTGTTTATATGCATAAGAAAGTCCCTGTTTAGGGCCTTACTTAAAAAATGTAAGAAAGGGGTTTCCTCTTGAAACTCATAGTTGTTCTTTTTATCATGCTGTTGGTCTCCAGCACCTCGGCCTTTACTCAGACGCTTTACTCAATCGTTTCGGGTACGACCAACACAAACAACATTTGCGCTGGAGCACTCGTGTCTGCCTACGGGAATTTCCCGGGGGTATCGGCTCAGTCAGTGAACCAGTCGACCAATGTTGGGGGTCTGCAGGTGCGGGTCAACGGGGTGAATGCTCCGATGAGCTATGTCTCGCAGGGTCAGATTAACTTTCAAGTGCCGTACGGCACCAGCTCAACTGCCGTCTTTCAGGTGGTTAAGCAGGGGCAAGGACCATGGTCTTCCCAGACTGTTTCTCGCGGGCTCAGTGCTGCGTGTCTCGGCGGTATGCCTTTCAATGGGCAACCTCTCGTGACCAACGCAATGACTGGCGCGATTGTGAGCTCTAGTCAACCTGTTGCGACGGGAACATTGCTGACCGTCTGGGTTGCTGGTGGTGGGCAGACAAATCCTGGTCAGTCGACTGGTGTTCCTGCTTCGGGAGTCGCATGGTATTCGTATCCGGTTTCGGTTACATGCCTTTCCGGATGTTACTCTGGACCAATTTACGTCCAGTACGCAGGTGCTGCACCGGGTTATGTTGGGCTTGGGCAGATCACATTCGCTGTTCCTTCGGCCTCTCCTGGAATGCGTTCGTTGAACTTCCAGTCCGTTTATGGCCCTGGCCAAAACGTGGCTGGTTCCAGTTTTAACCTCTCTGTTACTGTTCAGTAGCGAGTGAGGTAGAAAAAAATTCATAGTTACTTTCTAGTTGCTATGAACCCCGCGACGCAGTGTCGCGGGATTACCAAGTAAACATTGTTCTTTTGTTTCAGATCGTCCGCGCCGTTGTGCGTGGATTTTTCGTTGTAAAAATTTAATTACAATGTAAACAAATATATTCCCATGATAATAGCGATGATGCCGTAGATCATAAAAAATCGTTTTGATTTTTTAATTGCTATTTCACTGAGGAGTTGTGGTGCAAAGATGTATACGAGTCCTTTGAGTCCGACAAGCCATGCAAATGCAGTCACTATTGTTCTCCATGTTCCATCCCAGATATTATATTGGATGAGGTACATTGAGGAGAGAAAGATGAGAATAACGCCCGTGAGGTAGATAATCGCCGGGTGATCAAAGAAATCTTTTAAAAGATGGGGGATACTCTTTCGTCTAAAGATCATAAAAAACCCGCTCATGATTAAATATACTGAAAGAATTTTTAATGTAATCAATGTGGTGTCCATACTATATGTTTAGCTATTAATATACTAATTGTATACCTGGTCGAGGTTAATACAAATAAGCTGTTATTGATGTTGGGTAGTATTATACATTTTGATAACAGAAAACCCGTCCACCGAAGCAGAGGGTAATCTGCTCCAGTCGACGGGTGTGACTAGAAGAACGAGTAGCGTATCCCGATACCGGGATAGCTGTTACCGGTCACATGGTGACCGATGATGCCGAACGATACTGGGCTGTTGCGAGTTGGTTTTACCATCAGCCAGTACTCGCCATACCCAGAACCATCGGGGAAGAAACGGCGGTAGCCTTCTCCCCATACCTCAATACTCTTCACTTTCTTTGAGTTTGTTGCACCGCCGACCAAAATGTTGTTGGGACGAATCCCAATAAATCGAGGTAGGGCAGTGACAAACAATCCAGCGAGGGGCTTTCTTAGTTTCGGGATGGCTTCAGTGACGTTAATCCGAGGACCGACCTGAAAGAAGCCGAGGTTGTGGGTAGGGAACCCTCCTGTCTCGGTTTGGACCGAGAACCATTTCATTTTTTGGTGTGGTGGTGTATACCACACCAAATGGTTGGTGAACGGCTTTTCTCCCGGCGCGGATTCGACGAATCCGAATCCGTTGATTTTTCCTCTCGAGGTGTTCACACCCCAAGCGTATTGGGGGTAGAGCATTGGGCCCCGCGGTGTTGCGAAGCCTTCGGCCCAGGCATGGACGAAGGTTTTTGGTGCTTCCTGGGCGAATACAGCCACACAGGCGAGTAATACTATGATTGCTTTCAAAATCAGGTCTCCTGCATTTATTTATATAGGAAAATTGGGGGGTGTCAATGTGGGGCTATATAACTTTAAATCCAATCAGTTCGAGTCCTGATGCGAGCAATCCCCATTGCTCGCTTAGGGTCCACAATAAAAAAGACGCCTCTCGGCGCTTTTTTATTGTGGACCCTACAGGACTCGAACCTGCCACCCCATCATTGCAAATGATGTGCTCTACCAGATGAGCTAAGGGCCCGTTGTGTTATATTTTGTCGTAAACGATATCTAATTGCAAATGATGGTCACTGATATTTTTCTGGTGAAAAATTCAGCGACCCCACCTCGGCTCGTCAGCCTCCGGTCTTGCGAAGTGATAAAATCACTTCTCACTCCACCAGATGAGCTAAGGGCCCGTTGTGTTATATTTTGTCGTAAACGATATCTAATTGCAAATGATGGTCACTGATATTTTTCTGGTGAAAAATTCAGCGACCCCACCTCGGCTCGTCAGCCTCCGGTCTTGCGAAGTGATAAAATCACTTCTCACTCCACCAGATGAGCTAAGGGCCCAATATCAATACCTTTATATATTACCAAAACTATCTTAAAAATCAATGTCTATAATAATATTGTTGACATTATGCTTATATACTGTATGGTAATTCTAGATTGAAATCGAAAGGAAATAGAGGATGAAAATTGAAGTGCATGTGGCGAGGATGGAACTCTACACTGATGGAGAGGTTAAGGTCGTTCAGGCCGAGGGTCCGACATACGAAGAGGCCTGTCAGGCACTGGTTCAGGAACTGAAAAATTATTTTCAACACCGTGTCTGTATTGGGGAGGTTGCAACTTCGGCAAGAGAACATGTGAAGATGATCCTTCCGGCGCGGCATCTTGTGGATTTTCCAGAAGAAATTCCTGAAGGTCACCAGCTTTTGATTTTTGAACGGGTTGACTATACTGGCCCGTATTCCTGGAATCTCTACGTGCTTCCCTTTGGTGAGTATACAATCGCAAACCAAAAGGTGGTTCTTTCTCAAAATTACCCAACAAAAATCAGTAGCAACCATCACGTTAAATATTCACTTCCTCAGGAAACTCGAGAATGGCTGGGTGGTGAGTGGCAGTACGTCGACAGTACTGACTAATCGATGCTTTTCTAAGAGCCCGACACAGAACACCGTGCTGGGCTTTTTACTTGCATTACTAAGAGTGTATGGTATTATTTAAGTGTCGGATTGCTCTTTTACAGGTAGCCAAACGGAACCTCGTTTCTTCTTTTTCGATCAATTTTGGTCGCAAGGGAAGAGAGGGGCGCTTGGCAATTAGTCAGCCTGCTGTGTGTCGCCACAGTAGATTGCTCTTCTCAAACCGAGAAATCTTATGAAAATATTCCAAGTATTTTCGTTAGGCTTACTGATTGTCATGCTTAAGTTCCTGGTACCCGAGTTATTCTCTGGATTCCAGAACACGCTCCTCGTGTTCTTTAGTACCATCCAGGGAATACTGACCTTAAGTCAGTCGTCCATGACCGCCGGTTTTCTCCCGGCTGTCCCGTAGTAATACACAGAAACCAGATTGAGATTCTATATCTCTCTGGTTTTTTGCTTTATACTATATATATGATTCACGCACTAGATTTCTTTATTATTAGAGTGTGTCGCAGACTTGCAGAACCCCTTTCTCGTTTTGGTTTGTTTACAGTCTTTTTTTGGTTTGGTATTCTCAAGGTTATCGATCTTTCTCCGGCGAGTCCTTTGGTCCAGTCTCTCTTTGAGACTACTGTGCCTATCGTTCCATTTTCTGTATTTATCGTACTCTTTGGTTTGTTTGAAATGTTGATCGGTGTGATGTTTCTCGTACGCGGTGCGGAGCGTGCTGTGCTCCCACTTTTGTTTCTCCATATGGTCACCACTATTCTCCCGCTTTTTCTAATTACTTCTGCCACCTGGTCTGGCTTCATGGTACCCACTCTCGAAGGTCAGTACATTATTAAAAATATTCTCATTATCGCACTTGCAATCGGTATTGCAGCACACCTGCATCCACTTAAAAAAGTTTAGTTGAACCGGTGTGTAATGAGGGTCCACAGTCCAACAAATCCGTCCCTTGCACGGATTTTTTTGCCTTCATGTTCAGTTCGAGGGTTGTAGGGGATTTGTATTTCTTTAATGTGTTGGTGTCGCCGGAGCAGTTTTGCGGTAATCTCGGCTTCAATTTCAAAACCATTTCTTTTCAAATCTAGACTCTGTGCGAGATCTCGAGGTACGATCTTGTAGCAGGTATAAATATCAAAAAGTCTACTTCCATAGAGAAGGTTGCATGTGTGAGAAAGGATTGCATTTGCAATACGGTTCCAGATGTATCCCAGATTTCGTGAGCGCTTGCCATATACAACAGTCTGAGAGTCTTTGATTGAATCCCAGAGCATACGAAGCACCGCAGGGCTGTATTCAAGATCTGCATCTTGGATTGCAATGTAATCGCCAACAGATGCTGTGATACCTCGACGGATTGCATTACCTTTACCTTTGTTCTTTGTTTCTCTGATTATTTGCGTTTGAGAATTTTTTAAACCCTCAGTTATTTTTCCGGTGCCATCAGTTGACCCATCGTCGACGACAATAATTTCATATGATGCATCCGTAAAAGCCTCTCGTACATTTTTTACGACAGAAGCCAAAGTGTTTTCTTCGTTGTATGCAGGGATGATGATAGAAAGCTTCATAGCGTCATTGTACACTAAACATACTTTGAGGAAGCTCGTACTGTGTGATCAGTGTAGTATTTTTTTCAGTGCGTTTGAGGAAGATGATGGTAAAGTCGTCAACATAGACCGGTGCCCACCCTGGATTTTTAATGAGCGAAATAAGAAATTGCTGTGCCCACGGAGTGCTATCAAGTCGGTAGAACCAGACTGCATTAAAATTATATTCTTTTGATTTTTCTTCCCACACCGCAGGGTTTTCTTGCATCGGTTTGTAGGTGTCGAAGAAAAATGACTCTGGGTACACCTCTGGTCTGTTGTCGACAAACACTCGCTCTTTGCTTTCAGGAGTAAAGAGGGTGAAGATGAGGAGCCCGCCGATGTCATAGTTTGAAAAGAAGGGTCCGTTAATATTGTTTTTTTGTACAAAAAGTGCAGAGTCTGCATTGCGAGGATAGAGTCCAAAGCCCCATCGAGAAGAGCCTAGAAGACGGTCGTTGAACCGGACACAAATAACACAAAGAAGGAAAAAAGAAAGAAAGAGTGAAGCGATGAGTCTGTTCTGTCGCGTATCATCGTCGGTTGTGGGTGTGAAAAGTGTAGCGAGGAGGTGGGCGAGAAAAGGGAGCAATACAAGGCCGAAAAGTGAGAGGTGTCTAATGCCAAAAAAGCTGAGTCCTCCAAATGCAAGTGTCATGATACCGAGTGCAAACGGAAATGTTTTGAATTCTTTTTGAATAAAGAAAACGAGACTGGTAATGACTGCGATGAGTGCAGAGAGCTTCCACCACAAAAAGTTTGGATTGATAAAATTGAGTTTCTGTAGAAACGTGATTGATTGGTTTTCGGCTACCATGTATCCATAATTTTCAAAAATTCGGAAAGGATAGAGTGCGCCAGAAAGTCCATAAGGACTCACGAGTAGTCCGAGAGCACAAAAGAGTGTGAGTGAGAAAAATACTTTCACTTTCTCCCAGTCTTTTTGGATGAGACCTTCGCAGAGAAATGTGCCGACGATAAGCGGAGCAAAGATTGCATAGATATGGAGGTTGATCCAGAGTACAGAAAGTAAAGGGAGGAAGTAAAGGTATTGCTTTTTGAGTTTATTTTCAGAAAATCGAACAAGAAGAAAAATAAATACGGCGATAAAAAGATAGCTTAGGCCTTCAGGGCGAATCTCGCTTCGTTCGGCGATAAGTGGTATGAGAAAAAGAGATAAAGGAATACTTATAAAAAGAGGTGTGCTTCTGGAGATGAGGAAAAAGATGGCAAGAAACGCAGCGATGAGTGTGAGGATGTATGCGAGCGAGAGTCCAGTCCATCCAAAAAAGCTATACGTCAGATAGGCGATAATGCCGTATCCCCAGTGATGGTTGATAAATGTATAGTCGGGAAACGTAAAAGAAAAAAAGTTGGTGTGGAGGAGTGCGGAGCGAGAAACTCCGTATTCGGTGGCATGCAAAAAAACATCACCGTTTTTAATATGTCGCCCGATATCTGCTGCAGGGAGATTGATTTTTTGAACTAAAAATAATCCAAGAAAACCAGAAAGAATTAGCGCGGCAACGAAGATGCTCTTTTTCATACACTATAGTATACAAATAATTTGCTATACTTACACTCATGCATACACCTACACAGATTATAATTTTCGGCATTACTGGAGATCTTTCGCAAAAGAAAATTCTTCCGTCTCTTTTTAGTTTGTATGTAGAAGGACTGCTTCCAAAAAAGCTTGTACTCACTGGTTTTTCTCGGCGGGATTTTTCGAAAAGTGATATAGAAGACTTCGTGCGTGGTGTGTTGCCCGAGCATGAAAAAAAAGAAGACTTTGTCAAACTTTTTTCATATGTGCAAGGGGATTTTTCTTCGATTGATTCATATATGAAGCTACTCGAGCGAGTAGATGCTCACGATATCGACTTTATGCAATGCTCCAACAAGCTCTACTACCTTTCTGTCTCGCCACAGTACTACGAACATATTTTCCGACTACTCAAAGACTCTGGTCTCAGTTTCCCGTGTGGTGGAGATTTAGGTTGGGCGCGCATTTTGGTAGAAAAACCATTTGGCTCACACAAGGAATCTGCAGAGGCACTGAACCTGCTTGTCGAAGAGCTCTTCCAAGAACAACAGGTGTATCGTATCGACCACTACATGGCGAAGACATCGCTCCAAAATATTATTGAATTTCGAAAAGGAGATGAATATAAAGATAAATGGAATAGTGAGTATATAAAAGAAATTAAGATTGATCTGCTCGAGACTGCAACGGTAGAAAATAGGGGAGAGTTTTACGATTCACTTGGTGTGGTGTATGACGTAGGGCAAAATCATATACTGCAAATGATTGCTCTGGCACTGCGAGACATCGAGACAAACGAGGCTCCAGAAGCTATCGTGCATGCGAGAGAAAAAGTACTCGACTCATTGTCTGTCGATACGGAAAGTGCTCACCGGGGCCAATATGAGGGCTACCGGGCACATAAGGGGGTCAGCCAGAGTTCTGAGACTGAAACGTATATAGATATTACATTGCACTCGAGCTTACCTCATTTTGTCGGTGTGCCAATATGGGTACGATCAGGAAAAGCACAACTACGATCTTTTACTGCAGTGACTGTGCTGTGGAAAAATGGAACTGAAACAGTCTTTGAAACTCCTGCATCCGAGAGTACTGGAGCATACAAAAAAGTCCTCCTTGACTGTATGAACGGCGATCAGAGCGTCTTTACATCTGGTCGGGAAGTAGAACTCGGGTGGAAAATTGCGGAAGAGATGAAGAGGGTGATACAGCAAAAAATACTTGACATTTATTAATTTAAATGTCATCCTGAATTAAGGAGAAGATATGAAAAAGCAGACGAAAACCATTCAGTTTTTCCGTGAAAGACCGAATGGTAATGTGGAGTGGTCAGTGTCGAACCCGGTTGATGGTAGGGGGCAGTGGTATACCGTTACAGATAGCAATCTGGCGTCATTAAAGGCCAATTTACTAATCAGAAGGAAAGGTGCTGAAGAGAGAGTGGCTTCTTTAAGAGCAGACCTTAGAATTTTAAGAGAAATCAAAGGAAAAAAAAGTTAACCGCCACTTCGGCGACGAACCAAAATTCGTCACCAGGAAGTGGCGGATTTTGTTTTGTAAAAATAATCACGGGTATTCCGCCCCCACTTCACTCTCAAAGCTTTTTCACATGCAAGTTTTTAGGAGCCTTGCACAGGAGTTTAGAAAATTAAGACTGTATTCGGTCTATAATTTTCTTGAACGACGAGCAGTTCGCTAGCCCAGCAGGGCTAGATAGATTGCTCATAAAAACTTGTGTGGGAGAAAGCTCTATAAATACTTCTCTATATTTTTCTTATGCTCCTCATACGTCCTCGCACAGTGAATTCTTCTCTTTTTGTCGTGAAGGTAAAACATACAACTTGTTTTCTGAGGGTTGTATGCTGCCTCGAGTGCTGCTAGTCCTGGGTTTGCAATCGCGGTTGGCGGAAGACTTTTGTTTTTGTAAGTGTTGTACGGTGAGATAATAAACTTGTCCTCGGATTTTACCTGTGGCCACCAGAGATCTTCGTCACCTTTTGCATACTGGAGGGTCGCATCCATTTGAAGCTTCATACCGGCGAAAATACGGTTCCAGATAATGCCGGAGATCAGGCGCATATCACTTTTTCCACCAGCTTCTCGTTGAATAATCGAAGCGACGATAAGTGCAGTGTCTTCATTTAAAATCTGACTGGTTTTTCCTTTTTTAATCTGACTTGTTTTTTTGTCATAGGTCGAGATCATGAGCTTACTCACATCCTTCGGCTCTGCATCTTTCATGATCATGTAGTTCTGAGGAAAGTAAAAACCTTCAGAGGTTTCTTTGCCGAGTGCGATATGTGCATTGAGGAATTCTGCTTTTTCTTTATCATCCCAGCCGAGTTTGTTTCCTACTGACTCTGCGACTTGTTCTTTGCGCCAACCTTCTTGAACATAGATTATGCGCACCGAAGGGTTGGCGAGATTTTGATAAAAAGAAAGTGATGCGAGTTCAGAAAAGGGTATGTTGAAATGATGGAGGAGGTATCCGAGTGCAATGAGTGGAACAAACGGGACAACCATAAAGTATGGAACTTTTTTGAGTCTAAAGAATCGTTTCATGACTTTGAAATATTACATTAATTATAGTATAGTGGTGCACATATGTCACTAAAAAATTTTTTCCTTAAAAAAATGCTTGCGTCGAAAATGAAAGGTGTGCCACAAGAAGAGCAAGATAAAATATTTAATATGATTGAAAAAAATCCAGATCTTTTTCAGAAGATTGGTACTGAAGTGCAAGAAAAAATGCAAAAAGAAGGGAAGGATCAGATGACCGCAGCGATGGAAGTGATGCAGAAACATAAGGACCAACTCCAGGGCCTCATGAAGTAAAACTTCCACATTTGGCCAATCTCATCGGCTAAAATCTAGGAACGGTCCTCAACGTACGACGTGTACGTCTCCGGTCCCTTCCCAGATTTTATCCGCGACCTTGTCTCAAATCTGAAAGTTTATAAATCTCTAGAAAAACGTATGTTTTAAGCTCTGATAAAATACCACTCTTGAACCGAGTGATTTTTTATATCCGAATGTGCTATCCACAGCAAATTTTGTTGACGGTGAACGTGTGTTCACCTATGATAATGATATACAAGAAACGCATAATAATTATTAAAACCATGAGTAAACAACATTTTGAAAAAGCATTACGAGACGAACTTGAAGTATTAAATGAGACGATTGATCGAAAGATTATCAAAGGTCTTTCGTACGCAGCTGAAGCTCGTCGTCACAAAACGATTCTTTCTCAAATACTCGAGATACGACGTCGAGAGACACGGTCTGGTTGGTTTTCTCGCTCATTTGGGTTTACTTCATTTATATTCTAATGAATTCATACAAAGATAAAATTTTTGCTTTTTACGGTCGGCATAAACGGATGCCAAACTATCAAGAAATCATGGATCTTGTTGGTTTCAAATCCAAGAATGCAGTCTACAAACTCATCAACAAACTCATCGATGAGGGTGTAGTGACCAAAGATGCAAAAGGTAAGCTTGCCCCGACAAAAGCTTTCGATGAAATACCTCTCTTGGGTCTCGTCGAAGCGGGGTTTCCGACTACAGCTGAAGAAGAAAAACTTGAAACATTGTCGCTCGACAACTATCTCATCAAACACAAAGAGTCTACATACCTTTTGGAAGTCAAAGGTGACTCGATGATCGACGAAGGGATTAAAGAAGGTGACCTTGTTATCGTGGAGCGCCGAGGCGATGCAAAAGAAGGGGATATTGTGATTGCAGAAGTCGATGGTGGATGGACGATGAAATACTACAAGAAAAAAGGTAATCAAATATACCTCATGCCCGCCAACAAAAACTACAAACCCATCTATCCAGAATACGATCTCAAGATTGCAGCAATTGTGAAGGGGGTAATACGGAAGTATTAAAAGCATTATGCAAAAAATGCATATTACAAAGCCAAAGGGACTCCTTGCGGAGCCCTTAAGCGATACATTTATAGCAACTAGTTCCCAAATGGAACTAGTTGTTCTGTCATTAAAACCAGATATGTGCATTTTAACTATCCGGAAATTCCGGATAGTTAAAGAATAAACAAGACAACCCTCCTTTCGGAAGATTGCCCTTGGATTGTAGTACCCTTACAGTTATTAAAAACCATAAGACTTACTTAGTATAAATGATTTTTTTATGTTTGCCCATTAAAGGGCGAGGCCGAAGCCACTTATAAGACAAGTATATCAAACTATGTAAAAAGTTAAAACCCGCCACGAAGCAATTTCTTGCTTCGGGCGGGTATCGGAAATGAACAATCAGGTCTGAATTGGAGAGAATCCAATCTTTCTCTTTGCGGGTTTTATTAACTTGCTTAGATGAGCTCTTATGTCCGTAAAGGGAGAGTCGAGGGCGAAGTCGGCAAATTCCGTGAATTGCTCGATATTCAATCCATATTCCCTCGCTCCGTCCTCAAGCCATGTATGAAGTTTCTTGGAATCTTCTGGGGGTTTACTCGTCCATACTACTCGCCGAGCAATCGCAAGGGCAATCTTATCACGTTCTTCTTCTGTCATTTTTCACCTTATAATATAAGAACATATTTAAACATAAATAGCAATAGCTTTAAAAAAACTATTTTTTATGCAATAATGTTTTTCTATGTCACTTTCTATCGGAATTGTGGGGTTGCCGAATGTCGGGAAATCGACGCTTTTTAATGCGTTGACTAAAAAGTCTGTGCCCGCGGAAAACTATCCGTTTTGTACGATCGACCCATCTGTGGGGGTAGTACCAGTGCCTGATGAGAGACTCTACAAGCTTGCTGATTTTTCTAAAACCCAAAAAACATTGCCTGCGGTTGTGGAATTTGTGGATATTGCAGGTCTCGTAAAGGGGGCTTCGACTGGAGAAGGATTGGGAAATAAATTTTTGCAGAATATCCGAGAGGTAGACGCGATCCTTCAGGTGGTGCGTATTTTTGAGGATGTAAATGTGATTCATGTGCACAATGAAGTGAACCCTCTGTCTGATATTGAAGTGATCAACCTCGAACTCGTGCTTGCAGACCAGGAGACTGTCGCAAAGCGTATTTCAAATGTACAAAAAGATGTTAAAAAAGGTGATAAGGAAGCAATCTTTGAAGCAGAAGTGCTCGAACGAGCAAAAGCACAGCTTGAGCTTGGAAAACTTCTCAACCAGCTCGAACTCACAGAAAAAGAAGCGCTTGCGCTCAAAGGTCTTCACTTGCTGACCATGAAGCCAATCATGTATGGGCTCAACAAAAAAGCGGGGAATAAAAACCTCGATGAAATGAATGATGAGCGATACAAAAAACTTATTGCATTTTTCGAAGAACAAAAAGCACAGTATGTGATTATCGATGCGGGTATTGAACATGAACTCAAAGATTTGGAGGGAGACGACAAAGAGCTTTTCAGAACTGAGCTTGGTGGAAAAACTGATGGTATCGATGAACTGATCAAAGCAGGCTACGCTCTTTTGGATTTGATTACCTACTTCACAACCGGAGAAAAAGAAACTCGTGCATGGACTATTAAAAAAGGCTGGACTGCGCCGCTCGCAGGTACTGCAATCCACACTGACTTTAAAGACAAGTTTATCAGAGCTGAAGTAGTCTTTTGGAAAGATTTGCTTGACTCAGGCTCATATGGAGCTGCTCGTGAAAAAGGTCTTGTTCGTACTGAAGGGAAAGAATATATTGTGAAAGACGGTGATGTGATTGAGTTCCGTATCTAGCTGGAAAGTGTGGTATAATAGGTTAGTTACTCATTAATATCACTCTATGGAACCAAACACACAACCACGTTCTCACGCGAAAGATGTTTTCTTGAATCTCGCTTCAATGGTTACGCTATACGCATCTGCAGCTGCATTGCTTAATCTTTTGTTTTCAATAATTAATAAAGTATATCCACAGACATTGGGATATTACTATTCACCGTCAATTAGTCTACCTGTCGCAACACTTATTATTGTATTTCCGCTCTACATCCTCTTTATGTGGCTTATTGAAAAGGATCTTGCGAGCTCAATCGAAGGTCGGATGTCCGGTATTCGAAAATGGCTCATCTATATCACTCTCTTTGTTTCAGGAGGATTGATTGTGGGGGATTTGGTGACAGTTCTTTATTATTTCCTCGATGGTCAAGATATCACTGCGGGATTTTTGCTTAAAATCTTGAGTATTATTGTAGTGGCTGGTGCAGTGTTTGGATACTACATCACTGATGCTCGAAATAAACTAACATCTACAATGAGAAAAAGTGCAACGATTGTATCTGTACTTTTTGCTCTGGCGGCAATTATTGTTGGCTTTTCAGTTATTGGAAGTCCTCAGTCACAGCGACTCATGAAATACGATCAGCAGAAATTCTCTGAGTTACAGATGCTTTCAGGTCAGGTGCGTGAGTACTATCAGAAATCAAATACTCTACCTCAAACTCTCACTGAGCTTGCTCAAGGTTTCTCATATCCTCTTGCTACAGTAGATTCTCAGTCGGGTACATCATATGTGTACAAGATTATTAATGCAAATACATTTGAGCTTTGTTCGACATTCAATTTCGATGCTGATATGTCGGTGACACGACCCACATACTATTATTCCGAAGATCCACTCAATACGTCAGTGTGGAATACATACAAAGCAGGAGAATACTGCTTTACACAAACTGTTTCAAATAATCCAATACAAAAACCAACAAATTAGAACGATTAAAAACACCTCGACATGCATCGAGGTGTTTTTGCAAAATGTATTTTTCTGTTGTACTATATTATCACTATGAAGCGATACAATCACACCGCAATTGAGAAAAAATGGCAGAAAGAATGGAAAAAGAAAAAAGTGTATCGTACGGAAAGTGACTCTAAGAAGAAAAAAGAATACGTGCTTGATATGTTCCCGTATCCTTCGGGAGCAGGGCTCCATGTAGGGCATCCAAAGGGGTATATCGGATCAGATGTGTATGCTCGTATGAAGCGCATGCAGGGTTTCAATGTGCTCCATCCGATGGGATACGACGCATTTGGTCTCCCTGCTGAACAATACGCAATCGCACACAAGATTCATCCTCGCAAAGCGGTACTTGAAAATGTAAAAACATTTGAGAGTCAACTTTCTATTATTGGTCTTTCATATGATTGGGACAGAAAAGTAAATACAACAGACCCTGAATACTACCGATGGACTCAGTGGATTTTCTTACAGATCTACAATTCATGGTATGACGTATCAAAAAACAAAGCACAGTCGATTGAACGTTTGATTAAACAATTTAAAAAAGAAGGAAATGCCAATGTGAATGCTGTGTGTGATGAACATACTCCAGTATTTACTGCTGTAGAATGGAACATAAAAAGTGCAAAAGAACAGCAGGATATTCTCATGAAATATCGGCTTGCATATGAGGGGTATGCTGAGGTGAATTGGTGTCCAGAGCTCGGTACAGTGCTTGCAAACGACGAAGTGGTAGATGGTCCTGATGGAAAACCTGTTTCAGAACGAGGGGGATATCCGGTAGAGAAAAAGCAGATGCGTCAGTGGTTTATGCGGATCACCGCGTATGCAGAGAGACTCCTTTCAGGACTCGATACGATCAACTGGTCTGATAGTGTAAAAGAAATCCAGAAAAATTGGATTGGGAAGTCAGAGGGGGCGGAGATCAAATTTCAAATTTCAAATTCTAAATTTCAAAATAATTTAGGAGAAATAGCTGTGTTTACAACACGAGCGGACACACTTTTCGGCGCGACATATATTGTGCTTGCACCCGAACATCCACTCGTCGGAAAACTTTCTTCTCATATTGAAAATATCGGAGAGGTAACAGAATACAAAGCTACAGTTGCGAACAAACCGATTGAACTTCGTACAGACGGTAGCAAAGAAAAAACTGGAATAGAACTCAAAGGTATATGTGCAACAAACCCGGCTACAGGTGAACAGATTCCTGTGTGGATTGCAGACTACGTGCTCGCTTCATATGGTACGGGGGCAGTGATGGCAGTGCCAGCACACGATGATCGGGATTTTGAATTTGCACAAAAATATAATTTGCCAATCATATCGGTCATTGATTCACAGAATAACATTCTGGAAAAAGCATGCACTGAAGAAGGTATCCTCCATAATTGTGGAGAATTTTCTGGTATGACCAGTGTGCATGCAAAAAAAGCGATAACAGAAAAAGTCGGAGGAAAAATTGTTACGAAGTATAAAATGCGCAATGCGATTTTTGCTCGTCAGCGATATTGGGGCGAGCCGATACCATTGTGGACAGATGCAGATGGAATTATTCATTCTGTGGATGAAAAGAAACTCCCGCTCACACTTCCAAACGTAACATCGTATGAACCGACAGGTACCGGCGAGTCTCCACTTGCGAGTGTACCCCTCTGGACTAAAAAAGGATTTGAGACCAATACAATGCCAGGATGGGCAGGGTCTTCATGGTACTTTTTGCGCTACATGGATCCTAAAAATAAAAAAGAAATTGCATCGAAAAAAGCACTTTCATACTGGGGGCAAGTCGATATGTATGTGGGAGGTGCAGAGCATGCGACAGGGCACCTCTTGTATGCACGATTCTGGAATAAATTCCTGAAAGATATCGGTATTGTAAAACATGAAGAGCCGTTTAAAACACTTCGCAATCAAGGTATGATTGGTGGCGCTGATGGGCGAAAAATGTCAAAGCGCTGGGGTAATGTGGTAAATCCTGATGATGTGGTGAAGACCTATGGGGCAGATACACTCCGTGTGTATGAGATGTTCATGGGTCCATTTGAAGCGGGTCTCCCATGGAATACCGAAAATATTATTGGTTCACGAAGATTTGTGGAACGAGTATGGAGACTGGGCGAGAAAATCAAAAATCAAACATCAAAAATTGCACATACAGAAGAAAATAAAAAAGTAGAAACCGTTATCCATAAGACAATACAAAAAGTCACAAACGATATTCAGAATTTTGCGTTTAATACTGCAATATCAAGTCTGATGATTGCACTCAATGAACTAGAAAAAAACACTACAGAGACGCAGGTGTACGTACAGAGAAAAGATTTTGAACTATTTCTAAAATTGCTCCATCCATTTGCTCCACACGTTACCGAAGAGATATGGAAAGAGTTGGGAAATAAGACGACTTTGGTAAAAGAGATGTGGCCAAAAGCTGACGTGAAGAAAATCAAAGAAACACAGGTAACTATTGCGGTCCAGATCAATGGAAAAACACGAGGAGAAGCTATAATCGGGGTAGATAGTGAAGAAAAAGATGTGCTTTTGTTGGTCTATAAAAACCAGGATATCACTAAATGGATTGGGGATAAAGAGCTTAAAAAAGTGATTTATGTCAAAAATAGGTTGATAAATATAGTTATTTAAGGTGTGGTGTAATTTGCTTGACGTTTGCCTCTAAAAATGATACAAATAGAGTACTCTATACCACTTTTTAACCACATTATTTACTTTAAACATACGTTTATGAGCGAAAAAACAATTATTACATTCAAACCAAAGCAAGTTTCAAAGCGCCTTATCGGTGTACTTTCTCCTCGTGCGCAGGATGTGATTATTGGACGTTATGGACTTGGTGCTGATACCAAGCGTATGACTCTCGAAGCTATCGGAAAAAAGTACAAAATCACCCGAGAGCGAGTGCGACAAATCGAAAACTACTCTATTGCAAACATTCGTAAGTCAAAAGAGTATGAGACAGAGAAAGTGGCTTTTGGTGAACTCAAAACTATCGTCAAAGTACTTGGTGGAATGGTCTCTGAAGAAGATTTGCTCAAACATGTGTCAAAAGACAAAAGTACACAAAATCACGTACACTTCCTTCTCGTAGTAGGTGAAGAGTTTACAAAAGAAAAAGAGGATCCAGAGTTTAAACACCGATGGCATGTAGACAAAGATTTGTCTAAAAAGATTCACGAATCACTTCGAAAACTCTATGAAAACATGGAAGATGATCAGATTCTTCCAGAATCTCAAATGATCGAAGCGTTTCTCGAACACCTCAAAGATGTTGCGACTGAATACAAGAACGAAGAAATCCTCCGACGATGGCTTTCAATTTCAAAAACAATCAATAAAAATCCACTGGGTGAATGGGGTAAAGCAGATTCTCCAAACATCAACACAAAAGGTATGCGAGACTATGCATTTCTCGTGATCCGACGACATGGCTCACCAATTCACTTCCGTGAAGTAGCAAAACTTATCGGTGAACTCTTTGGTAAAAAAGCTCACGTCGCTACAACTCACAACGAACTCATCAAAGATCCACGGTTTGTACTCGTCGGACGAGGACTCTACGCACTTTCTGAATGGGGTTATATGTCAGGTGTTGTCAAAGACGTGATCAAAGGTGTGCTCGAGAAGAATGGTCCACTTACAAAAGAAAAGATTATCGAGAAGGTGATGAAAGAACGATATGTGAAAGAAAACACTATCATGGTAAATCTCCAGAACACAAAACTTTTTAAGAAGACTAAGGACGGAAAGTATTCAATCGCTTAAAATTGTAAAATTACTTCATCTACTCGACTTTATTTTCTTAAGAGTGTAGCGACTTAGAAAATAAGAAGTACCCTTGTGGTATTGTTGCGATTCAAATTTGTTCACTCACCGTACGAGAAGTACGGCTCGTTTACAAACTTTTCTGCTTCGCGTATCTAAGGTAATTCTGAGAATTTTATTAAGTTGACTATATCTAATGATAAAATAAAAAGAAATATCGCCTTGGCGGTATTTCTTTTTATTTGTATACTTAATACATGGATTTTTCTTTGTTTACCCAACTTATCAATACCGCTGGAGTAGCACTCGTATTTAAGGTTATTCTTTTTACAGCTCCAGTATGGCTTACTCTTTTATTAGGTTTGTCGTTGTGGAATATGTGGCTTGTATATAAGCGTGCACTGTATTTTGCAGGTCTATCTACGGTACTTCTTGAGGTGCGTCTTCCGAAAGAGATTTTTAAGTCACCAAAAGCTATGGAGTTTTTGTTTACTGCTTTGTGGCAGACAGGTGGAGAAGGTACGTGGTTTGATGTGTATTGGAAAGGTCAGACAAGACCATGGTATTCATTTGAGCTCTGTGCAATCGATGGTAAACTTCACTTTTTCATCTGGACTCAAAAGAAATTTAAAAACATGATTGAGGCAAACTTGTATTCTCAGTACCCAGGCATTGAAATACATGAAGTCTCGGATTACACTCCTGCAGTTTCTTATGATCCTGACACACACAATGCATTTACTGCTGAGTTTGCCTTGACTAAAGCAGATCCTTTTCCAATCAAGACCTATGTTGACTACGGTATGGACAAAGATCCAAAAGAAGAGTTTAAGATTGATCCGATGACACCATTGGTAGAATTTCTCGCATCAAGTATGGGTGCAGGGCATAATGCATGGATACAAATCATCGCTCGTGCACACAAAGCAGAAGAGTGGGATCCGGTGAAAAAAGCGCTTGTTGATGAACGGTGGGCAAAAGGTGCAGAAAAAGAAGTGGAGGCGATACGTGCCAAAACAAAACCGAAAGAGCCGGGGGAGCAAGCTCGAAGATTGACCAAAGTCGAAGAAGATATTATTGTCGCACTTCAGCGTAGCGTTACAAAACCAGGCTTTGATGTAGGTATCAGAGCTGTCTACATTGCACCAAAAGATATTTTTAGTCCCACAATTGGTGCAGGTATTGTAGCGGGTATGAGAAATTATAATTCAGGAGAATTGAATGGTTTTAAAGCGGTGCGCAACCCAGATGCGACAGTAAACTATCCATGGCAGTTTATGAAGATAAAAAAGAAGAACCCTTTAAAACTTGAGATGATAGATGCATACAAACATCGAGGATATTTCTACAATGAATTCAAAGCACCTCATTTTGTATTAAACACTGAAGAGCTTGCAACCATTTTCCATCTTCCTGGAGGAGTGGCTACTACACCTGCATTTGACCGAATCGGATCAAAGAAGGCAGAGGCCCCATCTAACCTTCCTCTGTAATCTATGGACGAAATACATACACAAACAGAAGAACAAAAAGAGACTCTTTTACTCGAAGAGCCGTCTTTTTTTCATACGTACAAACGAGTCTTTTTGTCAGCACTTATCGCTTTGTGTGCATTGAGTGTGGTGGTGTATGTATCCGTGTGGAGAACTCCAGGAGATTTCCCTGTGCACACTGTCGTTACAGTAAAAACAGGTGAGAGTTTGGAAGTTGTCACCCAAAAATTCACAACACTGCGGTTGATCCGTTCACCGTTTGTGTTTCGAAGTTTGGTGATTTTACTTGGTGGAGAAAAAAAGGTAACTGCGGGAGATTATTTGTTGACTGACCGGGAAAGCCCGCTTACGTTGGCGTGGCGTATTATGGAAGGTAAGTTTGGTATGGAACCCATAAAAGTGACAATACCTGAAGGGCTAAATAATGAAGAAATTTCTGCTATTCTTGGTAAAAAATTAGTAGTATTTGATAAGGTATCTTTTGAAAGAGAAGCAGTCAAAAGAGAAGGGTATTTGTTTCCTGATACATACTTTTTTCCACCTACAGCAAAACCAGAAGAAGTGATTGGTCGTATGGAGGATAACTTTACAGAAAAAATAAAAAGTCTCGAAGCTGATATTCAAGCATTTGGTAAGTCGTTGTCTGATGTGGTGATTATGGCATCGATTCTTGAAGGTGAAGCGAAAGATACTGAGTCGAGACGTATCGTAGCGGGGATTTTGTGGAAAAGAATTTCAATCGGTATGCCGCTTCAGGTGGATGCAACGTTTAAATATATTAATGGAAAGGATAGTTCTACTCTTACGCTTGAAGATTTAAAGACGGATTCTGCATACAATACATATACAAATAGAGGGCTTCCACCAACACCGATCAATAATCCAGGAATAGATGCGCTTTTGGCTGCAGTAAATCCAATCAAAACAGATTATTTGTATTTTCTTACAGGTAAAGATGGGAAAATGTATTATGCAAAAACTTTTGAACAGCATAAAGTTAATAAGCAGAAGTATTTGAAGTAAATTTTCAAACCCTTACATATGTTTTTTGGAGCACGCATAAATTTCTGCTGAAATTTTGCTCAGTCTCGGCTACCCGCCTTGCGAAGTCTCCAAAAAATATATGTAAGGGTTTTCTGGCTACTTACTATAAGTATGCTATAAATAAAGTAATGCAAAAGAAAACTAAGGTTTTTGTGGGGGTTTCTGGGGGAGTGGATAGCTCTGTTGCTTTGGCATTGCTTCAGAAAGACGGATATGACGTTACGGGGGTGTTTTTGAAGGTCTGGAGCCCTGATTTTCTTCCGTGTGAGTGGCGAGATGAACGTCGCAGTGCGATGCGAGTCTGTGCCCATCTTGGTGTTCCATTTGTAACTCTTGATTGTGAAAAAGAATACAAAGATATGGTGGTTGACTATATGCTATCTGAGTACAAGGCAGGGCGCACCCCAAACCCTGATGTATTTTGTAATAAATATGTAAAGTTTGGTGTGTTTTTGAAAAAGGCCCTTGAACTTGGGGCAGACTATGTGGCGACCGGACATTATGCGCAAATTTCCGAAGGTGTTTCCTCGGGATCACACGATGTAACTCCTCGGGAAATTTGCTTACTTGAAGCAGAAGACAAAGATAAAGATCAGTCATACTTTCTTTCACAGCTCGGACAACATGAGCTTTCACATGCATTGTTTCCAATTGGTCATCTTAAAAAAAGCGATGTGCGAAAAATCGCAGCACAACTCAACTTGCCGACGGCAGAGAAAAAAGACAGCCAAGGGTTGTGTTTTATCGGCAAGGTGGATATGAAAGAATTTCTCAAGCATTACATTGAGACAAAGCCAGGAAATGTACTCGACACGTCAGCAAATATAATCGGCACTCATGATGGTGCAGAGTTGTATACTATCGGCGAGCGTCACGGCTTTACGGTGACAGAAAAGACAGACCACGATGTGCCTTTGTTTGTGGTATCAAAAAATGTAGAAAAAAACACAATCACCGTCAGCCCTAGGGGTACCCTAGGGCCTGAAGTTTCCCCTAAGTCCAACATAGGGGAAATTGGATTAAGTGGTATGCATTGGACTTCAGGTGAAGAGGTGGATTTGAGTAAAACATACGGAGTGCGGTTTCGATATCGACAAGAAAAAGTGGACTCAACGATCATAAAAAAAGGTGAAGGGTACGCAATACAGCCAAGCAGAACTCAGGATGATATTGCCTCCGGGCAAATTGCGGTGATTTATGATGGAGGTGTGTGTGTTGGTGCCGGAGTTGTTATATAATTGAAAAAGAAGGAGGTTCACTAAATGATAACCGGACGAGAAAGAAAGTTTCGAAGAAAGATAAAAAAACTTTCCAAGGAAGAAGAGCGAGCTCGAGATGAACGTTTTCGTGAAGCGGTTGCTCGACTGGAAGCTGATCCAGAATACATTGCATTACAGGCTGCTTGCCGAAGAGCTGATGAAAGAGGGCCTAATGTTAAATGTACCGTTTAGGTGCAGAAGGAGGGTGCGTTGTACACGCCCCTCTTTTGTTTTTTCGTAAAAATTTTGTGATAATACAGTGATGGATATTCTTATTACAAAAGCGGATGGTACAAAAGAAAAATTCGATGTTTCAAAGCTCGAAGGGTCTCTTAAGAGAGCAGGAGCAAATTCTAAAGTCGTTTCAGATATTATTGCTACTGTAGAAAAAGATTTGTTTGAAGGTGTTACGACCAAAGAAATCTATCATCATGCATTTGACCTTCTAAAAAAAGAGGAGAAACCGATTGCACTCAAGTACTCACTCAAACGAGCGATTATGGAGCTCGGGCCGTCTGGTTTTCCGTTTGAAAAATTTATTGCAGAAATATTTAAATACAAAGGCTACACAGCAGAGACAGGGAAGATAGTCAAAGGTTTTTGTGTGGAGCATGAAGTGGATGTGGTGGCGTGGAATAAAGAAAAACTAGTGATGTGTGAAGCAAAATTTCACAACGACCCCGGTATGAAATCTGATCTTAAAGTTGCTCTCTATGTAAAAGCGCGTTTTGATGATTTGCGAAAAATGACTTTTAAATACGGAAAGGAGCGCAGGCTTGATGAAGGATGGCTCGTAACAAATACAAAGTTTTCTTCGACTGCAATCGAGTATGGATCGTGCCAAGGTGGACTCATTATGGTGGGATGGAACTATCCTCCTCGAGGCAATCTCCATGATCTCGTCCTGGAAGCAAAGCTACATCCGGTGACGTGCCTCACTTCACTAACAGGTCGAGAAAAGAAATTTCTACTCCAGCAAGGTTTGGTGCTCTGTAAATCAATCCTCGAAAACCCTGGACTCCTGCCACTAATGGGACTTTCACCAGTGAAGGCAAAGAAGGTGCTTGAAGAAATTGAAATGTTGTAAATTATAAAAGAAAAAAGCGCAGCCGGTAGGCTGCGCTTTTGATTTGTATCCTTACTTTGGTTAGATAAGGATTTGTTGTTTTTCGACATATTCCATGTAGAGACCTGATTTCTCTAAGAGTTCTCGGTGAGTTCCTGTTGCGGCAATCTCACCGCGATCATTAAGAACAATAATCCGGTCCACTCCTTGTATTGTCGAGAGACGATGGGTGATTATGATGGTAGTTCGTCCTAAACACACCTCGTTGATGGTTGCTTGGACATAAGCTTCAGTGATGGCATCCAGGGCTGATGTTGGTTCATCAAGCACTAGTATCTTTGCATCACTTGCAAGAGCTCTGGCAATAGCAATTCGTTGCTTTTCCCCTCCACTGAGTCGATTACCCATTTCACCAACTTGGGTCAAGAGACCTTTGCTGAATTTTGAGAGATCGAGTTTGACAGAGGCACAGAGCTTCAGGAGTTTTTCTTGTGAAAGAGGTGCTGGTGCTCCCATGTTGATGTTGTCTTCTATGGTCATTTCCATTGTCAGACAACCTTGATCAACCAATGCAATGTGGCTCCGTAAATCATGGATGTCCACTGCACAGAGATCATGACCGTCGATTTGAACAACACCGGCCGTCGGATCGTAAGCTCTCACCAGGAGACTTAAGATTGTACTTTTGCCGGAGCCAGAAGCGCCGACAATCGCAACCTTTTCTCCCACATGAACATGGAAGGAGATATCCCTGAGAACTGGAGTTGAATCCATTTCGCCTTCCTCTGCAGGATAACTAAACGAAACATGTTTGAATTCAATGAATCCTGCAACCTTTTCAAGACGAACAGGGTGAGGGATTTCATGTATTGCAGGTGAAGTGTTTATGAGATCGAGAAACCTTTCGGCTGAGGTCGATTCAATTAAAGCATTTTGGTATTTCTCACCCAAGGCTTCGATTTTCTCGAATACCTGCTCCCACCACATTCGTGCTGTTACCAGCTCGCCCGCAGTAAGTTTGTTTTCGTAGTACAAGTAGATGCAGGTGACCATGGCAATATACTTACTGGCAACAAGAATCATGTACATCAGCTCATTTCGCACAGCGATATATGTGTTCGTTGCTTTCGATACTTCCACTGATTGCTGGTAGATTTTTCGGTACCTTTCTCTCATTGCGTCCTCTTTCGAAAACGCTTTTACCAGAGGCGCACCTGCAAGTAGGTCGCCACGTTGTTTTGATGAAACCAAGTCTTTCTTCTGACGGAGCTTGATTCGCGGGACGTACTTTTTGCGCATGTGCCATACAGTCAGTCCATAAACCAAGAGCCCAGTCATAATAATGAGACCGACAGGTAGATGAAGGCTAAGAAGAATAACAATGGTGATTATTACTCGACTGATTACGGGAGCGATATCTGTAACCAGTAAGGTCGCTAGCGTTTGTAGTGAGTGCTCCCCGGTTGAAATTATCTCTCGGGACATTCCACTACTCATTTCCTTTAATTGACCGATTGAAAACAAGAAGTACTGATTAATCGTCTTCATCCGTAGGTATTCCTGAATAGGGAACCAGACTTTGTTGAGGTTCACCTTTTGGCGTAACAGACGGATTACAGACCTTGAGACGCCAATCGCGGGGTCCAAGGATGCAATCGCTACAACTAGCCAAATATTTTGGCGTTTAACCATTGCGTCCATCATTATTCCTAACACAAAAGGGAAGGCCATGCCTAAAAGAGACATGACAAAATTGAGGCTGACGAGGGCGGCAACACTTAGTTTGTGGTTGCCAAAAATCATAACAATGTACTTGAGCACACGGTTCTCCTGAAGTAAGTGATGTCAAAAAACTAGAATTAGTCCGCCTGTATTATAGCACACTATATATCAATTTGTCAAGTATTTTTATTGTATAATTTTGGCATAATGGGGTGATGAAATCAGCTCAAAAAAAATCGAAAAAAGCCCCAAGGAAAGCCACATCTGGAGACATCAAAAATATCACAAACTTTCTCTTTGAGGTGGGGATTTTGACCAAGACTCCTCGGAGCGGACTGCACTTTCTAGGTACTGGAGAGCAGTCGGTGGCAGAGCATGTCAATAGAGTGTGCTTTATCGGCTATATGCTTGCACATCTCGATGGTGAAGCGGACCTTTCAAAAGTCCTCCAGATGTGTCTTTTTCACGACATTACGGAAACACGAATTTCTGACCTCAACTATATTCATCAGAAATATGTCGTACGAAAAGAACATGAGGCGATGGTAGATATTTCAAATTCGATTCCATTTGGTGAAAATGTTTTCGCTACACTTGCCGAGTATGAAAAAAGAGAAAGCAAGGAGTCTTTGATTGTAAAAGATTCTGATAATCTCGAGTGGATCCTTACGCTCAAAGAAGAATTTGATAAAGGAAATGAGCGAGCATTGAGTTGGATTCTGCCCGCGATCAAAAGACTTAAAACTCCGCATGCTCAAAGTATCGCTAAAGAAATTATGAAGACGGATGCAAATGATTGGTGGTTTAGTAAGAAAGAGCAAAAAGATTCATGGTGGGTTAATAGAGGAAAAAAGTAATATATATGAAAAAAACTAAAGAATATTTAAATTTTTTAAACGACACATACCACAAGCTTCATAAAACATACGAAGATTTTTTTTGGCTTTCGTACATGGGTGATCACTCGATAGACGCAAAAAAAGATGAGGCGCTGGCTTCAATCGATGCTTTTAAGGCAAATAAGGAGCATCTTGAAACTGTAGAAAAATTAATAAAGGAAACAAAGGGTCCGCTTAAGGCGCGTCTTGCGCAGTGGCAGAGATTTTTTAATCAATATCACACTCCTGCTGAGGCGGTGCCTTTAAAAAAGGAAATTGATGAACTTGAAACATTGATCAATAAAAAACATGGAGAAAGAACGGAAGGGTATGTAGATCCGTATACAAAAAAGTTTGTAGAGGTTTCTTCTGTTCAGATGGGATCAATGATACGAACAAATCCTGATGAGAAAATCCGCAAAGCGTGTTTTGAGGGAAAAGAAAAATTGGCTACAGACTCGTTGAGCGAGTATATAAAACTAGTTACCCTTCGCAATCAGTATGCACGGATTCTTGGTTATACAGATTTTTATGATTTCAAAGTCAAAAAAGAAGATGGAATGACAAAGAAAGAATTGTTTGGAATTTTTGATTCTATTTACGATAAAACAAAATACGCACGAAAAGATATTATAAAACTTGAAAAGACAATGCCAGGGCTTCGTAAGCCGTGGAATTTTGGCTATATGCTCGCTGGGGATTTTACAAAGGAAGAGGATCCGTATTTCCAGTTTGATGAAGCATTGATGCGATGGGGGAGATCATTTGCAGCAATGGGGATTGATTTTAAAGAAGGGAAGCTACAGCTCGATCTGTTGGATAGAAAAGGGAAGTGGAACAACGGCTTTTGTCATTGGCCTGACTTGGTCAAATATGAAGGTACAAAAAGAATACCAGGAAGCTCAAACTTTACCTGTACTGTGGTTATGGGACAGGTTGGCTCAGGAGAAATGGGGTACAACACTCTTTTTCATGAAGGAGGTCACGCTGCACACTTGCTAAATTCTGTTCAAAAAGATGTGTGTCTCAATCATGAGTACCCTCCGATGTCGAATGCTCTCGCTGAGACTCATAGTATGTTTCTCGATACTATGTATGGAGGTATTGAGTGGCAGACTCGATATGCAAAAAATGCAAAAGGTGAAGCGTACCCTTTCGAACTTTTTGAGAAAATGGTCCGAAAGCTTCATGTACTACGTCCACTTGATTTAAATGGGATCATTGCTGTGTCTGTATTCGAAAAAGAAATCTACGAGACTAAAAAACTAACTCCAGAAAAAGTGATCAGTATTGCACATAAAAATTTCAAAAAATATTTTGAGCGATCAGAAGACTCACTTATGCTTCTCAATGTGCCTCATATTTACGGATGGGATTCTTCCGGCTCATATCATGGGTATGGACTTGCAACTCTCGCGCTCTCACAATGGAGAAAATATTTCTTTAAAAAGTACGGGTATATTGTCGACAATCCAAAAGTGGGGAAAGAAATGGAAAAGGTATGGAAACTTGGGTCGTTAAAAACATTTAATGAGTTTGTAAAAATTATTACCGGTGAAAAACTAAAACCAACTGCGTATTTGGAACATATGACTGCTTCTATTCCACAAATACTAAAGGGCGCACAAGAAAAAATTGCTCGTCTTAAAAAGGTAAAGGAGTATACAAAAAAAGTAGATTTGAAGGCTTCGATTTCAATGGTTCACGGTAAAGATGAGATTTGTAATAACAAGAAAAGTTTTGAAGATATGGCAGAGAAATATAAAGCGTGGCTCAAAACCCAATCTATTCAAAAATAGTTGAAAACTTATTTCCGGAAAAAAGAAAAAGTAGAAACAAAAATCCGCTTCTCCAGGGCGGATTTTGTCCGTCTGAAGAAGCGGTTTGGTTTATTCACCTTTGAAGTAGGTGAAGCGAAGACCGAGCAGGGCATTGGTGCGCCCTTTCTCGTCCCAGGTAATAGTGGGACGTATAGAAGGTGTCCACCTGCCGATTGGGTTTAGACGATATTCTGCCCGCACGCCGTGACCAAGGAAGGCCTGGCTGTGGGTGCCGACAGACCAACGTTCGCTGAGTTTTACGTCAGTCAGGGTAAGATACCAGTAACCAGTCACCCCTTTGTCTTCGTAGATGACGAAGACGTAGCACCGACCCTTATTGGCGTACAGGTATGACCCAATACGCATTTTGCTGGTGGTCTGCTCAACTCCGCCACCGACTCCGACTTGGAGCCAGCTTGTGGGTTTGGCATAACCACCCACGTAGGCTTGACGATAGTTTGTTCCTATCTGCCCCCAGCCAAAGAGGCCAGTGTGTTTGGTGAGGCTTTGTTGTGCCCACACCGTATTTGTCTGGCTGTCTGCCCCTGCACTTTTGAAGGTGCTGTACGATTCAGTAAAAATGAATGTCTCAGCGTTTGTTTTTTGGCAAAAAAACAAACAAAAAACGAACAAGAATATGAAGGTTCGCATGGGTTCTCCGTGTATTATAATAGCATATATAATGTGTACTTGTCAAGTTTTTGGTTCATCTAAACTATATGGTAAACTAAAGTCATGTGGATACTTTATGCACTTATCTCAGCGCTTTTTGCAGGCATGGTGGCGGTCTTTGGAAAGCTTGGGCTTAAGAATATTGATTCGACTCTTGCGACTACAGTGCGCTCATTTATCATGGCGGGGTTTCTCGGGGTGACCGCTCTTGCACTGAAAAAGTTTCAAGGTTTTTCACTTTCAACATTTACGGGGCGTGAGTGGGCGTATATTGCACTCTCTGGTGTAGCGGGAGCACTCTCATGGCTCTTTTACTTCGTGGCACTCAAAAATGGAACTGCGGTGACTGTCTCTGCGATCGACCGATTGAGTATTGTCTTTGTGCTCGTATTTGCAGCACTCTTTTTAGGCGAAGGGTTTACCTTGTGGAAAGTGGTGGGTGTGCTCTGTATTGCACTTGGTGCTTTCTTGACTACTTTGAAATAGGTTGTATGATGTATATAGATGTTTTATCGAGCCAGGAAGTATCTAGAGGCTGCTCTACTGTGGGTAGCTTTTATTCTTGTTTTGAGCTTTGCATTTTCGGTGATTGTGCCTAATTTTTTACGTGCTAAGCTTGAAGCTAGCGGGAAAAACTTCAGGGTCCGCTTTGAGCGGATTTGCAAGAGGATCATTCGGTACCTCGAGTCCGAGCCGTTCGCGTATCGGATGTAGGTTGTAGTGTTAGCGCATCTCGTGAATAACGAGGTGCGCTTTAAATTTCCTATGCTACTATTAATTATGAAAGGAGCTCTTTGTGGCAAATACCAATGAAGAAATTGAAAAAGAGGTTGAAAGGCCTGAACCTCTTACCTCTCAGGAAATCGACCAGGTGATTGCTAACAGTGCACATCTCTGGCGTACTCGCAAACCATTAAAGAAAGAAAGTGGTATTCCAAGGAAACCAAGGGACGTTCGCGCTTTTGTGCATGATTTCTGAGGGGCGGTTCGCCGCCCTTTTTTTTATACTCAAAATATGGCATATTGTGTATATGAAATCATCAGAAATTCGTGCGAGATTTTTAAACTTTTTTAAGGAACGAGGTCATGCAGTCTTGCCGTCGGCTTCACTCCTGCCTGAAAATGACCCTTCAGTGCTTTTCAACACTGCTGGTATGCAACCGCTTGTGCCGTATCTCCTTGGAGAAAAGCATCCTCTCGGAACACGCCTCGCAAATATCCAAAAATGTGTCCGCACCGGAGATATTGACGAGATTGGCGACAACACTCACGCTACATTTTTTGAAATGATGGGTAACTGGTCTCTCGGCGACTATTTCAAAAAAGATGCAATACAGTGGAGCTTTGAGCTACTTACTAACAAAGAAATTGGTTTTGGTCTTGACCCACAGCGTCTCTACGTGACTTGCTTTGAAGGAAACGAGGACGCACCAAAAGACACTGAATCTGCTGAAATCTGGAAAGGTATTTTTGATGCTACAGGAGTAACTGGCGAGCGTATCTACTTTCTGCCTGCAAATAAGAACTGGTGGAGTGCAGGGGAGAATGGCCCATGTGGTCCAGACACTGAAATGTTTTACGACCTGACCGGTACATACACTTCTGGTATGACAAAAGAAGCGTACCTCGCAGCTGACGACAAACAAGAAGTGGTAGAAATCTGGAATGATGTGTTTATGGAATACCTCAAGAAAGATGGGAAGGTGGTAGGGAAGCTCGCATCACAAAACGTGGATACAGGCTCTGGTTTTGAGCGTGTGACAGCAGTACTTCAAGGTAAGAACAATATTTTCGATACGGATATTTTTGCCCCTCTAATGGAAGCTATTGGGGTGTATGGTATTACAGACTTACGAGCTAAACGTATTATTGCTGATCATATCCGAACTTCAGTGTTTATGATTGCAGACGGTGTTTTACCGTCGAATACGGATCAAGGGTATATTCTTAGACGCTTATTGCGAAGAGCAATTTTTCAAGCTTACAATTTTCATCGAGGTCATAACACCAATTTATACATACTCACAGATGTGGTGACTGATATGTATAAGGATTCTTACCCGGACTTAAAACAGAATGAACAAAAGATTAGAGATGTAATTAAAGACGAGGAAGAGAAATTTAAAAAGACTATAGAACAAGGTACAAAGGAATTTGAGAAAATTTCTAAACAAGATATTTCAGGAAAAGATGCTTTTATTCTTTTTTCTACGTTTGGTTTTCCATTTGATCTCACTAAAGAACTCGCTCTTGCGAAGGGTCTCTCTGTTGACGAAGCTACGTTTAAAGAAGAATTTGCAAAACACCAGGATCTTTCACGAGCAGGAAGTGAACAAAAATTTAAAGGAGGACTCGCTGGTACCGGAGAAGTAGAAACTCGGTACCATACTGCCACTCATTTGCTCCATCAGGCTCTTCGAGATGTGCTCGGTCCTACAGTAAGCCAAAAAGGCTCAAATATCACCGCAGAGCGACTACGCTTTGACTTCACACACCCACAAAAGATGACTGATGAAGAAAAGAAAAAAGTGGAAGATATTGTCAATGGAAAAATACAGGCAAAACTTCCGATGCAAAAAGTAGTGATGAAAAAAGAAGATGCAGAAAAGACCGGCGCGCTTCACTTCTTTGGCGACAAATACGGAGATGAGGTGTCTGTCTACTTTATCGGAGACTCGATCGACTCTGCATACTCAAAAGAATTTTGTGGAGGACCTCATGTGACAAATGTGGGAGAACTCGGAACTTTCAAAATATCGAAAGAAGAAGCTGTATCCGCCGGTGTCCGACGTATTAAGGCGGTACTGACATAGAACTTCCATATTTGGCCAATCTCATCGACTAAAATTCAGAAATGGTCCTCAACGTACCATTAAGTACGTCTCCGGTCCCTTCCTGAATTTTATCCGCGACCTTGACTCAAATCTGAAAGTTTTAATAGTGCTTGTTTTTGTACAATAATATAAAAATAAAATTGTGTTATAATAAGCATATGTTATTTCGCTCATCGGACAAAAAAGGAGATGTCTGTCTTGTGCTCGATATCGGCAATGCTTCACTTGCGGGCTCTTTTGTGCTTTTTGAGCAAGGCAAGCTCCCGCAAGCGCTGTATACTATTCGCGTACCGCTTTCTATCGACGAGCATCCTCACTCAGAAAAATTGCATATCATACTCGAATCTGAGCTCGAAGAGGTGCTTCATACGCTCCATACAAAAGGTTTTGAACATGCGTATTTTAAAGATCATGAAAAAACGATACACAAAGTGCTCTGTGTGTATGCGTCTCCATGGTATGTATCAAAAACAAAGAAAGTGCACGTTTCAAATCAGAAACCTTTTTTTGTCACGAAACCTTTTCTCGATGATGTGCTGACTAAAGAGGCAAATTTGTTTGAACAAGAGCTTGCATCTGGTACGTACGGTGAAGAATTTAAATCAGGGATTGTGTTGATGGAAAAAACTATTGTTGATGCACGGATCAACGGGTATTCGATCGATAATCCTGTCGGACAAAAGACAACCGAATGTGACATCGTGATGTATCTCGGTATCGGATCGGCTCCGGTCGTCGATATGGTGCAGGGTTTGATCACTCGACATTTTCCATACACCGCACAAGATATTATTTCTCACACCTTTCCGCTCGTCGTACAGACTGCACTTCAGAAAATCGTACCTCATGAAAAAAACTATATCCTGTGTGATATAACCGGTGAAGTGACCGATATGACATGCGTGAGTGACGGTGTGGTAAAAAACACAACATCATTTCCTTCAGGAAAATTCTTTTTGATTAGAAAATTAATGCAGAATCTCGGTGTCCCAGCTGAAGTAGCTCAGTCATTCCTCCATTTATGGCAGACCGGTAATGCTCAAGAAGACATAGAAACAAAAATACAAGAAGCATTGCTCGATGTTGAGCGTGAGTGGTCTATTTATCTCGAGGATGCTCTCTCTCATCTCGGTGACATACGATCATTGCCTCAAAAAGTGTACATAACAGCAGATTCTGATGTGGTGCATGTCTTCATGGATTTTTTAAAGGTATCAAAAATAGATATGACTGCGTTGTGGAGAAAGGGTCTTTTGGTTGGGTATATTGGAGAAGAGATGCTTACTCGATTTTACAATTCTCCAAATCACCTCACTTTTGATGAATGTATCGCACTCGACTCAATTTTTTTGGGAGTTTTCCAGTAGTCTGTGCATAAGTTATCCGTTGCATATATACAAGATTTCTTGGTATTATATAAGCATATAAAGTACACAGGTATATGAAAAAAAATATTGTACAAGACGTTGTATTTCCTAAACGTTCTATTAGAGAGGTAGAGCTTCCTTCTCGGAAAAAAGAAAGTTCATTTACCGCACCAGTACAAAAAACTATTTCAAAACCTGAACCAACTCCTACCACAAGGCCAGTTGTCGCACCAGATCCGTTTGTTGAAGATGGAGAAGATACCGTACTTCATCGTCGGATTCCTACACAGTCTCGTCCTCCATATACATTTGACTACAACAACGATATCCCTGCACCAAAAGAATCAAGAATTGGCCTCTGGGTCTCAATCGCTTTGTTTATTGTCGCACTTGGGTTTGGAGTTTCAGCTCTTTTTGTGTCGGCCGAAGTTTCTATACAACCAAAAACACAAAGTGTACCGATTAATACAGCACTGACTGCACTCAAGGATCGTCCTGCAGGAGAGTTTGGATATCAAGTAGTATCTGTCTCATCTTCGGTTGAGCGTACTGTACCTGCAGGCGCAGCTCAAAAGGTAGATAAAAAAGCAACAGGGACTATTATTATTTACAATAATGCAACAGAAGCACCTCAAAAATTAATTGCAAATACTCGGTTCGAGTCAAATGACGGCAAAATCTTCCGTATTGCAAATGCGATTTCAATACCTGGACGTAAGACAGAAAATGGCAAGACTGTACCAGGGAGTGTAGAAGCAGTCGTCACCGCAGATCAGCCAGGGGATACATATAACCTCGGATTGGTTGATTTTACAGTACCAGGTCTCAAAGGTGACCCTCGATATACCACAATCTATGCTCGATCAAAAGCACCAATGACCGGAGGTTTTTCAGGTGAAATGAAAGTTATCGATCCAAATCTCGAAAAAGTAACTCAAAAAGAACTCGAAATAGAACTCAAGGATATTCTTAAAAAAGACATTGCATCCCAGATTCCTGTAAACTTTATCCTTTTTTCTGATGCACTTTCATATGAAATTGAAGCGGTATCACAAAAGAGTACAGCCGAAGGTGACGTTGCGGTACTTACGGTAAAAGGTACTGCTCATGCGCTTATTTTTGACCGAGATCTTCTCTCAAAGTCAATCATGGATACTCTCAAAGATTCTGTCGTTACTGATGGGCAGCTCGTATCTGTGACCAATCTAGAAAAACTCACCTTTGTGCTCACAGGCAACAGTGTGATCCGTCAAAATACCACAACCCCGGTTACATTTACCCTCAGTGGTGACGCCCAAATTGAATGGTTATATGATGAATCTATCCTAAAAAATGACCTTTTGGGCATTAAAAAATCAGACCTCGCGTCTCTACTACAAGCAAAATACCCCTCTATTGAAAGTGCTCGAGTGAAGATACGACCGGTGTGGAAACGGTCATTTCCAATCGATCCAAGCAAGGTTACTCTTATAAAACTAACACCTCTAGAGAGGTAGGATAGGGCCCTATTGACTCAAAGGCCCGTCTTCTGCTACAATACTACCCATTGATTGAAAAGTAATGCACAACCAAGAAAAAAAGGATCTTAGTGTTTCAGGAATCGTCATAGAAGCTCTCCCAAATACTTTTTTTAGAGTACGGAGAGACGATACGGGCGAGGAAATGCTTACATATCTCTCAGGTAAAATGCGCTTGCATCGAATCAGAGTTTTGGTTGGAGACAAGGTGGTTGTAGAGCTTGAGCCGTATGGAGGCAAAGGTCGCATCACCAAACGAACATAATTTTTTAAAATATTTATCATGAAAGTCAAAGCATCAGTTAAAAAGAGATGTGCTCACTGCCAAGTAGTCCGACGAAAGGGTTATGTGTATGTGGTGTGCAAATCTAATGCTCGACATAAACAACGACAAGGTTAATTTTTATGCGAATACTCGGTATAACAATCCCAGATGAAAAACGACTCGAAGTAGGGCTTACAGTGCTCTACGGTATTGGACGTCCTCTTGCTAAAACAATCCTCAAAAGTGCAAAGGTTGATTTTGGTATGAAAGCAAAAGATCTTACTGTCGAACAAGAAAACGCAATCCGAAAAGAAGTTGAAGCCAACAAAATCGAAGGAGATTTGAAACGAGAAGTCGCATCAAACATTAAACGACTTAAAGATATAAAATCTCTCCGAGGTTCACGACATCAGCGAGGACTTCCGTCTCGAGGACAGCGTACAAAAACTAACTCTCGAACACGACGAGGAAATGTACGAAAGACCATGGGTACGGGACGACGTGCAGCCGACAAGAAATAAAAATTCCAAATTATGAACTATCTCATCTTCTAAAATTTTAAAAATATTTTCCGCCGTAGCACTCAGTACGTCTACAAATATTTCCAAAATTTTATAAACGATCTAGCTCAAATTTGAAACTTTTAAAAAAATCAACAATTACAATGGGAAAGAAAAAAATCGCAACAGCAAAAGATAGTGGGGGAGATGGAGGAAAATCTTCAAATGTTCCTTCTGTATCTAAAAAGAAGGTTGATGTAGGTCAGCTTTTTGTTCAGTCTACATACAACAATACGATTCTTGTACTCACTGATAGTAAAGGTAATGTGCTCGCACAGTCTTCTTCAGGAGCGCTTGGGTTTAAAGGTGCAAAAAAAGGAACTCCGTTTGCAGCAGCAAAGGTAGGTGAGATTCTCGGTGCAAAAGCTGGTGTAATGGGAATGAAAGAAGTATCTGTTGTTGTAAAAGGTGTGGGTTCTGGACGAGAGTCAAGTATCCGAGGCTTTATTGCAAAAGGTATTACAATTACATCAATTAAAGATGTGACACCAGTTCCATTTAACGGACCAAAACCTAAAAAACCACGACGAGTATAATTTAAAATAATATGATTACTGGACCAAAATACAAAATTGCACGAAAACTTGGAGCCCCTGTGTTTGAAAAAACACAAACTCAAAAATACGCTCAACACCTTGAGCGTAAATCTCGTGTGAAAAAAAGTTTTGCTAAGCCAAAGTCAGAGTATGCATTTCAACACAACGAAAAGCAAAAAGCTCGAATGGTATACGGTGTTTCAGAAAAACAATTTTCAAACTACGTAAAAACAGCGATTGAAAAGAAAGCATCAAAAGCAGTAGGAGCTATCTACGAAGCGCTCGAGCTTCGACTCGACAATGCAGTTGCTCGTCTCGGTCTTGCTACTACACGACTTGCAGCGCGACAGATGGTGTCACACGGACACATCACTGTAAATGGTACTAAAGTAACTATCCCTTCATACAAACTTTCATTGGGAGATGTGATCTCAATTCGAAAGGGAAGTGTTGAAAAACCTCTCTTTGCATCATTTGATGAACGTTTCAAAAGCCTTACAGTGCCTGCATGGTTGTCGTTTGATCCAAATGCGAAAACTGCGACAGTACAAGGTATGCCAAAAATGGAGCAAGGAAATACACTGTTTGACCTCGGAGCTGTGGTTGAATTCTACAGCAGATAATATACAGCATATACGGTTGAAAATTTATATAAATAATGTATAATTTATAAACCAATTTTTAATAAAACATCATGTCTGATTACACAATTGTATTACCATCAAAACCACGAATCGTCTCTGAAGAGAAGTTTTCTGGTGTCTATGAAATCGACGGTCTTTACCCAGGATACGGTCATACACTCGGTAACTCACTTCGACGTATCATCCTTTCGTCTCTTCCTGGTGCAGCGATCACATCAGTAAAGATTGCTGGTGCAGCACATGAATTTTCTGTACTTTCTGGTGTAAAAGAAGACGTGATTACTATTCTTTTGAACCTCAAACAAGTTCGAATGGCATTGACTTCAGATGAACCTCAGACAGTTACACTCAAAGTAAAGGGTGTTAAAAATGTAACAGCAGCTGATATCAAAGTATCTGGTCAGGTTGAAATCCTTACTCCAGAGCAACACATCGCTACACTGACAGATAAAAACTCAGAAATTGATATTGAAATCACTGTAGAAAAAGGTCTTGGTTTTGTAACTAAAGATGTACGAGAGAAAAATCGAGTAGATATCGGATCTATTGCAGTCGACTCTATCTTTACACCGATTCGACGAGTGAGTTATGAAGTAGAAAATATGCGAGTAGGTGACCGAACAGACTTCAACCGACTCCGAATCGCTATCTCAACAGATGGTACTCTTTCTCCTAAAGACGCTCTCGAACGATCAATCGAAATCATGATCAACCAGCTCAAAGCGATTGTTGGTTTCAAAGAAGAGGAAGAACTTCCTGTGTCTAAAAATGTAGCAATCGATGAAGCAAGTGCGGGAGCTAAAAAAGAGGATGATGAAGATTTTCTTAAGACACGAATTGAAAACCTCGATCTCTCAGTGCGAACACTCAATGCACTTTCAAATGCAAACATCCGAACAGTAGGAGGTCTTGCTCGCAAGAAGGAGGAGGATATCCTCGAAATCGAAGGTATGGGAGCAAAAGGAGTATCTGAAATCAAGAAAGCTCTCGGAGAACACGGCATCACTTTAAAATAGTCAACAGAGAATAGTCATTAGACAAAAATTATGAACCACCACAAAGCAAACAGAAAATTCGGACGAGTTACAAAAGTACGAAACGCACTCATGAAGTCGCTCGCACGCTCTTTGGTGTTGGAGGGTAAAATCAAGACTACTGATGCAAAAGCTCGAGAACTTCGACCATACGCAGAAAAAATCATTACTCAGGGTAAACTTGGTACACTTGCTTCACGACGACTCATCATCGCAAAGATAGGTGCTGATGGTGCCGAGAAAGTAGTAAAAGAAGTATCTCCTCGATACACTTCACGTGCAGGAGGGTATACTCGTATTACAAAGTTGCCAAGACGCTCTGGGGATGGTAGTCTAATGGCCTATATCGAATTAGTATAAACCTATGAAATACACACTCGACGCAGAAAACAAAAAACTCGGACGAATTGCAACAGAAATTGCAGTGCTTTTGATGGGTAAAAACAAAATCGATTTTGCTCGTAATGCTATGCCTGACGATCAGGTAGAAGTAAAAAATGCTTCAAAACTTTCAATAACTGACAAAAAAGCAGAAAGTACTGTATACAAAAACTATTCTGGATACCCAGGTGGTCTCACTATCAAACCTCTTTCAAAGGTTGCAGCAGAGCGAGGATACGCAGAAGCGCTCCGACGGACAGTTTCTGGAATGCTCCCAAAAAACAAACTTCGAGCACGAATGCTTAAGAATTTAACAATACACGAATAGAATATGGAAGATACAAAATCAGCAAAATACATAGAGGCAGTAGGACGACGCAAAACAGCAGTGGCGCGTGTTCGACTCACACCTGCATCTAAGAACTCTTTCCAGATCAACGAAAAAGATTTGGACTCATATTTTCCTACAGAAGAGATGCGACTGATCGTAACTTCAGCAGTGAAGGAGGCAAAAGCGGGAACTTATAAAGTATCTGCAAAGCTTATCGGTGGAGGTATCCACTCACAGTCAGAAGCTCTCCGACATGCTATCTCACGAGCACTCGTAAAAGAAGATCCTCATACTCGAGGAGCTCTCAAGAAAGCAGGGATGCTCAAACGAGATCCACGAGCTAAAGAGCGACGAAAATTCGGTCTCAAGAAAGCGCGAAAGTCACCTCAGTGGTCAAAACGATAATAAAAAAATCCCCATCTTGGGGATTTTTTTAATGTTTGCATTTTTTTGTCCAAGATCTATAATATATATCACAACCATAGATAAAACCCATCACCAAAAATTGCATCCTGCGTCGGTATCCGGCGAGGTGCGGATATCAATTGATATCACGAAAGATGGTACCTCGCTCACTGAGCCTAGTGTAACTGCCGTTGTTGTAAAATGATCTCTTGAGAGATCATTTTACTTTTTGTATAAAAGTTTTTTATTGGAAAATATTAAGGTCTTTGATTTTATAAAATTTTCGAGTATAATCCACTCGTATGAATGACGATCAACTAAAAAAAGATTTAGAAGAATCACTCGAAGATGCAGAAAATTCCCCTAGCCCAGGCCTAGGGGAAGATGAATCTAGTGAGGATGTAGATGATATTGTGTTTGAGGATAATACAGAGGTAACGGGAGCGGATTTTAATAAAAAATACAGTGCGCTCAAAGGGAAAGTAAAAGAGCTCGAAGCGAAAGCGACAGAATACCTCAATGGATGGCAGAGAGATAAAGCGGATTTTATAAACCTTCGAAAAAAAGATGAGGAGATGAAGAAAGGGATAGTCTCTCTTGCAAAAGAGGATTTGATCACTGAGCTCATCCCTGTACTCGATAGCTTTGAGTCTGCAATGAAAAACAAAGAAGCATGGGAGAAGGTGGATGCAAACTGGAGGGTAGGGGTGGAGTACATTGCAAGCCAGCTTAACCAGACGCTTGAAAACAATGGTTTGAAGAAAGTGTACCCATTGGGCCAACCCTTCGATCATACTCGCGATGAGGCTATCGAAATGCTCCCTACAGAGGATAAGAGTAAAGATGGGGTAGTGGTGGAAGTAGTCCAAACCGGCTACATGTTTGGTGACCGTCTCGTGCGACCACCAAAGGTTAAAGTTGGTGAATATAATGTATAAAACTTGCATAAAAATCAAAAGATATTATAATAGTTAACATGTTAAGTATCCGTATTGCATTTCATTCGTAACCATTCGTAGATTCGCATTATTCGTTAATTCGTATATTACACATATGTCTAAAATTATAGGTATCGATCTTGGAACAACAAACTCAGCCGTCGCAGTCATGGAAGTAGGTGCTCCAAAAATCCTTGAAAACACAGAGGGTGCACGTACCACTCCGTCTATTGTCGCTGTTTCAAAAACAGGTGAGCGTCTCGTGGGACTTCTCGCAAAGCGACAAGCAGTGACCAACCCAAAGAACACTATCTTTGGTATCAAGCGATTCATCGGTCACTCATATGACGATGCTGCAGTACAGAAAGATAAGGGTATTGTGCCGTATGAAATGTCAAAAGCTCCCTCTGGAGGCGTACTTGTCACACTCAATGGAAAACAATATTCTCCAGAAGAAGTGTCAGCGATGATCATTTCAAAACTCAAAGCAGATGCAGAAGCAAAGCTTGGTGAGAAAGTGACTCAGGCTATCATCACCGTACCTGCGTATTTCAACGACACTCAGCGAAAAGCAACAAAAGACGCAGGAGCAATCGCAGGACTCGAAGTGTTGCGTATCATCAACGAACCGACAGCAGCAGCGCTCGCGTACGGTTTCGACAAAAATCGAAAAGATGAAAAAATCGTAGTCTTTGACTTCGGAGGAGGTACCTTCGACGTTTCAGTACTCGAAGTGGACGTGGATGAAGTCGGTGGAGATATCAAGGTGAAAGCAACAGACGGAGACTCACACTTGGGAGGTAAAGATATCGACCAGAAAATCATCAACTTTTTGGCGGATGAATTTAAAAAAGAATCAGGTATCGATGTACGTAACGACGCACTCGCACTCCAGCGTCTCGATGAGGCAGCAGAAAAGGCAAAAATCGAGCTCTCTTCAGCACAGGAGTCAGAAGTAAATATTCCATTTATCACTTCAGACTCATCTGGTCCACGACACCTCTTGGTAAAAATCACTCGAGCAAAACTCGAAGAACTCGCGGATGAATTTATCGAGCGAGCAATGCAGATCACAAAACGAGCGATGGAAGCATCGGGCTTTGACAAGTCTGCGATCAATGAAGTAATCCTCGTTGGAGGTCAGACTCGAATGCCAAAAATGGCTGAGCGAGTGAAAGAATTTTTCAACAAAGAGCCAAACAAATCTATCAACCCAGACGAAGTGGTAGCACTCGGTGCTGCGATCCAGGGAGGTATCCTTTCTGGAGATGTAAAAGACGTGCTCCTGCTCGATGTGATCCCACTCTCACTTGGTATTGAGACAATGGGAAATGTGTCTACAAAACTCATTGAACGAAACACCACAATCCCTGCATCTAAATCTCAGGTATTTTCTACTGCAGCGGACAACCAAACATCTGTAGAGATTCATATCACCCAAGGTGAACGAGCGATGGCAGCAGACAACAAGTCTCTCGGTCGCTTTATCCTCGATGGTATCCCACCAGCGCCACGTGGTATGCCACAAGTAGAAGTGACTTTCGATGTGGATGCAAACGGAATACTTTCAGTAAAAGCAAAAGACAAAGCGACAAACAAAGAGCAGTCGATCCGTATCGAAGCACGCTCAGGACTTTCAAAAGAAGATATCGAACGAATGCAGAAAGACGCTGAAGCTCATGCTGCTGATGATCAGAAAAAGCGAGACCTCGCTGAGGCGAAAAATATTGCAGAGCAGATGACGTACACTGCAGAAAAAGCACTCAAAGACAATGGAGATAAAGTAAGTACAGAAATTAAAGAAGGTGTGGAAGCAAAAATTGCAGAACTCAAGACAGCGAAAGATGGCACTGATATTGAAGCAATGAAAAAAGCGACAGAAGCACTCTCAACTGAAATGTCTAAAATAGGAGAAGCGATGAGTAAAGCGTCTCCTGAACAACCTGCAGGTGAAGCTCCAAAAACTGAAGGAGAAAATGTAAGAGAAGCAGAATTTGAAGAGAAAAAAGAGAATAATTAATTTAATTTTAGAACGTCCTCGCCTTTTATCAAACAAAACACAATTTTCTCTGCCTCCCGCTAATTCCCTCTGGTCACCCCTGAGTACAGGGGCAGGCGCTCACGGCTAGAGAAAATTGTTGTTGTTTGAAATAAAAGCCTGCGAATGTTCAAAAAGTTAAATCAATTATTCTTTAGTGATAGGTAGGAAAAAGACCGGGAGCGTGTGCTCACCGGTCTTTGGTCTCCGCTTCATACAGTTTGGAAGTGATCCTGGTAGAATCTTCCAACAAGATCTTCCGGTGCTTCCAGAGTATCGCCTTTAGGTAAAGAATCTTTCGTGATGTATTCTGTATCACGCGATCCTTTAACTAATACAGCAATATACTCCGTATCGCCCTTCGTTAGTGTCCAGCTTTTGGTCGAGCCGGTTTTCGATAACCAGCCTGACCTAGTCAAGAAAAGGTAAACTTCTGTCTCGGTGATGAAACTACCGTACAAAGAAGCTCCGTTTAGCCGTACAAAATACATGCAGACCTCCTCCATTAACCCTACTTGAATTTACAGGTACGTCAAGTATACTATCAATCATGGCAAACAAAGACTATTATCAAATTCTTGGTGTTCAAAAAGGCGCATCAAAAGACGAAATTAAAAAAGCGTTTCGTACGCTCGCGCACAAATATCACCCTGACAAAGGCGGTGATGCAGAAAAGTTTAAAGAAATAAACGAAGCGTATGGAGTGCTTTCAGATGACAAAAAGAAAGCGACGTATGACCAGTATGGCTCTGCAGATGCGGGAGCAGGCTTCGGTGGTGGCAATCCATTTGGTGGAGGAGCAGGCTTCGGTGGTTTTGATTTCTCTGGATTCCAGCAAGGAGGCCAAGGTGGTGGTTTTGAATTCGATATGGGAGACCTTTTTGGTGATATGTTTGGAGGAGGGAGACAGTCGCGAGCACCGCGAGGCTCTGATATCCAAGTAGACCTCGAACTTTCTTTTGAAGACGCAGTCTTCGGTACAGAACATACATTTTCTCTCAACAAAACATCAGTCTGTGATCATTGTGGAGGCAACGGAGCTGAAAAAGGAAGTGATCTCACGACATGTTCTACCTGTGACGGAAAAGGAAAGGTGAAAGAAATTAAAAGTACTATTTTTGGACAGTTTGAGTCTGCAGCAGTCTGTCGCACCTGTCATGGAAAAGGTAAGGTACCAAAGGTGAAATGCTCTGTATGTAAAGGTCACGGAGTGCACCGCAAACCTACAGAAATAAAAGTAAAAATCCCTGCAGGAATAAATGCAGGTGAGATGGTGCGTCTCTCTGGTGGAGGAGAAGCTGTCGAAGGTGGGGCATCCGGAGATCTCTATATCCGCATGCACATAAAAAAGCATCCATACTTTTCAAAAGTCGATCACAATCTCGTAATGGACAAGAAAATCAAACTCACTGATGCACTTTTAGGTACAAGCTACGATATTAAAACTCTTGATGGAGATATTTCACTGAAAATACCCGAAGGCATCCAGCATGGAGAAGTTCTCAAGATTAAAGGTAAGGGTGTGCCGTATGACGGATCAAAACGTGGTGATATTTTAGTACGAGTACTGATCGATATTCCGAAACTCTCACGAAACAGTCGAAAGCTCATCGAAGAACTAAAAAAGGAAGGTATCTAAACTCCGCCCTAGGGTACCCCTTTGGCGGATTACATACATATCCACAAGGATAAATAAGAAAATTTGATATACTTATGAGTATGAATTTTCCTACAGATGTTCTTGTGATTGTTGGTATAGTAGTCGTCGGTACCTTTTTTACTTTTTTCTTTGGAAAGAGTAGGGGAGTGACAGCGATCCTCTCGCTTTTCGGTGCAATACCTTTGTTCCAAGCTTTTCCTTTTACCACCAAACTCACCGTAGCGACTGGCGCACTCCCACAAGCACTCAATGTAGTTGGTATATTTTTAGTGTTTGTTATCTTTTTGTATTTTTTACTTGATCGATATGTAGTGGGGGATTTTGTGGAGGGTAATTTTTTCAAATCAGTGCTTATGGGTATTGCATTTACTGCAGTTATACTTGCTCTTGTTTATTTTGTTCTCCCATTTGATGCGATCTATGATTTCAAACCAAACATCGACCAGTGGTTTTCTGGTAACTTTGGGCTTTTCTGGTGGATCCTCGCTCCACTTGTGATTATTTTCTTTATGTAGGTGTTGACATGCTTATTCCTTATAGTAGCATTATAAATGGACGCTCTTCTGGGCGTACTATTAAGGTAGAAGGTGTAAATATGAATAACAGCAATGTCCCTTTCCTTGTCCGAGATGACGACTTCCGAAAGTCTTCTTGGTCAAAGAATAACCCGAAGACGTGTGTACTGGTTGCCAAAAAACCAGAAGGTGTCGCTCTTCGCGACAGTAAAGATCCCGACAAGAAGACACTTTTCTTCAATCATGAAGAGTGGGATGCGTTCCTTGCTGGTGTTAAAGGGGGTGAGTTTTAAACCACTCTCTTGCGATAATACGGGCAAGTCAAAAACTTGTCCGTATTTACTTATTCTAAATACCTATCAAACATCATTTTATGAAAAAATTTTTATACATTATACCTGGATGGGAAGAAACCTGTCGGCGTAAACCCTACAAACAATTGAAAATTGTTGCAGAAAAAAAAGGTTACAAAGTGGTATCTATAAAAGTCGATTGGAAGAAACCCTTATCTGGTCAGCTTTTTGTTGTAGAAAAAGAAGCAATTGTTTTTGGTTTTTCTCTTGGCGCTATACTAGGATGGCTTGTGGCACAAAAGTACCCTTGCAAACATTTAATTTTAGCATCTATGACTCCGCATAGCAGTTTCAAAGATCCTAAAATTAAAAAACTATTGATTGAAATAACTGGCGCTACGTTTGTCTTTGATATCAATGCTAATCTTAAGAAAAATCATCGAGCAGAAAATCAAACTATAATTTACGGGGATCAGGAAGAAGAAAAAGCTGATATTTTAGTTACCAACACTCAACATGAACTTACCTCTAACTATATAAAGGTAATTGAGAAGCTTTTGTAAGAATTATAGGTCAAATAACTTGGCAATTTTAAAGTATTTTTCAGAGGGTTTCTAGAAATGGCTCAATAAAGCCATTTATTTTAGTGTTTGTAAAGTCAATAGAATAACTGTGGATAACTATTGACAATTTTTTAAAAAGGGTTAGAGTTTACATCAGATAGGGACACAGATCCCTCAACATTTCTTTCATAAGGAGTGGAAAGCCATGCGCCCCACCAATCGTTTTGCGATCGTTACTTTTTTGGTTGCTTTGATGTTCTGTGCAACCACGCCCGCAACCGCCCAGTTTTTGCCCGGTAACGAACCAGTTGGGGTTTACCCCCAACCCGGACCCTACCAGAACCCCGTCGCGGTGAGTCTCGTCGAAAATGGGGGCACTGTTGCCCTCAAGGTCCAACTGACCTACAGCCGTACCTGCATCGGGATATACTCCGCGTTCGTCCAGCTCGAAAGGGAGGTGTCCGGCAATTGGATTGGGCAAGGCGCTCAGGTACCGGTCCAGCTCGGACGTTTCGGCCGAGGTCCACTCGACAAAACACTCCGTACGGCGGCGGTCTTCACTCCGCCAGATGGAGGAGGGTTTGCGACCGGTGACTACAGGCTCAAGATCTCACCCTGGCTCTTTACGGGTGACGGGTGCCCGGTGTCGCAATACATAACCCACATCGAAACCCCTTTTCTCCACATCGGCGCCGGCTTCAACGGCAGGCTGTCGAGTGTGGGAAAAACCAGTATACCATCTCTCAACGATGGTAAGCTGGAATTCCAGGCAATTTTGGTTAGTCGTACCAGACTCACCATTTTCCAAGAATTTGGTTCCGAAAAGGTAGTGGGGCTCTCCGAGGACTACCCGGCAGGAAACACGAGCATCAAGACGAATCTCCATCCGGAATTTCGTCCTGGTCTGCCCATTAAGGTGCATATCCTTGATCTGGAGTCTGGCGACTCGACCGTCGCCACGCTCTTCGAGCCAGCACCGAATGTTCGTTTTAATGCCATCCCTCGGAATACCGAGGGTGGCCAACCGGAGTGGCAATAGCCACTCCACAACAATACAGCCGCCATACCCCTCGAGGTCGTGGCGGCTTTTACCATATATAAATTCTTTATCCACACTTTTTGATTTTACACAGTATTGTTTTTTTCTCTGTGATATAATTTCTTCATGGAAACAACTAAAAAGTCACTTTTAATTTTTCTCGGTTTACTAATTGTTGGAGGGAGTGCGTACGGTACATTTTATCTTTTAAAAAAATATATTAGTCGCACAGAGAATGAACCACTCGTAACCATGGATCAGCCAGCAAGCTCGACACCTGTTATTTCTGGTTTTGAACAGAATTTGCACAACGAGGTTCCGTCAGTGTTACCAAAAGATGTATTGTTTGAAAAAAATGTGACCGTCGTGGAAAGCTTTACAGTGAAAAATGCTCCTGGTACACAATATACATATAGGTATATCTCAAAACTTTCTTTTGGGGAAAACTATTCTTATTTTTTTAAAACACTTCGTAATGCTGGCTGGGAAACAAAAACTGTCACTCGTACTGATAACGACTGGTTTATGTTTTTTGCTAAACCAAAGCAAGAGTTGAATATTTCATATTCTTTTAATAAAGAAACGAAGGTAGGTATTATAGATATTACATTCTTACAGAAAAACAATGAATAAAAAATTATATGTACATTTTTTTGTTTTCAGTTTATTTTTGTTTTTTTTGATTGGATTTAAAACAGTCAGTGCTCAGGTTTGTGTCTCTGAGTGTACATCCGGTTTCGGAAGTTGTAGTTTTGTTTCAATGGGAAGTGGAGCTGCTTCTTGTGGTGGGGCAGAGTCATGTTCTACAGATTATACATATACTAATTCAGGAGGTTCACTTTGTACTGTTACTAAATGTGCATGTGCAAATCAAGTTGTGCAAGGTACGTCATTTACAAGTTGTTCCGGAAGTAATGCGGGAAATGATTTGAGATGTCAGTTTGGTGGTGGATTTTGTCAGGCAAGTTTAGGTCCCGGTGTTAGATATTACACTGAATGTTTAAATAGTGGGGGAGGAGGTGGAAGTGGAGGTAGTGCATGTAATGGTAACGGTTTTTGCGATAACGGAGAATCGACCTTGTCTTGTCCCTCTGAATGTCCTCAACCAAATTCTTACTTTGATCTCTCTGTAAGCCCCGGAACACGCTCTATTCTCAATGGCAATACTACAAATTTTACACTTACCCTCACACCTACAAACTCAATCACAACAGGTCTAGGTGATGAAAGAGCAGTGGGGACATATGTACTACCTACACCAATACCAGGATGTCCTACTGGTGCGACATGTACATACTCAGGAGGCAATACCATGACAGTAACTCAGGATACGACTGGCGGCGGTGTTGATTTTGCTGTACCAGCGACAAAAACTGTTCTCGTCGCTGCTTCAACTGTCATACCAAACACATACACACTTACTTTTTCTGCAGTTAACGCCTCAAATCAAACAAAAACAGCTGTCGCAAATCTTATCGTCAGTGCAGGAGTCAACAACGCATCTTGTTCGTCTATCACCCCGTCGAAAACTGCCGTAACTGCAGGTGAAGTGTTTAGTGCGACAGTGACGATGCAAAACAACGGAACAACTGTCTGGTCTCCAAACGATATGCGAAACGACATCGCAGGAGTAAACAATTACCATGTCACAGTATCACCGTGGGCAGCGACATGGAATTATGGTCGTGATGATGTTTCTACAAATGTGGCTCCCGGAGGATCATTTACATTTACCGTACCGCTCACTGCGCCAGCGACGGCGGGTACATACAATCTCTCTACTCAGATGATCCAAGAAGGCGTGCAGTGGTTTGGTGCTTTATGTAACGCAGGAAATATTACCGTATCAGCTATCCCTGCTCCGACCGTGACTATGACCGCTCCTGCAGAAGTACAGCTCAACAATCCTTTTGTTGTTTCTTGGACATCAACAAATGCAGTGAGCGTTATACCAGGATCATCTATCGTTCCTCCTGCGGGATGTACGATGAGTCCTGCGGGCGCGCTCACACTCAATGATTCCCGAACAGTGACTTGTACTACTGTTGGTTCTAAGTATTTTCAAATCGCTGTAATGAATGGTGCAGGTACACAAGCAATAGATGGAAAGGCTGTAAATATCACCGCGCCCGCAGCACTGACACCTCCGACGAATCTTTCTTTGTCATGTAGTGGAGGTTTTGTAAATGCAAGTTGGAATTATACCAATGGATGGAGTACATACTATCTCCGAGCAAATCCCGCTGCAGATGATTGGACATGGCCTTCTGCTATTCAGGAAAACGTAGGTGTAGGTTCTTCATATAGTTTTCCTGCTGTTGTTGGACAGACCTATCATGTATGGGTGCACACGAGAAATCCTGCGGATGGTTCTTGGAGTGCAGCAGTAGATGGCAATGTGTTCTGTCCAAATACCGCAACGACAGGTACACTTACACCTGCAAATCCATCCTGTGTGATCGCTTCTGGAGCAAGTAGCTGTACAGTCAATCTTTCTTGGACAACTACCAATCCTATTGGTACATCCGCAATTACTGCGGTTGGGATGACGAATGTAAACGGAAACTCAGGTACCAATGTAGCTTTCACAGTACCATATAGTAGTCGAATATTTTATCTCTACAACAACGCTATATTGCTCGCAACAAGTAATGCAACAGCAAGCTGTACAGGAGGAACTGCATGGAATGGTACAGCCTGTGCACCAACTGGAGGTGGTGGGGGAACATCATCTATTATCGGAAGAGTGTGTAAAGACGACAGTGGAAATGGTGTATGTGATGGTGGAGAAATTTATATACGAGATATTTCACTTGCGCCATGTACGATCACATCGTCTCCTCAAAGTGGCTTCTCTGTAAACTATTCAGGTCCAGAAAATGGAACAGCATTGATCAATGAATGTAGTCCAACCAGTGGGTTTCCTCGGTATTCAAAAGCATCTCTTGGTGCGGGCACATATAGCGTAAGTCTTATTCCGCCTGCTGGCTGGGTCACTACAGGATGTGTACAAAGTGCAAGTAATGTATTTTCAAACTGTGCATCTGTCGGCACTGGATCAGTTACTGTTGCTGTGGGAGGTATTGAAAATGTGACGTTTGCTGTTAGACCCCCTGTAGCTGTAAATTACTCTGTCACAGTCAACAAAACAGTAGGCGGGACAGTTACGAGTACTGACAATTTGATTAATTGTGGTGGTACGTGTTCTCGTCAGTATGCAGAAGGTTCTACGGTAACACTACAGGCAACACCTCTCTCTGTTCAGTGGAGATTTGCAGGATGGAGTGGTGCGTGTACAGGTACAGGTAACTGCGTGCTCACAGTAGATGGCAACAAGTCTGTTACTGCCTCATTTAAACCTCGATCGCTCCTCTATCAAGAATTTTAAGGGGTACATGAGAGAAGAAAAATAGTTTAAATTTTGAAATATACAGAGACGACCTAAAAAGGTCGTTTTTTGTTGCATATCACTTTTTTGGGGTAGGGGAGGTTTCATACCAATATGGCTTTATAGAGCCATATTATTTGTGATTTACAAAAAAAGTACTTGACAGAAAGGGTAGGGGTGTGCTAGAGTATTAGGGAACTCAAACGTTATGTATTGGGTTTTTTCTTTAGGGTTAAACCACCCTTTATTCCAGACACGTCAGAATTACTACTTAAAAAACATCTTATTTTAAACTTTACTGCTATTAGTTTGTTTATGGTCTTCTCGACTGTTGCTGGAGTTCATACTCCAGTCACCGTTACAGAAATTCCCCAGACAGAGATTCAGATAAAAAGTGAAAATCTCAAAAAAGAGAATATTGCAAAGAAAATGTCGACCGAAGAGTATGTGAGAAATCACTTCTCGGACACACCTATCCTTGCTGAAATCGCACGATGTGAGTCTCAGTTTCGTCAGTTTGATAAAAAGACTGGTGAAGTATTGCGAGGTGTAGTAAATAACAAAGATGTGGGAGTGATGCAGGTCAACGAGTATTATCACTTGGAGACTGCAGAAAAAGCCAACATCAACATCTATACACTCGAAGGAAACCTTGAATACGCCCGAAAGCTCTATAAGCAATTCGGTACCGATCCATGGAATTCATCGAAACCTTGTTGGGGTAAACATCTACAACAGCTCGCTGTTGAAGTGAAAGCCTAATACAAACTTAAAACAAAAGCTCCTGTAATGGGAGTTTTTGTTTTGTATAAAAATATCCCCACCAAAGGATTTTGCTCGGGTGGGGAAATACGAAGAGGGATATTCATCCTTGTTTCTTTAGGAGTTCTCGAATTACGTGATGGAGCTGGGTAAACCCATCAAGTCCCTTTTGCACAATACGAACCATAGGATCCTTCAGGATCTCATTGGGAAGTTCTTCTCCCAGCTCGCCGTTTCTGTGGGTGTGGATGATGATGGGGATATAGCACCCATCTTCACGAAGTTTATTGATCAAGTGTACAGATGTTCCGTTCATATAGAGAGGGTCGCATTGGTTCAAGGATGGGATCTGCGCGACAATTCTTTCATATGCATCACCACACTCAGGATCATCCAGTGAAGGGTCCGTAAGAGGAAAATCGTATTCCATTACCAAGACCCTTAGATCCGGTTTGGCCGGTAGGAAATCTGCAAGTGTGTAATACACGTCAACAGATGCATCAAAGGCTTTTCTTAGAGCCTCTGCAATCTGTAATGCTTCACCAGGAAGAAAGTTGTCAATAACCGCAATTTTTATGTTCATGGTTGCTCCTAAGTTATTTATAGCATTTAGGAGACCAAAGTAAAGCATGTCGCACTACAAGAGTACTAATGTATTACTAAGGCCCCTATGCAGGGGACCTAAGTAATACATGTCGCACCACAAGAGTACTAGTTAGTATCTAACGAGGGGATGAACCCCTCGAAGATACTAATGTCGCACAATATATCTTTTGTACATGCTCGTACGAGGAGGCTTGGGCTTTTAATTGAATCATTTAAAATTTTAGAATCCCAAATTGATATATTTATATAAAAAAATTCCCACTCTCCCCTTGAGGTAGGATTCATTTTTGTTTCTCTTTTTATATACCTTTTTTACTTTTATCTCTTATTTTACTTCTCTTTAAAAATCCATATTCCCAGTAGGGAAGTCCCCTGCCCTTTTTCTCCATTCTTCTTATTAATTTGATATAATATATGTCTATATGATACGTAGAGTTATATTAAAATTATTTTTGGTAACAAGTACTTTTATGTTTTGCTGCGGGATTACATTTCCGTACGTTGGTGTACTAGAAGCTGCAGATGCGCTGATTATTTCTAATATTGGAGTAGATAGTGTTTCCTACACATCTGTGCGTATTCAATGGAATACAGATATACCCGCTTCATTGTCTCGAGTAAAATATGACACTGTAGCAACAGAAGAGCCATTTACAAACGGTACAGCTAACAAACTTAGTAATACTAGTACAATTCATGGATATACTCTTGGTGGTCTTGCGCCAAATACACTTTACAATTTTAAAGTGTGTTCAACGGTAAATTCAATCGAAACATGTAGCCCCACTCAGAATTTCACTACAACAGCTGCACCTTCAAATCGTTTTTCTCCGCCAACACTTCCAAACTCTGCTACGTTGTCTTCTATGCCTACGATAAACGGTACTACACACACTGTAGCAGCTGATTGTAGTGATTTGCAGATAAAAATAAATACTGCCGCAGCAACGTCCGGCTCATTGAATCATCAAATTCTTATTCCTCCTACTGCTCTTTGTAAAGGTAATTATGAGCTTCCGTCTCGAGCTGGTACGGGTTGGATTGTAGTCCGTTCTGCGGCAAGTGATGCCCAGCTTCCTCCGGAAGGTACCCGTGTAGGCCTTAGTTATGCGCCTGTTATGCCCACTATTTACGGGCTAGTTGAAGGTGAGACACATTTACAATCAACTATTTTTACAGAGAATCCAACTTCTAAATGGAGATTTGTTGGTGTTCAGATTAAAGGAAGTGCAGGGCGACGTGGATCAGCGGTTCATCTTGGACGCGGAGTATCAACAGATATCATTTTTGATAGAGATATTTTTGATATATCAGGGGATACTACATATACCGTAAGAAATGAAGGTGTCCGCAATATTGTTGCACATTCATATATCCATCATGTAAAAACAGGCTCTCTCGCAGTGGCAATTGGTCTGACGAACTCACAATATGCTCTGATTGATAACAACTATATCAATGCTCCTGGTATTAGCATTTTTGGTGAAGAAGGAGGAGGAAATCTACCGCCAGCTTCGGATATTACAATCACTCGAAACTTTTTTGAATGGGATAGTGTGAACAAAACAAATACAATAGTAAGACATCAATTAGAATTTAAATCAGGGGAAAGAATTCTCATTAGGGGTAATATCTTTAAAGACTCATGGACTGGCGGAATTACTGGTGGCATGGCACAAGTAATACTTTTCTTTCCAAGAGCAGGTTGGAGTGGTTCCATACGAAATTCATTAAATTATATTGCTGACGTGACTATAAAAGATAATGTTCTTATTAATACTGCTGGCGGAATTGGCTTAGTTGGATCTGAATCGGCTGGAGTAGCTTCTGACGTAGCTTCAACTAAACGTTTTCTCATTAAGAACAATATTTTTTATAAGTTAAATGGTTATAATGGCGCTCCCGGTAATGCAGTAGCAGGATCTCCTTTTTATATTGCAGGAGCAATTGAAGATGTAGTGATTGATCACAATACGATATATGATCCAAGAGGACTGTTTCCTGCTACTATTTGGTTTCTTGAAAACGTGGGTGCTGGTTTAAAATTAACCAATAACATTATTACACAAAATTATACGAGTAGTATTGGTGGCTTTTACAAAAATACAGATTATCCAGGTCAGCTTCCAGTAGTAACGAACGGTAGCGCGTTTTCAACAATTGGCGGATCAGTGCGTGCAGCACCAAATGTAGACCCTACTCTTTTGGTACAAGGTAATCTTATTCTTCCTGGGGTTACTGACACTAGCTCAGAATCAGCGTACTCAAATCCTTCTTCTTTCTATTCTCTTGCGAGCTGTACTACCTACTGGTCTGGCTTTACAAATAATGCTTGTGCGGGTAATATTTCTACGCTTACAGCAAACTCAGTAACTGCATCAGTTGGTTTTGCTAATACGTCTACATTCTCTGGTTTATATTTAGCATCTGGTCCATACAAAAATAGTGCTTCGGATGGAGCAGATCCTGGAGTTGATATAAATAATTTAAATGCTCAAGTATCAAATACTATGACCGGCGGTTATGTTCCCCCTCCCCCCTCCGACACCACTCCCCCTGTCTTTTCTAATATTTCAGCCGGCACAATCACCACTGACTCAGTGATGGTCACCTGGACAACAAACGAATCCTCTGACACTCAGGTAGAATACGGACTCACTGCAAGCTATGGTTCGTCTTCAACATTAAATGCAACACTCGGATCATCTCACAGCGTACCCCTTACATCACTGACTCCAAACACCCTATATCATTATCGTGTAAAATCTAGAGACGGTGCAGGCAACCAAGCGATTTCCGCAGATCAAACCTTCACAACACGTGCTGTCGTAGCGACAGTGGTAGATCCGACATTAAATGTAGTCACAAAAGATTTCGGTAGTCTTCCGGTTGGTTCATCTACTCAACCATTCATGTTTTCAATCAACAATCCAAACAGTTCTTTTGTTGGAGTCAGTGCTGTGGCAGTAACGGGTGATTTTTCAATCACTACAAACTACTGTACTTCCGGTATGCAACCTTCTACTCACTGTGACATATATGTTGCTTTTAACCCCTCTACAAGTGGAACACGAACAGGTACTCTCATCATCACTCTTACAGGTGCTTCTACAAACACACTCTCTGTCACACTTGCCGGTACAGGAACAGCAGTCAACACACCAGAAGACCCTCCAATCCTTCCTCCACCTCCAGTTATCACACCCCCTCCTGTAGTCACTCCTCCTATCATTCCTCCTCCTCAAAAGATACCTCCACCAGGAATCATCATCACCAAAACTCTTGCTCGAGGAATGACTTCTCCCGAGATTATCATTCTTCAAACCCATCTCAAACAAATTGGTTTGTTTGAGAACTCAATACAGACAAGCAACTACTTTGGTCCGGCAACAGAAAGAGCGGTTAAACTCTATCAAGCATCTAAAGGAATCGAGCAGACTGGTATCGTCGGCCCACTAACACGAGGAAGCTTAGCTGGATCATCGACTCCACCACAAACTGTTACTTCTCAAGTACTTCCTACAACTGTATACATCGGTGTGAAGCATTCTGATGTAGTGAAGTTACAAAATATTCTCAAGAGACTTGGTTTCTTCCCACAGAATGTTGATTCTTCAGGATACTTTGGCCCTACCACAAAAAAAGCGGTGCAGGCATTCCAGAGACAATACACTATTGCCTCAAGTGGTACTGAAAATACCACTGGGTACGGTATGGTGGGAAAGAAAACGTGGGCTAAGCTTTTAGGTTTGTAATTCTGGATTATTTGTGACCTTAGATCATCTTTACTTCTTTAAAAATCCCTATTCCCAGTAGGGAAGTCCCCTGCCCTATAATAGATTGTTCGCTATAAATTATTAAAAGGTACTATTGCAATATTCTATATTTGATGTATGGTTTGTACCAGAGGAACCATTATGGAACCTGATATTTTGACTGTTTTACCAATAGTCGACAAGTTGGTACGAGTGCTTACACGGGATTATCCACCGTGGGTGCGTGAGGGTTATTTCGACGATATGGTGCAGGTGGCCAGAATACGGATACTTGCACGTATTGGTACATATGATCCATCGAAGGCGCCGTTGAATCATTTCTTGACTCTGCACACACGTTGGGCGATTCGCGAGTACCTTAGAAGTAAGGAGTTCATTTTTGATCGATTCGTGCCGATTAGAGGCGGAGAATTCGATGGCATCGATTCCGAAGGAGTTGATGTTGTGGATACCAATGCGTGTACCGAACTGCGCCTAGTTGGACATAGCAGGATTGCGGAGGTGCTTCAGCACCTACAAGATTCTGTAAGTGAAAAACAATGGAAAGCAGTTAAGTTGTACTACTTTGAAGAAAAAACTCATGCTGAAATTGCAGGCATTCTCGGATTGTCTGTTGGATATGTTAGAGAAATTATTTCTCGTTCCCTCAATATCTTTCGCGAAAAGCTTTTTTCGTTAAGAATAGATTCAGCACGTCATGTGCTGTAAATGAGATAGAGAACAACAGGGGGTGTGATGTGGTGATTTTTGTCGTAAAAGGTCAGGAAGTAAATGACTTCCAGATTACGGGAATTTGTCATGTGCTCACTGAAGCGAAGCACAGAGTGATACGTGGCACAATGCAAATGCTCATTAGTGATTGCGGGAGGTCAAGAGTTGAGTGTGTCATCATTGTCAATGACCGCAGAACTGAACAAACTTTTCAGTTGATTTTGCAGGCGGTATCGACCTCCTGCAGTTCAGTTATTGTGCTCACAACCAAGATACAGAAAATGGAAGCTGCGAGTCTGGATGTGCTTCCAAAGAGAGTGTCTGTTCTAAAGATGGATACACCGGCTGAGAAGCTCTTGCTCGTACTGCAACTCTGCAACACACATCAGGTGATTCATCCTGATGTTGTGAAGCAAGTCACTGTTCCTGAACAGGTCGGGTTTACACCAAGAGAGCGAGAAATTTTTTCACTTCTCGTAGATCCATCTTATACACAAAGAGATATCGCTGGGTTACTTCACATCTCAGAAAGCACCATGAATACGCATGCAACCAGCATAAACAAAAAATTACGGATACCGGGTGGAAGACTGCATCTTATACAGAGGTACAGCACCAAGCCGTAGCAACCAAGTTCTGTTTCAAAAAAGGCCCTCGATCGTGAGGGTCTTTCCTTTACACATTTTTCCCTGCAACATACCCAGTCGTCCAACAGAGCTGCAATGAAAAGCCTCCAGAAGGTCTGTCTATATGGATCATGTCTCCCGTAAGGAAAAGATTATCGATTTTTGTAGATTGCATGGTCTTTGTATCAATCTCACGAATATCCACTCCGCCATCAGCAACCACCGCTTTGTCGAATCCAAGGAGGCCCAAAATTGACACAGGAAGAGCTTTGAGAAGCCTAGTGATATCTTTACGCATCTCTTTGGTCACACTATGCGTCTTTATTTCAGGATCGATATGTGGCAAGAGTGAGAGGATTACACGACCAGTTCCATGAGGTGCGATGTCACTAAACACATTTTTAAATGCTTTATTTTTATGTACATCAAATATCTTGATAATATACTTTTCAAGCGTCCCCTGATCTTTGTCTGGATAGGTGTCGATATGAAGTGTAACAAGACCCTTGTGTAAAAGATCCGCTACTTCTTTTGCAGTATTGAGTATAAGGGGGCCAGAGAGTCCAAAATGAGTACACAAAACTTTCCCTTTTTTAGTAAATGCTTTCGTACCATCTACAAAAAAGGAAAGTTTCACTGGATGCTCGAGAGAACCGAGAGAAATTCCCGCGAGTTCTTTGACCCACGCTTCTTCGACTATAATTGGCACGATAGTCGGTGTCGGTTCGTGTATAGTGTGTCCGAGGTTGCCCAGCCAGCCGAATCCGTCACCAGTTGATCCTGTCTCGGGATGAGAGAGTCCACCAGTAGCTATCACCACAGACTCCCCTTCATACACACCTTTTTTTGTAACAACCTTTGAAATTTTTTTATCGGTAATTTCCAGTTTAACTACAGGGTTATCAGTCATCACAGTCACATTGTGTTCTTTTAAAAATTTCACCAACACATCACATACATCAGAGGCTTTTTCTGATTTTGGAAATGCACGTTTTCGAGCTTCTACAAAAAGGGGGAGTCCCCTACCCTCAAAAAATTCAAAGGTTTCATTCACACCAAATACAGAAAATGGAGAATATAAAAAATCTTTTCCTGATTTGTAATGTGAGAGAAGTGCATGAATATCGTATTCTGCATTTGTGATGTTGCAACGTCCACCACCGGTGATACGCAACTTTTCTCCGAGTTTTTTATTTTTTTCAAGCAAAAGCACGCGTTTTCCACGCGCCCCCGCGACTCCGGCAGCCATCATCCCAGATGCTCCCCCACCGATTACGATTACGTCGTAGTTCATATTACAAACCTAAAAGTTTAGCCCACGTTTTCTTTCCCACCATACCGTACCCAGTGGTATTTTCAGTACCACTTGAGGCAATAGTGTATTGTCTCTGGAATGCCTGCACCGCTTTTTTTGTGGTAGGGCCAAAGTATCCTGAAGAATCAACATTCTGTGGGAAGAAACCAAGTCTCTTGAGAATATTTTGTAACTTCACTACATCAGAATGCTTCACACCGATGTATACAGTTGTAGGAAGTACTTGAGAAGTAACAGTTTGTGGTGGAGTCGATGATCCAGCTAAGCTTCCTCGTGTTAGTGGGCCGACGATACCAGTCTGCTCGATTCCTTTAGATGCTTGATAGAGTTTAACCGCTCTTTCTGTTGCCGGACCAAAGTAGTTGCTTGTCTGTATTGAGTTCTCAAACAAACCAATTTGTTTGAGATGGGTTTGAAGAATGATAATCTCGGGAGAAGTCATTCCTCGAGCAAGAGTTTTGGTGATGATGATTCCTGGTGGAGTCGGTACAACCGGAGAGATTATTGTCGTCGTTGCTAAAGGTGCTGGAGGTACAACAACTGGAGGAACAATGATGGGAAGTGGGTCAATAGGAGGTATAATAGATCCCCCGCCACCGCCTCCCCCTCCTCCACCACCTCCACCGCCGCTCACAACTGTAGCAAGTGTAGTAAATGTTGTATTAGGTGAAGTGATGAGGTTACCTGATGCATCTCTACTCTTCACACGATAGTGATACACCGTATTTGGCGAGAGATTGATGAGAAATGCTGTATGAGAAGTATTGAGTGACTCATTGAGAGTACTTACACTTCCGTATTGATCTGTTATACCGTATTCTACCTGTGAGCTTGCAGATTCACTGGTTGTCCATGAAACTGTGACGGATGTTTGAGTGATACCTGAACTCGCTAAGGATGAAATTATTGGAGGGGTACTATCGGGAACTGTTCTCCATTCTACATACTTTTGACTCCATCTATAGTTTTGAGAATACTGTTTTCCACCAGTACCTACTCCACCCAAATATGCTCCAGCAACTCCTGAATTAAAAATTTTATCTCCTCGGATACGATAAACAACATCTCCAGTTTGTCGATAGACCCAACCATACAGAGGAGCAATAAGTAGGTTAAGATCGGGTGCGGGAGCACCTTGTATATAAGTGGTTGTATCGACATAACGAAAAGCTTGGCCGTTCTCATCCCAATGAGTGAGCCATAATTCGTCGGCAGCCAACTTTAGTAGCGGAGGAATTCTAGGATCCGCTGTTAAATCCCAATACTCAATCAGTGCTTCAGCAGAAAGTGCAACCATAAATGGTTGTACATAATTAGCATTTTTACTTACAAACCATTGGTCAAAATGACCAATTACTATCTCTGCAATATCTTGAAGAGTAGGTTTCCTAGCTAGACCCACACGCTCTGCTGCAATATTAACTTCTAATGCATAAGCCAATTCTCTCGAATTTTCCCAACTTACAGCAAAACCAACATTTTGAAGACTTGCATACGCACTATTTTCTCGCATGAGGTTAAGAGCATCTTTTGACAACGTGTCACCAGTCCGTTCAAAATTCATAGCCAAACCTTGAGGAAAATACCGCCAACCGGGAATTCCTCCATTTGCATTTATAACGTATGGTCTGTATAAACTTTGTATTAAAAGTGCGCAATCATCCCAACTTGGATCATGTGTGTAATCTGCTATTTGATAAAATACTCTGATGCCATCGTAATACCACGCAGCACCCTCCCATATAGAAGTCACCTCAACAGGATCACAATGCATTAAACCAAAATGAGTCATGTTATTTTCCCATGTAGAAAGGCTTGAGAGAGATGTGTTAGATGGAAATACATCTTTAACTATTTGTGCTGGAATAGGGTTGACAGTAATATCATAGACAACACTCCGGACAACTCCGCTTTGACTGGTATATGTGATGGTAATTGGGTATGTTCCCGTGGGAGTATTTGTCGTAGTTATTATCTTTAATGAAGTTATACTACTAATATTATATAAATATGTTCCACAACAATACTTAACCATATCCGGGTAAGTCGCTGTCATTCCTGTCGCAAGTCCACTCACTGAAGGTGTGACTGGTTCATCAACCCCACTTATAAGAGATGATGCTAAAACAATAGCTATTGAATTACCTTTAACCACACTATGTGGACCAAAAGCTGTTAGTGTAAATTGTGGAGGTTCGTTTATTTGTGCGTGGATAGTATTACTCAGTATAAAAAACAATACTATTCCGACAAACATCAAAATTGTAAATAGCGAGTACTTTCTCATTGTGTTGCTTTATAGTTTTATGGCGAAGTAAGGGCTGTATAATTACTTTTCACTAACCTACTTAAGTTTAGCATTTATTTTGATGCAATAGAACGCAAACCACCATCATCCCAGACGCTCCCCCACCGATTACGATTACGTCGTAGTTCATAAGTGTAAACTATACCATACATACTTATATAAATATTTAGACAATATGGGGTATTTGTACACCTATCGTATTTTTTAAAATAATGTGGTATACTATTGTCCATGACATATACCAAAAAGATCGCTTATCTCTGTATGTTCTTAGCCCCGTTTCTGGCTGTGGCCCAAGGACAAGCCTTTTCCACATCACTTGGGTACGGAAGTACAGAAAAAAATGAAGTTATCAAGCTTCAGCAATTTCTCGTATCTGAAGGATTACTCGGAACAAACCCAACAGGCAATTACCTTTCTCTGACCGCAAACGCTGTAAAAGCATTCCAAAAAAGTCAGAACATTCAAGCGACTGGTTATTTCGGCCCACTGACCCGCGCAGCAGCGAACCAAAAGTTTACTGAGCGCAACACTCCCCAAGCATCTGTCTCTGTATCATCTGTGAGCTCAAACAAATCTCTCGCCGCAGCAGTCTTTTTGTCAAACTCTAAAAAAGTAGAATGGAGTACAGCCAACTACCCATCAAACGTTGGTGTCAATATCAACCTTCTCAAAAAAGTAAATACTTCTCCGGTAACCTACGCATTTGTACGTCAGATTGCAAAAGACACACCAAATGACGGACAAGAAGTATGGACACCCACATCAGCCGAGAAGAATCTCGATCTCTATGTTGAAGTGACCTGTTCGACTACATATACATTTACAAAAGGCTGTCAGATCTCTCGAGACACTATAAAAGTTCAGTAAGTACTCTACTTACCAGTTCAGTACTGTGATTGTCAGTTGAACTATTGTTGCAAATGATACCCAAAGGAGGTATGGGATATTTATTTTTGCTACCCAAGGTACGTATTTTCGTATACTCCACATCGCCCAGACAAGTGTCCCGAGTACGAGGAGGATATCGATTGACGCAAGTGGTAGATTGACCAAACCAAACTGTATCGGAGTAAACAGAAGATTAAATACAATATTGAGTGCAAATGGTAATGCGATTTTTGCTGGCAATTTCTTCTTGAAAAACTGAAAGAAAACATAGCCAAAAGAAATCGCAATCAGGATATAGAGCACAGTCCATACTGGCCCAAAAATCCATGAAGGTGGCGCCCAGCTCGGTTTTATCAATTGTGCGTATTGAGTGTAGTTTTGCATAAAAGGTACAAAAAACAGAGGCCACCCTCTGTTTCTATATAAATAATAATTATTCAGTAGTTACCCCGTCAAAGTCTGCTTCGTTTGCCATCGCATCAGCTTTTGTGGTGCGGATGATACCGTCTTTGTGATGTGATGGAGCGTAGATAGTGTAGAACTTTAATGATTCAGAGTCTGAAGTGTTGATCACATTGTGCTCTGTCCCCGCAGGCACGACGATCGCATCTCCGTCTTCTACTTCATATTCAGTCTCACCTACGATTACTTTTCCTTGTCCAGCATCAAATCGGAAAAACTGATCATTTTCTTCATGTACTTCTGATCCGATATCTTCTCCAGGAAGCAGTGACATGAGGACGAGCTGCATGTGTGTGCCTGTGTAGAGTACGTGTCGAAAGTCTCCATTTTCTTTTGTTAAATCCTCAATGTGTCCAAAGTATCCTTTTTTCATAAATATTATCTTATTATTGCATGAGTAATTCTTTAAATGTAATTGACGCGGGTGCGGTAAATTTTGATTCATCCACAGACCACGAGTCACAGTCATAATCTCCAATCGTCTCCCCATTGAAACCGATGTATGCAGACGGTGGAGTAGCTTTACCCTCTATCTGAGCACCCCCTTGCGGCGTTTGATTTCGTATTTTCATACCTCGATTACCGAGCGCACTTGACCATGTGTATGTATAACCATCTTTGACAATCATCGAACTCTGGATAGTCATCCCTTGAGTCTGTGTGGTGAAGTCACCACGGATGCGATCCTTGTCGATGAAGACTGTGCCTTTACTCTCAATATTCTCAACGTATTGATTGACGGTACACTGGTACGAACCGCCCTGTTTCAAGAGTTCGGTGAATGCCATTTTCTTGCCCGCAGGTGCATTATTTTCTGTTTCTGTTGATTCGGTGTTTGTACTGACTACCTCCGGCTTATACACTGTTTTATAAGTAAAAAATCCTCCCCCGGCAAGTACAAGTACTGCCGCAAATATAATAAATGGTTTTGTAAGCATGTATCTAGTATAGCAAATTAAGTCTTCAAGTAATACTCGAGTGTATACATCCAATCCACATCATCCTCCCCGCTTTCGCGTTTTTGTTTGAGGAGCCATTCGAGATATCCTCGGTCATTATTTACAACTTCAGAAAGTGCTTTGTCTTTGTATTTTCCAAAATTAAATTTTTTGTAGAGTGACGGTACGCTCGAAATCTCAATCATTTTTTTAATTGCCAATTCCTCGTCTCCAGTAGTTTCTTTTACTTTTGCCAAGAGTCGCTCAAACACTGCGTGCAAAACATTTACGTCTCCTTCCGCATCATGCGCATTACCTGGCACATCGAGGTCGAGATAGTAGCGGAGATACTGGAGATTGTATTCAGGGATCACTCCTGCGCTGTCGAGATGACGAGCAACACGGAGGGTGCAGATAAACTGTGGGATTTCCATACCATCTCGCTTGAGCATTTCGAGGTCAAAGAGTGCATTGTGGGCCACCAAAACGCCTGTAGAGAGGAGTTTCTGGAGCTCATCAGCAAAGATACTTCCCGGGAAAGGTTCCTTGTCTACGAGCATTTTGTTGGTGATATGAGTGATACTCATCGACTTCACCGACACCGGTACTGGTGGTTTGAAATACCCCACCTTCACTTCATCATCCACCCGATAACAGACCTGACAGAGACGATCTGTTTTTTCAATCCCCGTTGTTTCAGTATCAAGAAAAATTAATTGCATGAAGATAGTATAGCAAAAATATTCTCATAGGTATGTACACAAAAAAGATTAAAGAAAAAAACCACCACCCGCCGGTGGTCTTTTCCGGTTGGTCATGGTTGTGCTTGTTGCCCGAGGTAGTTAACCTCGAGCTTTTCCCAATTCTTTTCTCCCACTAACACTAACAGCAGGAAGAACAGAATTGCTATAAAAAAATAAAACTGATTTTTTTTCAATTTATCTCCTTTCTCACCACCTGATGGTAGGTGCATGGTGCAACTGGGTCACCCATCGAGTCGCACTGCAGGCCGAAGCCCTGCAACCGTCGTTTTGCCGGCTCAGCTTTGTGAACCGGAGCCGGTGTCGAAGTTTTGCCGAAGCTGAAACTCGACCAGTCGATGAGAAGTCTAAACCCTAGTATTGTTGTTACTAGGATAATTAGCCAGCTAATTGGATCAGATTTTTTTTCGATAATCATCGATCCCTCCCATATATTAAGTTACCATCTATAAGTCAGATGTCAATACATACACTTGACTATAATTTTAATCTATGCTACACTGTATCCAGTAACCTCTCCAAGAGAGTTGTCCAGCTCGGTGGTGGCCCGCTGTTGCGCTTAAGAGTGTGCCGGCTCGACAAAAATCCACCACCGAGCTTCTAAAAAGTTTAGTTCTCCCCCGACCGAGTTCTCTGAGACGTATGTCTTATGAGGGCTCGGTTTTTCTTTTGTATGTTTTATGTTATCTTTAAAAGGAATCGCGGGAAGCGGTTCGCCGGATGAGTCTCTTGGGGTAGTATACCCTGGAGACACATCCGGCTTTATTGTATTTAATTATCGAAACACCGCCTTCCCACCATCTCTGAGTACAAACACGAGCTCACCCTTCGATGTAAATTCAAAATTGGTCGCATCCTCCAATATCTTTCTATACTGATCCTCCTGTGATCCTTCGCAGTACATCAATGTCGACATCATTTTACTAAACACAATTCTGCTTCCAGTCACTGCATAGTTCCCGCCGATTCCATTACAATCGGTCGACGCTCCAAAACTTCCATCTTTTTTAAATGTCAGTGTAAACACACCTGCTTTTTTCGGCACAGTATTAGTTCCTGTTTTGTCTGTAGCACTTATCCAGTTCCACTTGTTCATATCGAGCTTCATCACCGCAGGGTTCGCCTCGCCTTCAAAATTTTGCACCACTTCGCCAAACTGAAGCGTTGCAGTATCGAGCTTAAGCCACAAACTTTTCCCTACTGAAGGAGCTACAGTGAATGCTTCACCTGCTTTTCGTACTGCATAGTTGACGACCACAATACTTCCCTCCCCTTTATTGGTGCTCTGTGGAGCGATACGGTCACCAATGAGAGTCGCTTGTGTGCCGACATATCCATCAGGTGTGTTGAGAGCTCCGACTCCATAGTAAAAAGTTCCACTACCGCCAGTTTCTTGAGTGAGGAGGAAAAAAGTATCTTCTCGTCCATCACCGTTCAAATCAGTTTTGATTTCATTGCCGAAATACCGAGTGACTACTTTTGCACTTGAGTTTGATGTCGCTACTTCAGACACTCCATCTTTCAACATCACAGCTTCACCATCGACCGTATAAGTTCCATCTCTCGGATCAGTGACCACTTCTTTGATCGCAGGGTCACCTTGCTTTTCATTGTAAATATAATTATTAAATGCAAAAAACCCACCAACCAGGACCACGATTGCGATAAGTATGTAAATTGTTGTTTTCATGTAATTAGGTAAACTTAAGATTACTCTTTCTAAGTTCAGTGTGAATTATACCATACTCAGGGATAGTTTTTTCGACGAGGGACCAAAACTTTTTTGAATGATTAAACTGTCCGAGGTGGCAGAGCTCATGCACGATGATGTAGTCCGCATGCCGTGGAGGCAGGAGTGCGATTTTATAATTAAAATTCAAATTTCCTGTTTTCGAACAGCTCCCCCAGCGAGAGCTTGTGTTCTTGATACTGATCCGTCCAACGGAAAATTTATAAAACGTATTGAAATATTCGACCCGTTCATGAGCGAGTTTTCGAGCCGCTTCTTTATGTGCGAGATACTTCGCTCGCTCGTCATTTTTCGAGAGCTTTTTCTGAGGTTTTCCGACCCCCACCTGTCCCGCATCCACCCCGCTATCTAGTCTTGTCTGCAACGCCTGAAAATGCTCTATTTTTGCCAAAATCCACCCTGCCCGACTCTGAAGCATCTGGTGAGCAAAAGCCTCACCCAAGGGCCCCCAGAGCCTCTTCGGCACAGTCAAAGACACATCTCCACCGAGACCCACAGTCACCCGCACCGTCTTCGCCCGAGCGCTGATTTTTAAGGCGTATTTGATTGTTTCTGTTCCAAGTTGGATTGTTTTATGCACTGTGTGTCGACTTAGTATACCAACAGAGCTTCTTTTATTCGACAGTGTACAATCTGAATCTCTGAGCGAATGTGTCCTGTTTATAATACATTGTGAGGTTGTTTTTTTGAGCTTTACACCTAAAGCTAAATGTGATTAATTTATGAGGAAATTGTTCTTCATAAGAAAGGATAGGATACAGTGGAACGCCAAGGTTTTAATTTTAACGCACTCTTAAAATACCCTGAGGTTAGTAAAGGTATTGAGTTAGTACTCGAACGAGTGAGACAGGAGCATGCAGGTGGACATACCCTGTCGGCTACGGAAACTCTACGGATTACCAGTTTTCAGAGTTTCAATCTCCCACCACAACATGCGATGGTTACAATCCACAGGAAGAGGGATGATTCTGTGGTTCATGATGGAATTAAAGGTCGCCACAACGCTTTTTTTATTATCTGGAGAGAAGGCGGAGAAAATTCTCCAGTTGTGGCGACATCATCCATGCCAAGTATCTGGGGTGTTGCGACCCCTATGGATTTGATCAGAAGAATCCTGGAAGTCTCTTCACATCAAGACACAAAAGAAATTCGTTTCTTTGCAGTGATTCACGTCACCGCAACAGAAACGTTTGATCTACATTGGATTTCGGTGCATGTTCATGAGGACGAGTGGTGGCGAGAACGTATTCTCGAGAACCCAGCACTCCTGGATGCGGTTGTGAAAAAACACACACGCATCAATAACTCTGAAGTGGAACTGACCCGAGAAATGCTACTTCTCGGCTATTTCACAGACTAACAACCTACCCCCGACCGATTCATTTCGGTCGGGGGTTGATTTTTTTATACAAATATGGTTTAGTATGCATCGAGAACTTCATTACTTAGGAGAAAAAGAAATGGATGCGCAAGATTTTCGTTTAATAACTCATTTGTATGCCCCGTGGCTTTTGAAATTGATTGCATCGAAAGTCGGTAGGCATAGAACACCCAACCAAGCTGAGAGATCATTTGAGATACTACTTTCTCAGAAAATTGAGTCTATAGTAAATAGTTCTTGGAATGAACTAGATCTTATCCATGAAAGTGTACCCTCTCACACCAGCTCGGTAACCATCCTTCGTCACTACACTGTCGTGTGGCGACAAACCAAGGAAGATACGTTTTGTCACACGGGTACGGATAAACTGGCAGGTACCAGTGTCGACAGTCTCCTTAGGCTCGTGCTAGGAGAATGCAATGATGGTGATACCGTCTGGATGGAGGCTGTTGTGGAGACAATCTATACACTCGACACCTCCTCTATCGAATCGCCGAAGCATAAGTTCGTCATCTACCCCTGCATGGAGAGCGACTATATGCAGTGGGTTGACCAAAACAAGGATTCAATTAATCAAGTTCTCGCCCAGCGAGGACTCATCCTCTCGAGCTACAGTGTTGTAGCTCAAAAACAGTAACAACAAACCCCGCCGAGGCTTAAGCCTTGGCGGGGTGTTTTTCTTGTATTACTTCCCTTTCAGTTTCTCCACTTCTTCCACTAGTTTTTTGAGTGTTGCTTGGATGGATTCGAGATCGACTTCTTTTTGTTTTTCTGCTTTTTGTTGCATCGTATCGGTATCTTTTTCAATCTCATCCACATCCGTCTGGATCTCCTCGATATCTTCAGAGATTTCATCCACATCTTCTTGGATCACATCGATATCCTTTTCAATCCCCTCGACATCTTCTTGGATCTCATCGACATTCTCCTGGATCACGTCGATATCTTTTTCGATACCTTCGACGTCTTCCTGGATTTCATCCACGTCTTCTTTAATCTCTTCGATATCCCCCTCAACCTCTTCGAGACTCTGAGTGTTTTGGTTGACGGTCATCTGGATGAAGATGGCGAGATAGATCGCTTCGAGTGACACAAGCGTGGTCAAAAAAAGCAGTATCGTATCAAACGCTACGCCAAAAAAGTACAATGCAAACATCGCAATGAAAAAAACTGTGTGAGCGGCCACAGAAGTTTTTGAGCCGACCCATTGTGTAAATTTTTTGTCCCAGTTCATGATGTTATGTTGTTATCATCTGATACACACTCACGATCCCGTGCCATGCAACAAGAGCGTATTTGATAATGGCATGAGAAATGGTAAGCATTGGTGGCGACTGCAGGATTGCAAGTACGTCAATATGAAATGCAAACTGGAGCGTCAGAAGTGCGACGATCACGAGCACAAATGTACCGATAAAACCTTTGTTCATATGCAAAAAGTATACACTATACGGGGTACATTTGACAAAAAATTCAAAAAATGTTTTTTAATAGATAGAGGTATCGAATGCCTAACATACGCACCAGGCAAAACTCTGCAACAGTTGATATTTTGGAGGAGGAGCGTCATTTAACCCAAACCGAGACAGTGGCAATACTTGGAGCAATCCACAAACTCCACGTGGAGGACAAGTTCACTATCATCTTGGTCAACATGACCAAGGTAAAAACAATTAACCTTGAATCAGTCAAGGGGTTCGTCGAAATTAAGAGTCAAAATCAAAACTTGAATCTGTATTTCTATGGACTCAGCTTAGACTTAACTCGACGTTTGAAGACGATGCAGGCTTCTGGGGTGTTTCTGTATACGATATACACTACAGAACAAGAGGCGTTGAAAAAAATTTTTACAAGAAGAACCTAGCTCAATTTAACATCATCTTTGAAGAGCGCCCCACCGGGACGCTCTTTTCTTTTACATAATTTACAATGCAGGGAGATATTCAAATGGATCGAGATAAGCTTTGATGTCGGCAATCGGCATTTTTGCACTCTTACATGCGCGACTATTCACATGATTTTCAATGCGCACACCTTGAGACGCATATATGCCGAGATGGAGGTGCGGTCCGGTAGAGTAGCCTGTATTACCACTGTAGCCGATCACATCACCCGTAGCGACACTCTGTCCTTCGGTCGCTTTGATGACTGAAAGATGTCCGTACACAGAAGAAAGTCCGTTGGGATGCTTGACCATCACCCATTTTCCAAATGAATAACATCCTTTTACTAAGTCAGTATTCCCTGTCCCGATCACCACCCCTTCGAGCACGCTCTTTACGGGAGTACCTACTGATGCACCGAAGTCTACACCATTGTGTGAGCCAGAAACATAGAGTCGTTTTGATGCCGAAGTTTTCCCAAAACGCTGTGTGATAATCACCTTATCGAGTGGCCACGCCAAGATACCTGGTCGAGAGTCCGGGAGACGAGAAGGATCGATCTCGAGTCTAAGCTGTGATTCGTAATCAAAAAGCTCTTTTTCAAATGCAGCTTTCTGAGCTTCTTTTTGCTGGAGAAGTGTTTTGTATGCCGCTTCAGTATTTTTTGTTTGAGCGAGAACTTTTGCTTTTTCTTGCTTGTTGTACTGCACTATCTTTTTCTGATCCTCAAGGTTTTCTTGGAGGAGCTTGAGTCTCTCTTTTTCTGCTTCTGTTTTTGTCTTTTTGTCAGCGAGTGTTACCTTCAACTCTGACAAATTATCAGTCTTCATTTTAATCTGCTTCTGGACTTGCTTTATACCTTCTACATCGTCCCACATATCGGTAAATGTTTTGTATTGTAAAAATACTTCGACTGGATTCGTATCTTCAGCTTGGTAGAGTTGCGTGATTAGTGTTCTGATCGCTTCGGTATTTGCATTGATCTGTACACCTGTGTCTTGTATTGTATTTCCTAGCTCGTCGATGGTGAGACTCGTCTTACTAATCTTCCTCTCAGTGAGAGTGAGATCAGTGTTTACTTTCTTTTGGGTAACATCAAGCGTTTTGATTGTATTTTGGAGAGTTTTTGCTTCTTTACCCACCCGTTCGACTTCTCTGTTGTATGTATTGATTTCAGCTTCGAGGGCTTTGATCTGATTGTTACGCTCTTCTATCTTTGTTTGTAGCTCTTCTGCTTTGTTTTGAGCAAAACTGACAGGTGTAAAAAAAGCCACACCGAGCATGAAAAGAAAAACAAGAAAAATGCTGTGGAGTAGATGTAAACGCATAGGTATAGTATATCAAAAAAACACATTCTCTAAAAATCCCCTTATTTTTAGGGATTTTCTAGGAATTAAAATAATATTAAAATGTGCTTGACAATAAATACTTAGTATGCTATATTTATATCAGACATCCTTAAACCGAAAAACGTTCTAGCCCTCGACACGCCACCTACAGAGGTAGGTCGCCGGCGTCAGTCCCGGCTAGTAAGGTAAAAGGATTCAGAAAGGAAGTGGCGCTGTGCCCAGAGGCCCGCCCTAAACGTGCATCAATCCCCCGGGATTGATGCACTTTTTTTATACCAAATATTAAAGTATTTCAATCGCTTTTTGAATACGTGAAAGTGACTCTTTTTTTCCGAGAAGAGATAGGAGGGTAAATGGATCTGGAGATTTTTCTCGTCCTGAAAGTGCGACACGAGTAGGCCAGA
>CAYJEE010000001.1:72552-79465 GCA_964369145.1 uncultured Candidatus Saccharibacteria bacterium
GTAAATGGATCTGGAGATTTTTCTCGTCCTGAAAGTGCGACACGAGTAGGCCAGAGGACTTGTCCCCGACCCTCTGCGTTTGCATACTCCCAAATAAGACTCTTTACTGATTCAGCATCACTAAATCTTGAATCATCTGCATTTGAAATCAATTCGAGCACTCGAGAGAGTCGCTCTTTTGTTTTAACTACATCTTTTTCATCTTTCCAGAAAAGCATTTCTTTTGAAACCTCCGGTGCTTTGAAAAAATATACAAAATCACCTTCTGCACACAACTGTGCAACATCCCCCCATTTTTCGATGCGCTCAACAATCAGGTAAGCAACTTTTCTGAGCATCTCTTCGTTGTACTGTGGAAGCGATGTGATACTTTCTGGTAGATAGTGGATAAGCGTTTGAAACTGCTCATCATTACCCAATCTTTTAATATGTTCTTTGTTGATCCAGTTGAGTTTTTCTTCATTGAGTCCGGCGCCTGAGTGTTGGATTTTTGCGATATCAAATGAAGCAATTAATTCTTCACGTGAAAAAATCTCCTGGTCAGTCCCTGGGTTCCACCCCAAAAGCGCGAGGAAGTTGATAAACGCATCGGCGAGATAGCCCTCTTTTTTGTATTCGAGCAAATCTTTTGCCCCATCTCGTTTACTGAGCTTTTTCTTTCCATCCGGTGCCATGATCGGTGGAAGGGTGGCAAACACAGGAGTATCCACACCAAGCGCTTCATAGAGTGAAAGGAACTTTGGAGTCGAAGAAATAAACTCCTGTCCACGCATCACATGAGTTACCTTCATTTCAATATCATCGACAATATGTGCAAAGTTGTAGGTCGGATATCCATCTGACTTGATCAAGATAAAATCATCAAGTGCTTCCTCACCCGCAGAAAGCTCTCCCCATACTGCATCAATCCACGTAAACCGCTTCAATGTCGGTACTTTAAAACGAAGCGGTTTGCTGCCATCCCACACTTCGGTCGTTTCTTTTCGGTGTTCACGGTACAAAAAAGGACGCTTTTCCTCTTCCGCTTTTTGACGCAAACTTTCGAGCTCTTCTTCGGTATACGGATCAGAGTATGCAAATCCTTTATCGATCAATATTTGTGCATACCGACGATACACATCGAGTCGTTCTGATTGAATATACGAGCCAGCAGGACCTAGAGCATCTGGACCAAAATCCCAATCGAGTCCAAGCCATTTCAAGGATTCTTGAATATGCGAGATTGAACCATCCACTTCTCGCTCCTTGTCGGTATCTTCAATACGGAGGATAAATGCTCCGTTGTTTTTGCGAGCCCAGAGCCAGGCATATAATGCAGTACGCACACTACCCACATGCATAAAACCCGTCGGTGACGGAGCAAAACGGGTAACGATGTTAGTGACAGTATTATTCATGTAAATATGGTTTGATCGTTGCTTTAATCTATTTATTGTGACTCAGTGCAATATTGAGTATTTCTGTTGCTATTTTTCGTGCAGCATCTGGATGCTGAGATGTTTTTGTTGCTGCAATCATTTCAGATGACAGTTTTTCATTGTTGATTATGCGATCAACCTCTGCATACAAGATATTACCAGAAAGATTCCCTTCTTCAAGCACTACCGCAGCACCCGTACGTGCATACGCATATGCATTCATACGTTGATGATCACCATTTGATTTTGTAATAGGGATTACAATCGCTGGTTTTTCCCATGATGCAATCTCAAAGAGTGATGATCCTGCTCGAGATACCACGAGACTCGATGCGCCTGCAGCCATACGAAGCTCAAGATTGTTGAGATACGCATATGGTTTGTATCGATGTGCATATTTGCTCGTAAGGAGTACAACATCTGCTGTTTTCTGTACAATCTCTATATTGTTTTTTCCTGTTTGATGAATGACCTGATATTTTTCAATAATTCGAGGAAGCGCATCAATGAGGGTGTCGTTGATAAGCTGTGCACCCTGAGATCCTCCGATAACCAAAAGTGTAGGAATACCTGGTTCAAGTTTGAGATATTCATATGCACCGAGAGAGAGGGCGTGTGTAATATCTTTTCGTATAGGGTTGCCAGTATACGCAGTCTTACCCTGTGGAAAAAACTTTGCAGAATCCGGATATGAGAGAGCGATACGTGAGGCAAACTTGCCCGCCCACGCATTGACCCGACCAGGAACACTATCTGACTCATGGATCACTACAGGGATACGGAGAATTTTGCCCGCCAAGAGTGCCGGGAAACTCGCATACCCACCTTTTCCGAAAATAACATCCGGATAAATACTAAAAATAGTCCACAACGACACAATCGTCCCCCATATAGTCTTAAATGCATCGATGATATTCATCAATGAAAAATAAATACGAAGCTTTCCTGCTGTATTTTTCTTGAACGTAATATTGTGTTCAAATAAGAGCCCTTCATTGTAGGGAGAATTCGACATATAAAAAAGCTCCACTCCGATGAGTCTGTTCTCTTTTGCGATTTGATTTATCTCTTCGGCGATTGCGATGATGGGATAGAAGTGTCCGCCACTACCACCTCCTGTAAAAAGTATCTTCATAGTTATTGTTACATATTGTACCCTGACTTTCACATCTGGCAAATTTCTTTGTCGGACTTCAAAAAATAATTCTCACCGTACGACATGTACGCCTCCAATTATTTTTCTTGTCCTTCGTGAACTTTGCTCAGATCTGAAAGTCGATTAATAGTTTAATGTTTTAATGCTCTACTTGTTTTAGAAATATTCAAAATAATCCCCGCTTCTGCAAGTGCTATAAATAATGACGTTCCTCCGTGACTTACAAAAGGTAAGGTAATCCCCGATAATGGCAGTATACCTACCATTGCTCCAATATTTATAAATGCCTGCGATATGATGAGTATAACAATTCCGACAATTAAAAGTCTACCAAAAGGATCTGGCGTTGCCGCTGCAATTTTTAAGCCTCGGAGAGCAAAGAATACAAACACTAACACAAGAAGTGTACTTCCGATAAAACCAAACTCTTCTGCTGATACTGCAAAAATAGAATCTCCGATCGGCTCTGGAAGAAAATTGAACTTTTGTATGCTTTGTCCAAAACCTCGCCCATACAACCCACCCGAACCCACCGCAATCAATGATTGTTGGATTTGATATCCACTTCCTTGTGCATTTTTGTCAGGACTGATAAATGTAGTGATTCGACTCATGACATACGGCCGAGTGTATGCGATGACGCCGAGTCCGACGAGCCCAATACATCCAAGCAAAAACATATGCCTCCATCTCCCTCCTGCTGCGAGAAATATCGCAAGTCCACCTGCCACAGTCACCATAAATGTGTCAGTGTCTGGCTGAGCGAGCAATACTGCACCGACAATACCAGTCACGAGGACAAAGGGTAAGAGTCCATGACTGATGGTTTTCACTTTATCTTTTGCACGAGCAACCCACGCGGCAAAGTAAATAATATATGCAATTTTGAGTAATTCAGAAGGTTGAAATGAGATAAGTTTGAATGAGACCCAGCGCTTTGCTCCCCCATGACTGAGTCCTATCCCCGGGACAAATACGAGGAGCGTCAATACAATACCTATAATAAAAATAAAGAATGCATTTTTTTTATAAAAATGAAAAGGTATTTTCGAAGTTACCAAACATGCAAGTGAACCGAGAAACAGACCAAAGAAAGTTTGATTGAATGCGACATTTGCGTATTTAACTGTGTTTTTCGACAAAAGCCCGAGCGATGCTGAGCTGAATATGAGAAAACCAGCCACCACGAGGATGATGAGAGAGATGAGAAAGGGAATGTCAACTTTTATTCCTGTTTTAAACATTTAAGTGTTGTGATGCTTATTACCCTGACTCCCATATCTGGTAAATTTCGTTGTTGGACTTCAAAAAATAATTCTCACCGTACGACATGTACGCCTCCAATTATTTTTCTAGTCCGCCTAGAAATTTACTCAGATCTGGAAATCGATTATTTATCCGATCATGGTCAGTATGGTCCCAAGAATCGCACAAACTACTCCAATAACCCAGTACCGCATAACAATCTTCTCGCGTGACCAGCCGAGTGCTTCGAAGTGGTGATGGAGTGGGGCGATTTTGAACACTCGGTGTTTGTTGAAGTACTTGTATCCGGTGATCTGGATGATATTGGAAAGTGTAGTTGCCACAAGTGGCACAGCGATGATAGGCAAGAAAAGAACTGAGTTAGTCAAAAAAGCAACCACTGAAAGTGTGACAGTGAGTGACAAGATACCCGTCTCCCCCATATAAAAGCGCGCAGGAGGTATGTTGAACCACAAAAATGCAAGGATTGCTCCCCCGAGCACTGCACAGAAAGCGGCGAGGTCGATTTGATTGTTGAAATATGCAATCACTCCATATGCAGTAAAGATGGTTGCCATGATACCTCCTGCGAGACCATCCATACCATCGATCACACTTGTCGAAAAAGTCCCGAGCATAACGGTGATAAAAAATGGAATAAACCATAGTCCCAGATCAAACTCACCCCAAAATGGAATATGTATTGCGGTTGCTTCAAGCTTAAAATAAAACCAAAGACTGATAGCAAAGCCGATCAAGATTACAGAAATAATTTTAACTCTTCGGTATGAAATACTGTCTTGTCCATACGTACCTTTACCAGAAATCTGGAGCAGGTCGTCGACGAGACCAATGAGCGCTGCGAGGATGAGTGTACCGAGTGGAATAAGAGTTTGGTTTCGAGAAAGGAAGTTGAGTTTGAGTGTAATGTCGCCAGGGAAGATAACAGATGCGAGATACATCAGAAAAACGGTAATCAAAACTGAGACCCAGATAATGACACCTCCGACTCGCGGAGTACTAATTTCTTTGTCGGTATTGTGCAGTTTGTTGAATGCTTCAGAAGTTGCTTCAGGGTTGGCAGTCGAGGTTCGTGGATTTTTCTTCCACATTTTGTATTTATAAAAATATTCGGTGAAAAATGGAGTAATACCGATACCCACACAAAACGTGAGAATACTCGGAATAAGGACTTTAAGTACGTCGATGTTCATGTAATGTAGTATAGCAATATAGGCAGAATATGTGAATGCATAACAAATTCTCCCTATACCTGACTTAGTAACTGCGATTTTAAAAAAATATTAAACAGGATCACTGAAAGAATACTTTTTTTGTTGATCGAAAGATGTATCGGATGTCTCCTCTTCTGAACCTATACCTTCTACCACTTCTACTTGCTTAAGAACCTCTAAAGGTAGGACAAATTCTGCTCCTGGAGCCACCACACCATCCCTCACATATTTAACTAAATCTTCCACTGGAATATCGACATATGAAATTTTTCCTCCATACCCTTCTAAAAAAGGCAATGCTATACCTTCAAGAGAGTTGGTATAAGAAGGATTTTTCCCAACCTCCCCAGGTCTATTAGCTCTCCATAATCTAGAAAAACCTTCTGGAATCGCTGACACGGAACCTCTTATTTCATCAGCTTTTTCAATAAGGGAGCGCATTCTAGGAGTATCCTCATATTCATGTCCATGACTTATAAGTTTACCTAGATCAGGATTTACCCCAACATTCTCTCCACCCTCATTCGCTAAATTATTTATATCAAAATTTTCCATACAAAAATTCTACCACGTAGACCTAAATATCTTACAATCTACTTACTACTCCATAAAAACCATATACCACAGAGCCAGCATGTAGAGAATGTAAATATGCCGAGCGTTGTCTTTTGTTTCTTCGATATGTTCAGAGATGAGATTTTCGATAAAAAAGGTGTCGAGGTGCTCTTTGATATATTCTGACTCTCTGATTGTTTTATACACCGGACAGAGTGGGTCGCGGAGCCATACTCGAATTGGTGTCGGGAAGCCGAGCTTGCGTCGATGTCGAGTTTCTTCGGGGATAATTCCCTTGAATGCCTCTCTGAGCGCATACTTAGTCACTCCACCTTTCCATTTAAATGAATCGGGTAATGTACGGGCAAGTTTGGCTACTTCGATATCCAAAAATGGCACACGAAGCTCGAGTGAGTTTGCCATTGTCATCTTGTCTGCCTTTGCCAAAATATCTCCGACAAGCCAGGTGTGAATATCGATGTATTGCATTTTTTGTGAGTCACTTGCATTTCCATTTCCTTGAACTTTTTCGTACAGTGGTGCAAGAGAATGCTTTGATGGTTGAGCACCTTTCCACAATCGGTCGATTTGATTCTTTGTAAATATTGATGCGTTACCAATATACCAATCTTCGAGTTTTTGCAATGCTCGTCGCGCATGATTTTTGCCCCAAAATTCAAACGGCATTTTTGTAAGTAGTGTCAAAAACCACGCAGGTACCCAGGCAAGGCTTTTTTGATCAATGGGTTGTAAATAAATATTGTATCCACCAAAGAGTTCGTCCGCTCCTTCACCTGAAAGCACCACTGTCACTTTTTTTCGAGCTTCTTTTGCGACAAAGTAGAGTCCAATTGCCGACGGGTCAGCTACTGGCTCATCAAAATGCCATGCAAGCTTTGGAAGTACGTCAAAATATGTTTTTGGATCAATAGTAATTTCAGTATGGTCGGTTCCCAAAAAGTCTGAGGTAGTTGCCGCTTCCTTTCCTTCAGTCAAAACATCAAAACCAACTGTAAATGTCTTATTTCGACGAGCGAGCGGTGCAGGAGCAGTACTCTGTTCATGCGATCCGAGCGAAGTCGAAATATGAGACGAAGTGCTCTTATTTTTTGTTCCCGGTTTTTCTTTTTCAATCACTTCATTCATCAACACTGCAATGATTGAGGAATCCACTCCCCCAGAAAGAAACGAACCGACAGGTACGTCACTGATCATGTGGTGAGCGACTGAGTCACGCAGAGTGTCCACTATTTCTTTTTTTGTTTGTTCTAAGTCACGTGTCTCATCTGGAGCAAAATCAAAAT
>CAYJEE010000002.1:0-56730 GCA_964369145.1 uncultured Candidatus Saccharibacteria bacterium
CTCTTGTGCTATACGAAAACGTTCGAGCACATTGGACAATGTTTGCTGATCAACACTCACCTGAGATATTGCACTCTCCGTTTCAACATTCCACCACGAACTATTTTTTACCCCCATGTATATAAACAAATGCACACAGGCGGAACACACACCAAAGAAAACCAAAAACGCAACCACCGCAGTCCAATCCGCCCCCGGACGCATACCTTTTTTACGATAAATACCCTTTGTCTGTGAAAAGGTTTTTTTATACCATGATGTTATTGTTGCAAAAAAATTATTCATATTATTTCTTTTTTAACACCTTGATTACATACACACCTTTCCATATTACAGGTTTATTTTTAGGAGGTGTGTTTGTATCTTCTCGGATAAAAGCCAGAGAGTTTATATGGACTGAATACGGGAACAACTCAAGTGTCCGAGAAAAATCCCACACACCTGCCCATGTACCCACCACATTAAATCGAATACGCAAATACTCCACACCTTTTTCTGTCATTTCTTTCGATGATTCCAGAGATGCTGTTTCTATCTTTACCTCAAGATTTTGTGCTTTTGCATTTTGCTCAAGAAATTCGATAAACTCAACCTCACCTTGTTTTTTGACGAAAATGTTTTGCAAGTTATTGATATCCACCTGTACACCTTCCAAAGAAGAAAGCATCAGCTCAGCATGTTGTTTCTTTTGTTCAGCAAGCAATACATCATTTTTATACATCACAATATTGCCAGCCTTCCCCCATATCATCTGCAACGCAAAAAAGTATCCCCAACCGAGCAGGAGTATTCCGCTCACCAGCACAAGAAGGCTTATGTAATATCGTTTATTCATGATGCTGTTATGCTTATAGTAAAATCAATATCTTTATCTTTCACAAAATTTGAAACAGGAAGTTCAATATTTGAAAAACCTTTTATCGATTCTAGATTGGTCACAAACTGACGCAATGCATCGCGTCTATCCGCAACACCCTTTATCACCACAATCGAAGACGTAGCTTTTATTTCTGTGTATTCGATTTCATATATACGAATCGCTGCGTTTTTTGTACTGATTATCTGCTGTATTGAATTGATTGGATTTACCGATCTATTCTCCTGTTCAAGTACCTTCAGTTGAGTATTTGTTTCTTTGATTGTCTGTGCGACCTGATCGGCTTTTTTAAACTGTACTGAATTTTTTATTCTTTCCGCATCACCAAGTGTATTTTGCTCTTCAAAAAACACATGGGTATATGTCGGAAGCAAGAATATAAAAAACGTACCCATAAGCACACAGACACCAAAAAGCCACACGACTATTCGACGCTCTGTATAATCTTTGATTATTTTTTCTTTCAGTGTTTCAGGGATAAGGTTGAACATAGGTGTTTATATTAGAATATGGGTCGGTAATGCAAGACCGATCGCAGCTGCATACTTTACTGAATCCATAAAAGAAATCTCTGGTACCGTGTGATGCACATCGAATGCATTGATCCATACATTACCGATAGACACATCAGCTTTTACCAATGCCCCGAGTGTCGCCGCAAAATCTTCATCAAAACCCTCTCCTGTCACAAAGACCCTCTCAATATCTTTGAGCTCGGTATCGTCCGACACGTGAGAGTTTTTCCAAAACATGATTACTTTTTTTAACTCTGCAGCAATGAGGTTTGAATCAAAATTTTCTTTTGTTTGGACAGAGATAGTAGATGTAAAATGTATAATACTGTGACTCACAATATACAAACCAACTTTTTGTGGGGCACAATGCACAAGCACATACGTTCCGCGCTGTTGTTTTGTGAGCAGTGAACGCGCAATCGCCTGTGATTCTATTTCGAGTGAGTATGGGATAAACCCTGCTGATTGAAATACTTCTACATATATATCGATAACTTCTCGAGGAATCGCTGATACCACGACATCAAAATGAGTTTTTTTAGGATCTTTTGGATCCACTACCGCAAAATCAAATGCAAGGGTGTTTGCAGGAAGTGGTACATTTTCTTCAAGTTTAAATTCTATATTACTCCTGATATCATCTGAGGGCACGAGTGGAACATCAGTTTTAAATAAAAACGCTTTTTCTTCAGGTAAGGATACTCTCACGTATGGAGTTTTGATTTCCTTTTTTATATCTTTAAGGATGTCGACGACTTGGTGTGGCTCATGAATATGACCAGACACAATAAGCCCCTCAGGCAATATTCTTTCAAGATATTTTTTTATCACAAGACGCTGTCCTTTTTTTTCAAACTGGAAAAAACGAATAGCATTATCAGACACTGAAACGCCAGAATAATCCGGGTCGAGGAATTTTGGAGGAGGAAAAAATTTTAAAAAACGACGTTGCATTATGAATTCATTATATAATGCAGGCAGTATTTTTCACAACACGTTGTCCCCCGTTACAGTACGACTACTTCACGAGTGACCCAGGTGGTACGTCATCGGAAAACTTCATAAGCGAGAAAAAATTCTCTCCACTTGTCGCAAGTATCATCCCCTGACTTTCTAAACCCATCATCGCTCTCGGCTCCAGGTTTGCCACAAAACCACAGGTAACACCCGAAAGACCCTCACCTCCAGGGAAATATTTTGCAATACCAGAAAGAATTGTTCGTGGAGACTCCTCACCAAAATCAACTGAGAGTTTGAGGAGTTTGTCCGAACCTTCGATTGTTTCTGCAGACAAAATCTTTCCTGCTCGTATTTCAACCTTTTTTACATCGTCGATAGTAATCATATTTTTATACAAGTTCTCTTTCTTTATGTTTTTTTAATTCAAGGTAACTACTCAGTATAAGCGCCGCTGCCGAAGCGTCGAGCATATCATTTTTACCTTGCAGACGCTCTGCTTGATTTGAAGTCATAAACTCAGGATGAAGCTCAACGGGCAATGCGAGCACTTCTTTTAATTTTTCAACAAATGGAATAACTTGCTCCATAATCGTATTGTCCTCACCTTTAAAATCTTTACTGTCCCCCACCACCACTTCCCCCACATTATTAATCGTACACAACTCACGAATCTCTCGTATTAAATGTTCATTGTTTTCGATCACTCCGTACGGCAAAGCAAAATCACCACTTTCATCTGAAAGGGCAATGCCTACACGCTTTGATCCAAAATCTATTCCTAGTGTTCTCATGGGTATTATTGTATAGCAATCTAACCTGTATTGCACGAGTTACACACAAAATAAGCTAACTACTCATGTGGTATACTGGATTAGTGGCTGAGCGATATATTAGAACACCAAATACCAGTTGTTCAATTTGTAACAAACTTGTATACAGACGACCAGCTGAATTACTAAAAAACAATGGAAAAGCCTTTTGTAGTATGGCGTGTTTTGGTATTTCTTGTAGAAGAGAGCTCCCTGTGTGGTCTGTGGGAAATTAATCTTAGCTACTTTCCACAAGAAAACATGTAGTAGAAGTTGTGCAAATGTCCACAGAACAGGTATTCAGTATAAGATCAACCGACCAAGGGATAAAGTAAAAACTCAACAGGCTCTTAAGGTAAGATTACTTGTAGTGAGAGGTGAAAAATGTGAAAGGTGTGAATTTAATATTCCAGAGATACTGCAAGTTCACCATAAAGATCGGAACAGAAACAACAATACCCTCGAAAACCTTGAGCTTATTTGTCCAAACTGTCACTGTAAAGAACATTATCTAAAAAATTAATAGATTGCATTATTAGTCTTTTCTGATAAGATAAGCCTTGTAACAAAGAGTATTTTGAATGTCATATTCGCCAAATGATTGACATATATATTATTTAATGTTATAATGGAGGAGTCGCATAGTTGGTCTAGTGCACTCGTCTTGAAAACGAGCATGCCGCAAGGCATCGAGAGTTCGAATCTCTCCTCCTCCGCAAATCAAAGACACCCTTAGGGGTGTTTTTGATTTGCGGAGGAAGCAAAACTAAAAGTTTTGCGGGTGAGATTCGAACGGACTCGCGGTCTACGAGCGCAACAGCGCTTGTCGCGAGTCCGGTGCCCAGAAATTCTTCATCTGACGAGATGAAGAATTTCGAGGGAGAAATTCTCACCTCCTTGTATTTATTTGCTACAATTAGTACTAATGAAAAAATTACCCAACGTAACCCTTATCGGAATAGACTGTGTAGATGTAGAAAGAATTCGAAAAGCTCTGGATATCTCATCTAAAGAAATTGAGTTTGCAGAAGTTAAACTACTTACTTCCCTTCCAACTGATGACATAAGAAAAGTGGAGATACCTCACATTGATTCAATCGAGGCTTTTTCTAAATTTTGTATTTGTAATTTAATCGAGTATGTAGATACTGATTTTGTACTACTTGTACAACACGATGGATTTATCCTAAACCCACAGTCCTGGACTGATGAATTTTTGAATTATGACTACATTGGTGCACCCTGGTTTGTTCACGATGAGTTTTGGTTTACACGATTTAATTTCCCAAGAGAACTCTTTGATACAACTGTAGTTGGAAACGGTGGTTTTTCTTTACGGAGCAAGAATTTTCTGGAAACCTCAAAAATATTAGCCAATGAAGGAGCCTTTGCAGCTTACCACCCTGAAGATTTAGCAATGTGTGTTTGGAATCGAAAAGCTATGGAGAATGCGGGTATTCATTTCGCTCCCCCAGAAGTCGCGAAAATATTTAGTGTCGAAGGTCAAGATCATGTATACAAAGATCAGTTTGGTTTTCATGGATTACAATGGACTGATATTTCAAAATGGATAGAGGCAAATCCTGAGTGGGACATCAAGTAAATCAAAAAATAACCTGTAAAAAACACTAACGCCTAACTTTATTCATCACCAAGAATTTCCTGGTATAATTATCTTATGCAATATCTCTACCACCGTGTACCAAAAAATATGTCTGGAACAATTTTGTATCCATTGAATGTTTTAAAAGATACAAAACCTGATATTTATACCGAACACTCTAAAAAATATCTCGGTAGAGAAAGAATTTTAGGGGCAAAGATTCCCCCGCTCGATTGTCTATGGAATGATGTTTTACATTTTACAGCAGTTGAACCAGAGACAATGAGAAAAAATCTCGAAAATGCAGGTTTTGTATTTGAACCAAGTTCCTATTTTAAAGTTCCTGCAGGAATGATACTGGGAGAAAATAGTGTCGCCTTTACAAATCCCGACGGTAAACCAACCTTAGTTCCATTACTTAATTACGAAACTTTTGATATTAATCGCATGTCAATTTACAAAGAGATTCCTGTAGCTACTCTAGAATACTATAAGGAAAGGAAGTTAGCAGGAGAAAAGCCTATGATATATCAATTTGTACCTCATATTTTGTACAAAGGAAATATAGACACTAAAAGCTTAGAGATAATTATTAACTAAAAAGGTTCCAACTTCGAACCACACTCCCCGCAAAAAAGAAGAACCCCCGAAAGGGGTTTTTCTTTTTGAGGCACAATGAAAATCTATATTTTTGTAGTATTCCAAAGATACTGGAAAATGTCTTTGAATGCTTTCGCAATTATTTCGTTTTTTATAATAACTCCAGAAGGTTTCTTCTCATCAAAGGTAACGATAGAAACCTTTGACCCGTATATATTAACTTCTATACCTAAATCCTTAAATATATTTAAAAATCGCATATCTCTCAGAAGCTCTTTTGCACGAGATAAATCTTTTTTTCCTGAGGTACTTTTTGGAAGTAAGCTTCTAACAGAAACTCCATGAGACACTCTGTCTGGAAAGTACTCTTTCTCAAAATAATCATTTAGAGTCTTATACGCTTTATCATAGTCAGTAATTGCACAAATTGTTTTATCTTTATTATCCCTCCAGCTATCAGCGTAAAGATTTTTAACCCCTTCTATTCCCTCAAAATACTTAATATCAGAATGAAGTGTTGGGACTTCTTTCCTTTGAGTGCTGAGCCAACTCTCTAATTGTTCTGTTTGAGTAGAGACGGCTTCAATTTGTCTTTTTGCCCAAATTTTATAATCCACCAAACTAATTGGTTGAAAATAAGCACCACTTTCTTTTGTTATTTTTGTTACCAATCCTTTTTTTAATAACTCTTCGATGGTGTGATACAGAGCGGTTCTATTGAGTAAAGTTTCTTTGGCTATTTTACTAATCGGAGAGTCACCTAATTTATACAAGGCCCCTAGAACCCTTTCTTCTTTTTTAGTTATTATTTCCATAGACCTACCCTATCAATGTTGTCAAAATGTGTCAACTATTTTACATATTATATTAATAATATTATAAATTATATTGGAAGGACTAAACCCATGAAAATAGAATTCGTTTCTGATGATGGTAAGGATTTTCCCACCACTTTAATTGAAAAATCTCGTTTAATAGCAAACACTTTAGCTCAGTTGCTATTCGAAGTAGAGGTTTTTAAATATTCAGAATCACATCAAATTATCCTTGATTGCACCCTATCTACATTCATGCCAACAAAAGAACAAACTGATTTGTTTGTTGAAGAAGTTAAACAATCAACAAATACTTGTATAACCATGTTTAGGTATAAAACCGAAAAAATTGAGTCGATTATTGTTAGTTTAGACTTAATCAGGGTAGCTCGTGGTTACTCAACAGTGGTTACTGAAATTGGAAAATATAGATGGGCCGTTAGTTCAGAAGAAATTGATTTTGAAAGAATTAATTAAGCTAATTTAAAATCAAAAGGAGTTGATTATGTAAAACACAGTTAACTCCTTTTTAATTCCCTTCTATTCTACAGTTCTAAACGCATCTAACCACTCCCGCACAAAACAAAAAAACCGCATATGCGGTTTTTTTGTTTTACCTAAACTCAATCACCACCACTTCCCCTCGATTAAACGTTCTCATTCGCGGACCAAAGGTTCCAATACCGTTGGTAGTAATACTATTGAGCCCATTTTTAGTAACCAGCCCGTACACATATTCTTTGTAGACTCGTCGTGCGATATAATTGCCTGGCCACACCTGTCCACCGTGTGTGTGCCCTGAGACCACCAAAAATACTCCGGCATCTGTAAGTTCTTTATGGAATATTGGTTCGTGATTGAGTACGATTGCTGGATTGGATGCTGTAATACCTTCCCGAGCCAAAATCCCTTCAACCTCAAGTGGATCCTTAATTGTTCGATAATTAAGTCCGAATACCGGCACTCCAAAAATCTGCGCCTGACTGTCGACGAGCACTGTCATACCTGCACGCTGTGCGCTCAAAAGAAATTCACTATACGGGCCGTACTCCTCATGGTTGCCTGGTGTAAAAAATACAGGAACCTGTGTGGTTAATTTTTTAAACTCGTTTTCTATATCGGTGAAATCAAATGCTGCACCATCAAACATATCTCCTGCAATCAACACAGCATCTGGTTTAGTATCAAGAACTTTTTGTACAACATGCCGAGCAAAGAGTGCTTGGTTTGCGGGGCCAAAGTGCGTATCTGCAACAAGAGCGATTCGCTTACCCACAAGCTCTGTATATTGTGGAGGTGTTTTAACCGTATAAGTAACGGTCCGTGTCATAAACGCCTGCACAATACCCGTTATCCCCACCACTGATGCGATCATGTATAACGCAAAAGATATTTTTGCAAGCGGTACACTGAAAAATTGACCAAGCAAGAAAAAACCACAAATAATAACTGATGCGAAAAACCAATATAAGAATACACCTCCTACATATGAGGTAATAAGATAAAACACCTGAGACATGAGATGTGGCGAGTACCTAAACCACACATTTGCAAGAATAAATGAAAGCGGTGTAAACAACGCCACACTAATAATGATACGTTTCAGCAACAGAGTCGCACCTAATCCAATAATGGCACCAAGCGCGGTAAACCCTGACACAGCAAGTAAAAATAAACTGAGTATTGAAAAGAAAATAAGTTGTTCCATATACATGTATAGTACGGTAGTTTCTTTTTCCACACAACAACGCTGTGGTAGTATATATACATGAATATTTCTTGGAAAGCACCGGAGCATATGCACACAGAAAAAAGTGCTGATTGGTATTGGATTGTTGGTATTGTTTCTGTCACTCTCGCGGTAATCTCAGTACTCCTCGGCAATACTTTGTTTGCAATACTTATTATTGTAGGTGTGTTCACGTTGACCTTGTACAGCACAAAAAAACCATCGACAGTGTACATCGAACTCACTCCAACAGGAATAAAAATGCATGACCTATTCTATCTCTACAGCAACCTTGAATCTTTCTGGATCGAAGAACAACAACTCTCCCCTCGCATACTCCTCAAAACCACAAAGAAAATTGCTCCATATGTAATCATATTACTCGGGGATGCAAACCCAGATGAAGTCCGAGACGAGCTCCTGGTCCACCTTCCAGAAATCAAGCACTCTGAACCTTTTATTGAAAAACTCTTGATCTATTTTGGGTTTTAGGTTTTTTATGTTAGTTTTGTTGTGTATTTACCACCGCTCTCGTAGTTTAATGGATAGAATGCTGGCCTGCGAAGCTGGCGATCCAGGTTCGATTCCTGGCGAGAGCACAATAGAAAAAATCCCTTTAAAGGGATTTTTTCTATTGTGCTCTCGCAGCAAAAGCGAAGCTCTTACGTTTGGAATCGAAATACTCCTGGCGTGTATATTATATACGATTCACCAAATCCCCTATCGACCTTATCCCTTTCACCACCAACTCATCTACCTCAACAAGCGCCACATCATATTTTTCATACAAATCCTTATTTCTTTTTGAAATCATTTCTGAATCACCAGAAAGACCATCATTTTTATTTTCTGCAACATACACCTCACACTCATTATTTAAAGATGCGTAAAAAGCCAGAAGATTATGACCATCGATCGCAATATAACCACCACGAGGATTTTCTCTTACGATCGGTGTTGGGGGTAATTTTTCTAAATAGCCTTTCTTGTAATTTTCCTCAATAAAAGCTAACGTGTCAGCTTTTAAAAAATCCTGCGATGGTTGTATATGTACCGGATTTATCTTAATTATTTTTCCCATACTTATTTCAAATACCCCACTTTTTCCTTTAATTTCAAAATAGGTTTTTCCATATACACATACGATAGATGTGCAAAAATACCTGACAGTACTGCCGTAATAATTGAAATACCTAGAAGTACTGTTACTGAGCTGTATTCAAGCGGTAAACCAAAAAATAGAACACCTGCCCATAACACCAGTGTAAGTGCGACCATGTGGTATGCATACAACCCATATGATATTTTTCCTAAATAGGTAAGTACTTTGTTGTTTCCAAATTTAAAAAATGAATTCTTACTGAAGCATTGCTCCAAAATAATCCCGGAAAACAATATACAGAAAATAATTGATTCGAGTGCATACATCGTATGATAGAACCATCCTGAGATAAGAAACGAAAGTACTCCACGAAGCACTGGATAAAAGAAAACTAAAATGTAGTTGACCAGTATCACCCACCGAGGCAACCTCTCAAAAAATTCTACAAACCCTTTCTTGAAAAATACGAGATACGCCAAGAGACAACCGATAGCGAGATCCGAGAAAACAGAAAATGTCATGTACCGGATAATCTCATAATTTTCCCAGTGAATAAACCGATATACAAAAGAAGCAACGATGACACTTCCCAGTATCCACGGCATTCGAGAAATCTTAATATACTTAAATGTTGCGGGCCAAATGAGGTAAAACTGCTCCTCAACCGCAAGCGACCACAGCACCCCAATAATAACCGATGCGTATCCCACATAAATCAAATCAATATTACCAAGAAAGAAAATATATGCAGGCAACCGCGACAGTGGCGCTTCTAAAGAAAGTGCGAGTGGACTGTCGATGAGATATGGGAAAATAAAAAAACCGCACAGTATCACCACGAGATATACAGGCCAAATGCGAAGTCCTCGACGAATATAAAAATGCTTCAAAGATACATCCCCTTTCGAATCCCTTTCTTGTAACAATAAGTATGTAATCAAAAAACCAGACAAGGTAAAGAAAAAAGTTACCCCGAGGTCCCCATGTGTGAGAAATAGTTTTCTAATCGGACTATAGTACTGTCCCGTAAAGCCTGTGAAAATACTGAGATGTGACACAAGTACCACAAAAAATGCAAAAAATCGAAGCCCATCAAGATGCGGAAAATATACTTTTTTCATGTCAAAGTATCAGTATAACAAAAAACCACTCCCTGTAGGAAGTGATTTTTTGTGTTTATTTCGACTAGCTTCGAGTAAAGTAGGAAGAGGGTGACCTTTCTTACTTTCGAGATGCGACATCGAAGCAAAAATTCATAATTATTATTTTGCTTTTGTAACCATTGCACTCAATCGAGATTTCTTTCGAGACGCTGCATTTTTCTTGATCAAACCTGTTTTAGCAGCTTTATCAATTATCTTTTGCACCTGAGGAAAGAGTTTTTCAGCATCTTTAACTTTTTTCTCTGAAATAAGTTTTTTAAGTGTTTTTACACTTTTAGATACCTGATCCTTCTTTCGAAGATTAAACATCTTCTTTCGTTTCGATGAGCGAAGGGCTTTTTTAGCTGATTTGATGATTGGCATGAATTACATAATACATATAAATAAGGAAAAATCAAAGGTTGACATACTATCTATATTGTGCTTATATACTAACAGAAAACAGCTGGTAACCCCAGCACAGAAAGAGGTAGATGTGACGACGTACACAACATTTAAGCAACTGAAAGTACCCTCTTTAGAGGCCCTTCAGCTTTTTTGCAAAGCCACTTGTGCACGAGGAGGTTTCCACCCTCTCGAATTTCAGTCCAGGATAACTGAAACAGAAAAAGTTGGCTTCAGAAGACACTTCACACGACATATCAGAATTGAGGCAACACTGCAAACAGCATACGAAGCTGCTCTCATACGGCACAACAACTCAAACCCGGGAGGACCCATTCCTAAACGAATAACCTCTCAAAAAGGCACTATACGATACAGCTTGAAGTGGAAAGAGAGTGGCACAATCATTACCTTGACCTTCCTTCGCCAGGACACTTTTCTTGCGGTTACAGGTCTTAACCTTGATCGTGTAGCCGAATATGCTACGCGATTAAGGCTCCCAGAACCTGTAGCTCAAGAAATACGCCACTCGCAACACCTCACAGAAACTCACCTTATTGCACAATCCTGGCGGGATGTGAGCATTCCTCTCGGCGACATAATTGATTTCGTCAATCGTTACCGAAAGTAAACCCAAAACCAAACCCCGTTGTTCTTTTTCGTCTAAATATTGCATACTAAAAAATTTTGCAATAATAAATTCTCATACGTATGAGATAAATCAAAAAGACTCTTTATTTAAATTATTTAAAAAGAGGCTTTTTTATTTATAAAAATAATTTCTAAAATCCTGTATAATACCCTTATGATCGGATACATAAAAGGCAAAATAGTCTGGCAAGACCTCAAAGCTGTGGTGGTAGACGTAGGAGGTGTCGGATATAAAGTGCACACAACCCTCGGAGGACTCGATGCAGAAAAAGAAGTTGAGTTTTTTACCTACCTTGCAGTTCGTGAAACCGCACTCGACCTCTATGGTTTTCGAAGTAAAGCAGAGCTCGACTATTTTGAGCTCCTGCTCACCGTCTCAGGCATCGGACCAAAGTCTGCTCTTGCCATACTTTCTGTAGCATCACTCGATACCCTCTCGTATGCAATCAACAATAATGATGCAGGACATCTCACCAAACAAGCAGGTATCGGAAAAAAGAATGCCGAAAAAATCGTCCTCGAACTCAAAGGAAAGGCACCAGAAACATCACCTGGACACACTCATCACCATGAAGACGATGATACCCTCGAAGCTCTCAAATCTCTCGGCTACTCAGAAAAAGACGCTCGCGAAGCACTAAAAAAAGCATCCGGCGAAACAACCCAAGAAAAAATCCGCTCAGCACTTAAAATGTTAAGATAAACATACGAATTAACGAATTGAATACTTACGAATGGTTGCGAATAAATGCATCTATTCGTATTCATTCGTAGATTTGTATTATTCGCATATTCGTATATATATTTCCATGCCCGAACTCCCCGAAGTCACCACCACCGTAAAAGGTCTTAATGAAGTCCTCCCCCGCCTTACTATCACCGATGTATGGTCGGATTATTTTGTAAACACAAAAAGCGTCGCTCAAAACACCATTAAAAACAAAAAGTTTTTTGAGAGTTTTAAAAAAGAAGTGGTGGGTGAAAAGTTTCTAAATGCTGAGCGTCGAGGAAAAAATATTTTAATTCACTTGAGCAACAACAAGACAATCCTGATCCATATGAAAATGACAGGGCATCTTTTGTATGGAAAGTACTCTTTCGATAATACAAAATGGATTGCAACAGAAGACAGTTTACTGAAAGATCCCTTTAATCAATTTATCCACTTCACCCTTTCTCTCTCCAACGGAAAAACGCTCGCATTTTCTGACATGAGAAAATTTGCAAAAGTGACTTTGTTTAAGACAGATACAAAAGATACTCACCTAGACCTCCAAAACCTTGGCCCTGAGCCACTTTCACACCTTACTCCAAAGACACTCACCACTCAACTTTCTAAAAAACCAAAGGGTGTTATCAAAACCGTGCTTATGGATCAAACAGTAGTTGCTGGTATCGGTAACATTTATTCTGATGAAATCCTCTGGATGTCCGATGTACATCCCGAAAGAAAGGTACACACCCTCACCTCAAATGAAATTAAAAAAATATTTTCTGCAATGATTGATGTCCTCCATACAGGTATCGAGCTCGGCGGTGATTCGATGTCTGATTATCGAAACATCTACGGTGAGCGTGGTGGTTTTCAAAACTCACATAAAGCATACAGACGGACAAAACAATCTTGTCTTAAAAAAGGCTGCTCAGGCATCATCACACGAAAAATTATCGGAGGAAGAAGTGCACATTTTTGTAGCATCCATCAAAACTGAAAAGTGTTATACTAGAGAGAACATGGATGTTTAGGTAAAGTTCTAGGCAGACAAGAAAAATAATGCGAGCCTTACTTGTCGTAAGGTGAGAATTATTTTTTGAAGTCTAACAACGAAATTTGCCAAACATACATGTTCTACATTATGAAATGGGACTGGGGCTTAGTATTAATATGTACCGTACTCGCACTTATGATTTTTGGTGGTGCAAAAAATGCAAAACCTCTCGGACAAAGTGGCTCCACCATACCCTCACCCTCTGAGCGCCAGCTCACTCAAAGCGAAATCGAATACAATCTCGCCCAAACAAAATATAAAACCGAACAACTTCAACAAGAAATTGCTCGAGAAAATGAACGGAAAAATTCTTCACCTTACAAAGGCAAGATTTCAATGTATGTAAACCCTTCGTCAGATGCATCAGCTGAGTATGTCGACATCTATGCAGAATACGGAAACAAAGAACCTATCAACATCACCGGATGGCGACTCGTAAGCACCTCAACAAACCAAAGTGTAGTTATCCCTCAAAGCACATACCTTTACTTTTCTGGACAACAAAACACTGAGCAAGATGTGTTCTTGAACCCAGGAGAACACGCATATGTAGTCACCGGACGCTCTCCACTTGGATATGGATTTAAAGTAAATAAATGTTCAGGATACCTCTCACAATACACCACTTTTTACCCAGGAGTATGGACAAACTGTCCTGCACCACGAGACGAAGATCAGTCATCGATTCCAAAACGACTTGTAAATGATAATTGTTTTGACCTGATCAACTCTCTCGGGTCATGCCGTATCCCCGACCCACTTCCAAACTCATACTCATGGGAGTGCCAAGCATTTTTGACTGAAAAAATAAATTATCCGTACTGTATTTCAAATCACAAAAACGATAAAGATTTCTGGGGTACAAACTGGTACGTATACCTCAAACGAAGTGAACCGCTCTGGAAATACCGAAAAGAAACGGTGATTCTCTACGACAAAGACGGCAAACCGGTCACTCAAGTAATTAAATACTAAAAAACAGAAAAAAATTACCCCTAGGGCCACCCTAGGGGTAATTTCTAAATTTTTAATAATTGGAACAATGCAATCCCAAAAGCTACAGATACGTTGAGCGACTCTTTCTCCCCTTTCATAGGGATTTCTGCCACCACATCCGCACATTTCAAAAGCTCTGACGACATTCCTTTTACCTCATTACCCACAATCATCAAAATTTTCTTACCAATTTTTACCTTTCTATAATCCACCGAAGTATTGCTTTGCTCAAGTGCAACCACAGAAAAACCATCGATTTTTAATTGGGCGATGAGATTTTTTATATTTCCTGCTTTACTCCACTTCACACTATCCTCAGCACCGAGCGCCACTTTGGCAATATCTTTTCTTTTTCTATTGAACTGATCAAGTGGTGTGGGAGTGTATCCTGAAATATAGATATGAGAAACCCCCGCCGCATCTGCAGTCCGAAAGAGTGATCCGACATTATGAGTACTGCGTATATTATGAAGCAGTATCCGCACATCTCGTGTATTTTCCCTTTTCATGACACCACTATACCTGATACTATATATCTATGCTATCACTTTTCCCAAACTTATTTACGTTCGCATTATTCGCCCATTTTCTTCTTCGCTTGGTACTTGCGTACCAGTTTGCGTTGATTGCAAAAGCTCGTTTTAAAAAACCTTATAAATACGTAGCGTTTGCTGAAATGATTGCTGTGATTCTTGTCACACTCGGACTCTATACCCAGGGTGCGTTGATCGGTGTTATTGCACTTCTTATCGCTGAATCATTTCTCGAACGACAAGCTGGCACCTTCAACAGAACAGAGGCAAACCTCCGCACAACCCTCGGTCTTGTCGCCCTTTCTTTGATGTTCCTCGGCGCAGGAGCATTTGCATTTGATTTGCCGTTGTAAAATTAAAATTTACTTTACCAATCTATGTGAATAGAAAAAATCCCAAACTGATGGGATTTTTTTAGGCACCAAGTTGTTTATAAGAATGGTGCACTTTGGATAATTTCAATTCCGTCGAATTGAAATTTCCTTCGGCCCACGACTCGACCGTTTTTGCTACTACAAAAACATGTCTCCGTCGCGCACCAGTAGCAAAAAATCCCAAACTGATGGGATTTTTTGTCTGGTGCGCCCGGCAGGAATCGAACCTGCGACCATCTCCTTAAAAGGGAGCTGCTCTACCGACTGAGCTACGGGCGCAAAAGCTTTAATAAATCAAACTGCTTTGATTTATTAATGACTTTTGTGAGCCGCAAACATGTTTCGCTACCAAGCGAAACAGTTGAGGCCGGGTCGGGAAATTTTACGAGCGACGGCGAGTAAAATATTCTTGACCATAAAGTCTTTTGGGAACCTTCAAAATATATCAGAAAATAACAATTTGTCCAACCTTTACTTCTCCTCAAAAACTGCTAATCTAGTTTTAGGAGCAGTTTAATGACAAATAATTTCGACGAAGAAAGCCGCAAAGAAGGGCTTCGAGTTCTTCTGGCGAGACAAAATGTTGTGCAGGCGATCTCAGAACCAGAACCAGAAAGCATGAGAGAGCTCTTGGAGAGAGTGCGGGATCAGGTTAAAATTCTCGAGACTCAAGTCAACCAACCTCGATACACTGAGATTATCTGATCATTATCCCGCCAAGCTCAGTGAGCCTTGGCGGGATTACCTTATATAGCAAGCACCACCCTCTCAAGCAGCACCTCCATCTCTCCCTCTCCACTTCTCACCTTCTCTGTCGCATCTACCAAAGCGCCAGAGATTTTTTGTAATTCTTCTTTGGTAAAATTCCTTGCAAACTTTCGCGCTTTCGAATCCACAAAAGGAGAAAGTTTGGACTCACTTGTACTCTTTGTATGCATTGCAAGTGTGATGTTTTTTACTTGCCAAAAAAGCACTCCGCAAATCTCCTCTGCACTCACTCCTGCTTTTAGTGCCTCTAGGTACCCTACCCACAAAGACTTTTTATCTTTACTCCCGAGCGCATCTCCGAGTGCAAAGGTATTAAAAAATTCTTTCTTCTTTTCAGGCAATGCAAACTCTTGCGTCTTTTCTGCATGTTTCTCCACCGTCTCTACTATTTTTTTCGCAGGATTATGTTCAATCATCAAAAACACATGAGCCGACTCTTGCATCGCTATTATACTCTCTTCGACGAGTGAGGTAGACTCCTTGTATTCGAGTAGCCCATCGAGCACCGCGATGTATTTCTGATCAAACAACCCTTGCGCATTCAAAAGCTCTTGAAATGTGCCTTCATTCCAGTTATCTTCTTTGAGTCGAAACACTTCAGCATCTGGTCTTTTTTTCGCCAAAGACGCCAAAAGCGCCTGGAGCTTTTTTCGAGATTCTATTGTATTTGTACCGTATAAAAAGTAGAGCATATTATAGAGAAATCATATGAGACCAATTATCCCCCACCGAAGCATTGGCGACACAAATAACCCCCTCTGTCTTTTGCGGATCAATCACATTTTCCATAAGTTGCCTAATCGCAGGAGCGATTTTTTCTACCACATCTTTTTCAACTTCATACACAAGCTCATCATGCACCTGCAAAAGTAGATGTACTTTTGTATCAAGCTTTTCTTTTTTGAGATATTGGTCTATATGTATCATCGCAAGTTTGATTACATCCGCTTCTGTTCCCTGTATTGGCGCGTTGATAGCCATGCGCTCAGCCTGAGCTTTCATAAACGGAAGCTTTGAATGTATCTCTGGGAAATATCGTCGTCGCCCAAAAAATGTCTCAGTGTACCCTTTCTGAGCAGTCTCTCGTTTTACTTTTTCTAAATATTCAGCAAGTCCTGAGAAAGTGTTGAAATATCCATCCAAGAATTCTTGAGCTTCTTCTTTACCTACTCCCATATTTGCTCGGAGTGCATTTACTCCCATACCATACATCACACCGAAGTTGATTGTCTTTGCATGAGATCGCATCGTCTTGGTCACCTCGCTTGGCTTCACACCAAACACACGGCTTGCTACTTCTGTATGTACATCCTGACCGTTTTTAAAAATCTCAATCATTTTTTGATCGCTCGATAGAAACGCAGCGATACGAAGCTCGATTTGAGAGTAGTCGAATGCCATGAGCACACTTCCTTTTTTTGCTACAAAGGCGGTGCGAATCTCGCGACCAATATCTGTCTTGTTTGGAATATTTTGAAGGTTTGGGTTTGCCGATGCCATACGTCCAGTACTTGCTCCATTTTGTAAAAAGCTCGCATGGAGTCGCCCTCCCCCGTCCACCATCTGAGGTATCGTATCGATATATGTTCCTAAAAGTTTTGCGAGCTCACGATACTCGAGCACGTACCCCGCTATCGGATACTCTTCTTTCATCTTTTCAAGCTCAGACTCTTTTGTTGAAAATCCTCCTGAAGCATTTTTCTTTTGACCTTTAATTGAAATACCCATTTTCACAAAAAGAATTTCACCGAGCTGTTTTGGTGAGGCAATATTGAACTCTTCTCCCGCTTCTTTCCAGATTTTAGCTTCGAGCTCAGCGAGCGTTTTATGGTGTTTTTCTGAAAGTTTTTTGAGTACCGCAACATCCACCTGAATACCCACTTCTCGCATCTGGTCTGTAATCGACATAAGCGGTTTTTCTATTTCTTCCCAGACATACGTAAGGTTTTGGTCAGCGATAATTTTCTCGAGAGCTTGTATCGCATCGGTGATTGTTTTTGTGCGGGTATATGAAAGCAAATCATCTATACTTGGATTTGTTTTGTTTGAATCAATCACCCAAAACATCAATGAAGCTTTTCTCACGTCCTCCGGTGATGCTTCGGTGTATTCTTCGGACACTGTAAATGAAAACGCTTCAGCAACTTTACCTTTCAGTGCTCGAAAATCTAACTCTGAAAGAAAGTTGGTGATTTTTTCTTGATCAACTCCGGGGATCCACTCAGTTTCCGGAAGTGTAAAATGTATCGGCCCATCCCGTCTGATCGTAGCGAGCATTTTTGAAAAAAGTGCTTCGTCTTTTCCTCCCTGTATCTTCTCCAAAGTTTTGCCTTTTATACCCACTTTTTCAAACTTTTCAGGGCTTCTTTCGAGCACCTGATACATTTCTTCAATCGAGCCGAAGTTTGAAATCAAAATCTCTGCTGTCTTTTCACCAATCCCTGAAATACCGATGATGTTGTCAGATGGGTCTCCTCGAAGACCTTTGTAATCTGGCAAAAGCTCTGGACCAAAACCAAAACGCTCTTTGACCACATCCTCATCGTACACAATCGTATCTTTGATACCTTTTTTGAGTGTATACACGCGCACCTTGGTACCAGAGACGAGCTGAAGTGTATCCATATCCCCTGATGCGATCACCACATCGAGATCTTTTTGTTCTTTTGTTTGTTCGACAATAGTCCCGAGCATGTCGTCAGCTTCAAAACCGGGAGATGAGTAGATGGGAATATTGAATGCCACACAAATATCTTTTGCACGCTCAAGCTGTACCACAAGTGCTTCGTCTGTTTCTTTTCGTCCTGCTTTGTATCCACCGTATACTTCATGTCGCATCGTAGGTTCAGGTAGATCAAAACATGCCGCAATATAATCTGGTTTGAGATCTTTGATGAGTTTCAAGAGGAGTGTACAAAAACCATACAACGCCCCGGTCGGCTCCCCTTTTGTCGACATGAAGTCTGGAAGTGCATGGTAGGCACGATGCAAGATGGCGTGAGCGTCGAGTAACACCAGAGTTTTTTTATGTGTTTCTTTTTTAGCCATGAATATATTCTATTGTAATCTCACGTTCCACCTCTGAACTATGTGCAAGTTTGACTTTAACATGCTCTGGCATAATATCAGCGATCAATTCCGGCCATTCAACAACGATAAGATTGTGAGGGTTTGCGATAATCTCTTCCCAACCAAGACGAAGCATCTCGTCGGACTTTTCAATACGATATGCATCGATGTGAATAAGGTGAGAAAACTTTTGATTTTCAAGTGTGTATATTTTTTCGATTACAAATGTAGGACTCACCACTGTATCAGACACACCGAGCGCTTGAGCTAAGCCCTGGGTAAACGAAGTTTTCCCTGCTCCGAGGTCGCCGTAGAGCCCGAGCACTGTCGCTTTGTTTTCTTGTGGACCAAGGTTTTTTACAAATTCTTTTGCAAAATCTTGTGTTTCCTGGAGGTTGTGGAGTGTTTTACGTTCGTTCATGACAGTATTTTAGCATAGAAAAAGGGCCCGGCGTATGCCGGACCCTGAAGGTCACCGAAGTGACTAATAAAACCTGATTTCCCAAACGGAAGTGTTCATCTGCTGGTAGCTGTTGCCACCATACAGATAAAACTCTTGGGAGCGAGCGATCTTGCCCGCCGCGTTCCCGTCAACTGGCTGAGCGATGTACGAAAACCGCACACCACTATACCCAGTTTCAAGAAATGGGACAATCGAGCGAGACAAGGTGACGGTGCACCCGGCGGGCAAATCAAGGATTTGCCCCGATTTGTTGCGGTTCGGGTCGATAGCCGAAATTCGCAACGTAAATGGATGGGTATTGATTACCGTCACCCGATTGAACGCTTGCCACCTGCTGTAAAGTAGGTGGCCAGTGTTGTAGACACGAACATGTTGTCCCTCTGGACACGAAATGTCCGCATTCCCTTCTGCTTGGTTTTCCCGCTCCTGCCGTTGCACCGCACGACGATGCGAGAGGTATTTCTCCTTAGTTTGCTGTTCAATCCGCTTGTGGTCAACCTTCAGAAGCTTCAGATCGGTCTCCAGCTTCTTTTTATTCAACACAACCTTCTCCTCTTCGATTTCCGCTTTGATAAGGATAATCGTCTTGTCGAGCTGCGCAAGGCAGCCAACAGGATCGGCCGGTCGGGTCTCTTCCCAGCACGGACCATTTTTCCGTTCATTCAGCGCAAGCGCCGGAAAAGAGAAAACCAGGGTCAGCCACAGAATTACCATCGGACGAAAAATCTTGCTCATATTGAGCTCCTTGGAAAGAATTTGGACGGATTTGGGATACGTCCTTCCGGTGTATATTATACACCATTTATAGCATACTTGTCAATAGCACGGAGGATACTTTTTTGCTGCTCTACACATGCCTTTTGTAGCATTTTACTCTATACTATACGTATGACTATCGATTTTGATGAAGATAAACAAGACAAGCGAGTAGCGTTGCTTCGAAAACAAGAAGAAGAGCATCTCGCGCAAACCATGGCGTCACGTCTCGGCCTCCCCTACCTCGATCTCACCGTGGTGCCGATTGATATCGATGCACTCCGGTATGTATCGGAGCTCGAAGCTCGCGAAGCGTCCCTCGCTGTCTTTAGTGTGGTTGATAAAAAAGTATCTGTAGCTGTCCTCTCTCCTGAAAACACACAAGCTCAAGCGATCATTAAGAAAATAGAAGGCAAAGGAAATAGTGTTGACCTTTTTATGGTTTCTCATACGAGCCTCGAAAAGGTGTGGTCTCGTTACAAAGATCTTTCGTTTTCTTTTGAAACAAAAGGTGGTGCGCTTGATATTTCAAATGACCAAATCACTGATTTTCTTTCATCCGTACACACCACTGCAGATGTAGCCACACTCATCAACGAGGTGCTCTCGATGAAAAAAGCGTATCGTATCTCTCGTATCCTCGAGATTATCCTTGCGGGAGCGATTGCAATCAAAGCATCCGATGTACACTTCGAACCAGAGGAGGAGTATGTGCGTCTCCGGTATCGTCTTGATGGAGTACTGACTGATATTGTTGAGTTTGATCTTGAAACATTCAAACTTCTCCTCTCTCGTATCAAACTTATCTCAAACCTCAAACTCAATGTCGGTGGTGCACAAGACGGACGCTTTAGTATTAAACTTTCAAATACAGAGATTGAAATCCGTACCTCACTTCTTCCGGGAGCATACAGCGAGTCGGTGGTGCTTCGAGTCTTGAACCCTGATGCAATTTCTGTGGGACTTTCAGAGCTTGGTATCAACGATCACCTTCTTAAAATCCTCATGCATGAGATCGAGCGTCCAAACGGAATGATCCTCAACACTGGACCAACAGGGTCTGGTAAAACAACAACCCTGTATGCATTCTTGAAAAAGGTGCACGTACCGGGAACAAAAATCATCACTATTGAAAACCCGATCGAATACCATCTTCCTGGTATCGTACAGACACAGACAGATGAAAAGAAAAACTACACCTTTATCGAGGGACTTCGCTCAGCACTTCGCCAAGACCCAGATATTATTATGGTGGGAGAAATCCGTGACAAAGAAACTGCGGAGACTTCAGTCAATGCCGCACTCACTGGACACCTGGTGTTTTCAACACTTCACACCAACAATGCAGCAGGCACCTTCCCTCGTCTCGTAGATCTCGGTGTAAATCCAAAAACACTTTCTTCAGCTATCAATATAGCAATGGCGCAACGTCTCGTCCGAACGCTTTGCACGGAATGTAAAAAACAAATACCGATTGATGAAAAAGATAAAAAAATAATTACCGACGCACTTGAAACAGTGGTTGATAAAACTCAAATCGAAGGGGTCCAAACCGAACATTATTTTGAAGCAGTAGGATGTGAGCACTGTAACAACACCGGATACAAGGGGCGTATCGGCATCCACGAAGCCATCCGTATGACAGATGAGATTGAAAAAGTAATCAACGAAAATTTAAGTGAACGAGAGATTAAAAAAGCAGCAGCACCGCAAGGTATCCTCGACCTCAAACAAGACGGGGTAATAAAAATACTTCAAGGGATTACAACGCTCGACGAATTATCTCGTGTTGTCGACATGGAAGCATAAAATCTCCAAAATCACTTTATCTACACTGTTGAGTTTAAAAAAATTAAAGTAGATACGTAACAACTTAATATAAATATATATTTTTAGCCTCCGGAGGGTCTGAGCCGGTGTTGTCAAGGCATTCCTTCTTGACAACTCAGACCCGAGGACAGCCAAAAGTGCTCGCTGGAGACTTTTGGGAAGCTAAAAAAATATATTTATATTAAGTTGCGGATTATACCTAGTTGCCACTCATTTTTTTTAGAGTTGTAGTGAGAAAAATACTTGCGCAGGCTCTATAATTGTGAATAATTATATGCAGATACAAAAACAACATCTCCTTGCGGGATGTTGTCATTGTATTGTTGAAACAATAGAGTTCCAGAACATAAATCTCTAAGCGACACTTTTAATATCTATACCAAAAGCTAAGTGATTCGCAAAGGATAGTCACAGATAACACCGAAATGTTACCCAGAACGTCCTCGCAGGATACACTCGTAAACCCGTAAGGGCCCAGTCGCTTAGAGATTTATTTCCTGGAACAAAAAAATAAGCACATCGAGCGCAAAAGACACAGTGCTTATTCATCTAGGAGTCTATCATAGAATAAATTTTATGTCAAGTACCCCGAAACAACCCCTCAAACAGCCCGATGATTCCCTCTTTCTTGATACTACGCTTCGTCCGTCACAATGGGATGACTACATCGGACAAAATGTAATTAAAAAAAATCTACACATCCTTTTAACTGCCGCAAAACAGAGAAATCACCCACCAGAACACATCCTTTTTTACGGCCCCCCTGGGCTCGGTAAGACCACTCTCGCTCACCTCATTGCAAAAGAGCTTGGTGTACAAATGAAAACTACATCAGGACCTGCTATCGAAAAAGTGGGTGATCTTGCATCCATCCTCACAAACCTCTCACCGGGAGATATTCTCTTTATTGATGAGATACATCGACTCAATAAAACAATTGAAGAAATCCTCTACCCTGCCATGGAGTCGGGCTCACTTGATATCATCATCGGCAAAGGTCCCAGTGCTCGTACGATACAGCTCGAACTTCCTCCGTTTACACTCATTGCAGCGACTACCCGAATCGCGATGATCTCCTCTCCTCTTCGTTCTCGCTTCTCTGGTGGTATTCATAAGCTTGAATTTTATTCAGACGAAGAGATACAAAAGATTGTGGAACGTTCTGCAGGAATCCTCGGAGTCACTATTCACCCTCAAGGCGCACAAGAAATCGCCAAACGAAGTCGTTTTACTCCTCGTACTGCCAACTACTTTTTGAAACGTGCTCGAGACTTTGCTCAAGTACACAACACCGAACTCTCACTCGAATCAGTCAATCAAGCACTTGAGCTTCTTGGAGTCGATGTGGTCGGTCTCACTGCAGCTGACCGAGAAATCCTCGAGACCATCATTCATAAATTTTCAGGTGGTCCTGTCGGACTCAACACCATCGCCTCATCACTCTCTGAAGAAGAAGCAACAATTGAAGAATTTAATGAGCCATACTTGATGCAAATCGGGTTTATTGACCGCACACCTCGCGGACGCACGGTGACGGAGCTTGGATATAAGCACCTTGGATTGACTCCTCCTACCATTCTTTAAGTTGACATCGTGCCTTGTTTTGATAGATTTCAAGTAGAGGTGCCTGTGGAGTACGAACAATTTAAAGTTGGTGATATAGTTCGGTGGAAGCGACAACTGCTCACTGAAAACCTTTTTACAATATTCCTTACTCTTGTTGTGGAGTCTGGGGAAACTGGCTCTGGTTTTTACAAAGTTACTGCTATTAAGGAAGTGAGTTCAGATCAAGTGCTTAATTGTATGCACAACCAGACACTCACACTTGAGCATATATACGGCCACTTAAGTGGCGAAACCTTTACGTTTGGAGGTACGGCAGACGGCGTCCCTGGTTTCTGGTTTCAAAAACATTAGCTTCAAATGCCGACGGTAACCCCGTCGGCATTTAACACACTCTTGATTCTTCCATCCAATTTCTATATTCTACATATATATGTCAGGACATAACAAATGGTCAAAAATTAAACGACAGAAAGAAAAGACTGATGGGCAAAAGTCTAAGGTATTTAGTAAATTCGTTCGTCTTATTACTGCGGAGGTGAAGGTAGCCGGAGGCAACATCTCATCTCCTGGTGTGCGCACTGCTATTGAAAAAGCAAAATCAGAAAACGTACCAAACGACATTATTGAACGTGCAATCAAAAAATCTTCGGAGCCAAGTGAGGCAATGGAGTCAATCACCTACGAAGCCTATGGTCCGGGTGGATGCGGTATTGTAATCGAGGCTTTAACCTCAAACCGGAACAAAGCTGCACAGGAAGTAAAGTTCATTTTATCAAAGCATGGCTTTTCACTTGCAGGCATTGGATCAGTCACTTGGGCCTTTGAGCGAGGCGGTGACATGAGCTGGAGTGCTTCAACTCACATTCCCCTTTCTGACGAAGATGGGGAGAAATTGGGCAACTTGATTGATGAGTTGGAAGAGAATGATGAGGTGCAAAATGTCTATACAAACGCCGAATAAAATCCAACAAAAGTAATTTTAAAAGAGCGTCCTCGTCTTTTGAGAAATGCCGCGCACTTTCTTTGACCTTCCGCAGACTCGCTTCGCTTCGGTCCTGAGTACAGGACTTGGTGCTCACGGTCTAGCAGAAAGTTCTGGCATTTCTAACAAAAGTCTGCGAATGCTCTTTTAAAATCATTTTGTTTCCGTGCGACAAATAACTATAACTTTCTTATGGTAAAATTACTTTATGATACTTTTATCCATCGACCCAGGGTTTGAACGCTTAGGGCTCGCCATAATCCAAAAAGAAGGGCGGGGTAAAGAAACACTTCTCTATTCTGAGTGTTTTAAAACATCTGCAAAACTCCCCCACCACGAAAGACTTCGTCTTATTGGAAATAAAATAAAAGATGTTATTGAACTATACAAACCAACCGAACTTGCAACTGAAAAACTTTTCTTTAGTTCAAATCAAAAAACAGTGATCCCTGTCGCTGAAGCTCGCGGAGTTATCCTCTTTATTGCAGGAACATACAACCTGAGTGTCTGTGAATACAGTCCTCCTGAAATCAAAGTGGCGGTGACTGGATATGGAAAAAGTGACAAACGACAGATTATGGAGATGGTACCTCGACTCATATCTCTCCCTAAACCCATCACTTCAGATGATGAATTTGATGCGATTGCGATAGGACTAACTCATTGCGCAATCAAACGTTAGATGTCCACACACTTCTTATTTGCAAAATATTCAATATCTGATACAAATATGGAGACTTAAAATGAACATGTGTCACTTTAAGTACATTTACTATATTATATTTCAAAAAGCATGGTCACTAATGATAATGAAGATGAAGTAAGAGACCCTTTAGAAGTTATGGACGAAGCCGATGGTGATGATGGAGAAATTGACCCAGATAAGCTTGGTCCAGGTCTTCATATCGAAGGTGAGGATGAGGAGGTGGAAGTAGAGGCAGATGTAGATGGTATTGCGGTTACTGATATTGACGACCCACTTATGTTTGACCCACTTCTTGAAGACAAAAAACCTAAGAAAGAGAAGGTTCCTGGAGAGGAAGATGAGGAGGAATTTCCAGAAGACGAAGAAGATCCTGAGGTAGAGCTTGAAGATGAGGAATTTACAGACAAGGAAGAGTGGTAAGAGGATTACCTCTTGTCTCGACGTCACTCCTCGGAAATGAAAGAGTGTACTCTCTCATTTCGCTCGAAGCTAGTCGAGATAGAAAATAACAAAAAACCGCTTTTGCGGTTTTTTGTTTTAGATGATTTTAATAAATCGTCGCTTCCCTAGTTTATATACACCCGATACTGCAACAGTATGTGGGTCAGTAATTTTTTCCCCTGTATTCATTTCTGATACAGCACCCGCTTCTACCAATCTTCGAAACTCACCTTTTGATTCGACAAGGTTTTGTTCTATTGCGATATCAATCCATGCTTTTCCACCACTCGCCTCTTGTATATCTTCAGGAACTTCTCCTTTTGAAAAAGTGTTTTCAAAATTAATATGAGCCTTTTGTGCTTCTTTTTCTCCAAAACATAGTTTTACAATTTCTGAAGCGAGCTGCACCTTGAGGTGTTTTGGATTTTCACCAGACTGTAGTTTGTGTTTAATATCTGAAAGCGTATCGATTGAAACATCAGTGACAATTTCAAATGCTGAAGCTATCATTTCATCTGACCAACTCATCACTTTTCCAAACATGTCTTCTGGAGTTTGATCGAGTGAAACCATATTCCCTTCACTTTTACCCATCTTTTTTCCAGTTGGGTCTGTTAAAAGCTTCATTGCTATCACAAACTTTTCTTTGTTTTTGATTTGCTTCAAAAGATCACGGCCGGTAAGCATATTAAATGTCTGATCATTTCCGCCCACTTCCCCATCTACATCGAGTGCTACAGAGTCATATCCTTGCATAAGAGGATACATAAATTCATGAATATAAATCGGTCGTTCTTCTTCTATACGTTTTTTAAACATATCCCGCTTAAGCATCTGATCCACCGTCATAAGAGACGAAAGTTCGAGAACATCTTTAAATGTCATTTTTCCAAGCCATTCTGAATTAAATTTAAAAAGTGCTTTGTTTGAACCAGTAAAATCAATAAATCGAGAAACTTGTTTTTTATATTCTCTAAGATTAGAACGTACTTCCTCTCGAGTCAGTGGCTTACGCACAGAATTTTTATCTGGATCACCAATAGTGGCAGTAAAATCACCAATTAAAAAAACTATTTGATGACCAAGTTTTTGAAACTCGGCAAGTTTACGAATAGGGACAAGATGCCCTATGTGAAGTGTTGGTCCTGTAGGATCAACACCTAAATAAATAGTGAGGCGTTCACCTTTTTTCAGTCGTGCCTCTATAAAAGATTTGTTTGGAAAAACAGCTTCAACACCTCGAGTAAGGAAGTGTTCTATTTTCTGTTCATCTGTATTTATTTTTGGTTTTTTTTGGAAAAACATATACATATGTTATACCATAAATAGTGGTATAATTCTAAGAATTCTATTTATATGAAAAAATACATCAACCAAGGTGTTTCTTTGGCAAAAAAAGGCCACCGTAAGGCAAAATTATTAGGAATGCGTAATATACTACTCGGAATTACTGCAATTGGTGTTATTTTCCTTGGATTTATGATTATTTGGGTTTCTACCTTTAAAATCCCTACATTAGATGATTTTAAAGAAAGAAAAACAACACAATCAACAAAAATTTACGATCGAACTGGAAAAGTGCTTTTATACGACATCTTTCAAGATCAAAAACGTACTATCGTAACTTTTGATCATATATCTCCGTACATAAAAGAAGCGACAATGGCAATAGAGGATCAAGATTTTTATACACATAATGGCATCAAACCGACTGCATTTCTCCGAGCCATACTTGTAAACCTCACTTCCCTTTCATACAGCCAAGGAGGATCTACTATCACCCAACAAGTTATCAAAAAAACAATCCTTTCTGACGACAAAACACCAACTCGAAAAATTAAAGAGTGGATTCTTGCACTTCGTCTCGAAAAAATACTTACAAAAGATGAAATTTTTGAGCTTTATCTTAATGAAATACCCTATGGAGGAAATTATTATGGTGTAGAAGAAGCAAGTCAGGCATATTTTGGTAAAAAAGCATCTGATGTAACGATCGCTGAAGCAGCATATCTCGCGGCACTTCCACAAGCACCGAGCTTCTATTCTCCGTATGGAAAAAATAAAAAAGCACTCGATGAACGTAAAGATGTTGTGTTGAAAGAAATGAAGCAAGTTGGTTATATTACCGATGAACAATATCAAACCGCAAAAACTGATGTTGTTATATTCCTTCCTAAAGAAGAAAAAGGTATAAAAGCGCCTCATTTTGTAATGTTTGTAAAAGAATATTTGGTTAAAAAATATGGTGAGGAAGTATTGGAAAATGGAGGACTTCGGGTAACTACCACCATTAATTATGAACTTCAAAAAAAGGCTGAGGAAATTGCACTTAAATATGCACTTATTAATGAAAAAACAGTAAAAGGTAAAAATGATGGTTTTGTAGTGATTGATCCAAAAACAGGAGAAATACTCACTATGGTTGGATCGCGTAACTATTTTGATAAAGAAATCGATGGTCAGTACAATATTGCTACCGCAAAAAGACAACCAGGATCAACATTTAAACCGTTTATCTATGCGGAAGCATTTAACCGAGGGTACACTCCAGAAACAGTACTCTTTAATACCGAGACTCAGTTTGGAACTGCATGTCAGGTAGATACGATGAGCAGCGTTCCACCGTGTTACTCACCAAAAAATTATAATGCAAAATATACAGGCCCAATGGCACTCCGTGATGCACTTGCTGCTTCTGTAAACGTACCTGCGGTAAAACTCCTCTATCTTGTCGGTGTTCAAAACGCTATCAATCTAGCGCGTTCAATGGGTATCACCACTCTCACTGATGCAAATCAATACGGACTTACTCTTGTACTTGGAGGTGGTGAGGTTTCCCTTCTTGATATGACTTCTGCATACGGAGTATTTGCAAACGACGGAGTACGTAATCCTTATTCAGCAATTATAAAAATTGAAGATGTAAAAGGAAATATACTTGAAGAGCTCGCTTTAAAACCGACTCCTGTGTTAAACCCTGAAAGTGCTCGACGAATTTCAAGTATTCTTTCAGACAATGTTGCTCGAGCGCCACTCTTTGGTTCAAACTCCCTTGTATACTTCGGTGGACGTGATGTAGCGGCTAAAACCGGTACTACAAACGACAACAAAGACGGATGGCTTATCGGATACACTCCGAGTGTTGTAGTAGGTGCTTGGGCAGGAAACAACGAAAATACACCTATGGTAGGAATGTCGGGAACCATTATTGCTCCTATGTGGCGTGCTTTAATGGATGAAGCTATGAAAACTGTCCCAAGTGAATCATTTATTGATCCTATTATAGAGGATTCATATGATATTAAGCCGATCTTACGAGGTAAATGGCAGGGTGGCATCTCTACTGTCTCACAAACTACCCCTGTAACTCCTGCACCATTTAACAACCTTATGCCGATTACTCCTCCTCAAACTGATTCCCTTCTTCTGCCATATGAATCAACATCTGAAACACTTTCAGGAGGAATTCACTCTATTTTACACTGGGTTGATAAAGGAAATCCTCGGGGACCAATACCTACAAATCCTGAAAATGATTCTCAATATAAATACTGGGAATACAGTGTTCAGAAATGGCTCCAATCAAATGGATATCCAGTTCAGTAGATAAACGAATATACAAATTTAACACTTACAAATAACTACGAATGAATTCATTCGTAGTTATTTGTAAATTTCTATGTTTACCTTATCTCAGCTATCCCAAAATCTTTTAATTCTCCTAAAATTTGCTCTTTTTTCATAAATAAAGCCATTTTATATGCCGGATTTATTTTGAGTACCAACGTATCTTTTTGAATATCTATTAACTCTCCTGGACATGTATACCCTGTATGTTTCTGGATAATGTATTGTATTTCTTTCTTCTTTAATTCACTTGAATCCAGAAGTCCGGTAGCGCGTTTTAAAAAAGAACTAATGTTAAACATATTATTTGTTCATTGGCATCACCAAATAGAGATAACTTGAATCACTTGAACCTTTTATCACCATTGGTTTACTTTGATCAACAAACGAGAGTGTGAGTGAATCAGACTCAATCGACTGAAAACAATCATTTATATATTTATAATTAAAACTTACTGTTATTTCATCCCCTTTTACAACAGCATCAAGTATGTTTGTATTTTCACCAATATCAAGATTTTTTGTTTTCACTTCAAAAAGTTTATCTTTTTGTGAAGCGGTTACATATACCTGACTAAATTTATCACTGAAAATATTAGATATTTTAAGTGCATTTACAATATCTTGTTTAAGTACCACAACTTCAGTCTTTACCTCACTTGGAATAATTTTCTTATAATCAGGGAAATTACCATCAACAACACGAGATACCAGATAAATACCTTCATACTCAAAAGAAATCTGGTTTTGATTAAAAGAGATAAGAACCTCATCTGTAACATCTTCAAAAGACTTTATAATTTCTGGGATATTCTTAAAAGGAATAAGAATTGATGAAAAATCCTTATGTTTTTTAACCTTTATTCTCTTCTCAGCGAGTCTAAACGAGTCTGTAGCCACAAACACAACAAACTCTTCATCTGGGTAAATGTAGACGCTTGCAAGGGTAGGTTTGATGGTTGATTGAGATGAAGCATATGCAACCGATTTTAAACCTTTAATAAAATCCTGAATAGGCATTGAAAATGAGACACTGTCTGCAAGTTTAGGGATTATTGGGAAATCTTCAAATGGAAAGGTTTTAATAACAGTTTTAGTATGATCAGTAGAAACTCTTAACTGTCCCCCTTCTGTTTCAAGAGTAACGTTTTTATCATTAAAAATACTTCCAATAAAAGATGAGAGGATGTTTCCTGGAACAGCGACAACACCTGGTTCGGTTATTTTAACAGGAAGAGTGATGTCGAGACCGAGATCGAGATTTGTTGCAGAAATAGATAATGTTGATCCTTCAGCTTTAAGTAATACACATGAAAGTACTGGAAGTGTACTTTGACGACTTGTCATTTTTTCAGCCTTCATGAGAGCTTTCGCTAATTTTTCTTTCACGCATTCAATCTTCATAGTTGTATTTTACCTTTTAAAAGAATCTTATTACTATTAGGGGTGTGTATAAGGGGAAAACTTATATAATGGCTTATATAAAGGTTATTTTGAAAAAATACTGTGGAAAACTGTGGGAAAACTGTGTATATCTTTGTGGATTATTGATGTTCTCTTTTTCTTATCCTTTTTTATCCACATAAATCACTACACTTTTCCTTTGTTATACCCCTTTATATACAGAGTAATCCACAGGCTTATCCACAGATACTACCACATTAAGATTGCATGTATAGTCTTTTCAGTAAGAATTTTTTAGGTTCTTCTATAGATTTTTAAACTAAAATAGATCGAAGTTGATTGATTTCGGCGGTGAGGTTTGTGTCATTCGCCATATCATTTTTGATTTTCTCACATGAGTGCATAACCGTGGTATGGTCACGTCCACCAAGCTTCTCCCCTATTGCTGGGTATGAGATGTTATATTCTTCTCTTAAAATATACATAATAATTTGTCGAGGCTTAATAATCTCCTTTTTACGAGTTTTTTCATAAATTGAATTTTCCTCTATGTTGTAGAAATCAGCCACAGTTTTTACAATTTCTTTTGTAGAAATGTTCTTTTTTGGTTTTGCGCTTGTTTTAATGAAGTTTTTAACCTCATTTAAACTTAGTTCTTTGTCTTTAAGTTGAGATTGGCAAATAATTGAGTTTAGTATCCCCTCGAGTTCTCGAATATTTCCAGATAGTGAGTATGCAAGAAAATCAACCACTTCTTTTGAGAGAGGAAAGTTGTTTTGGGTTATTTTGGTACGAATAATAGCCGCTCTTGATTCTGAATCAGGAGGAGGAATATCAACAATCATACCAGCACTAAATCGAGATTTTAGACGATCTTCAAGATCTTGTATTAATGCAGGATGTTTATCTGAAGAAAAGATGATTTGTTTGTTGTTGTCGTATAAATGGTTGAAAAGATGAAAAAGTTCCTCTTGCATACGCATTTTTCCAGAGAGAAATTGAATATCGTCCATTATTAACACATCATATTTTCTATATTTTTCTTTAAAAAAGTTTGGTTTGTTGAGTTGGAGTGCATTTACGTATTCCTGACCAAACTTCTCAGAGGTTGTATAAAATATTTTCCGTTGACCGCTTTTTAAATGATTTCCAATTGCTTGGATAAGGTGTGTTTTGCCGTGACCTGTGTTTCCATAGATGAATAAAGGGTTGTATACAATACCTGGTTTTTTTATTACCGCTTGAGCAGCAGCGTGAGCGAGCTCGTTGAAAGGTCCTACTACAAATGATTCAAATGTGTAGCGAGGATTGAGGTTATCTTCTTTGTTTATATAGTAATTATCAAGAGGAAGCTCTTTGTTTACGAGTTGAGTTTTTTCAAGAGCTGCTTTGAGACGCATATCCTCTTTTGTAATCATATACTGAAGAGAATGAAATGAACTAGAGATGTTTCGAAGTGATTTAAGGATGGTATTGTGGAATTTTTGAGATAACCATTCGGAAACAAAATTGTTTGGGACAGAGAGATACACAGTACCATCTTCAATTTTGAGTATATAGGTATCCTTAAACCATGTATTAAAGTTTGGTTTAGAGATTGATAACTCCATTTCTACAAGTACGGTATCCCAAATTTTTTTGTTATCGAGTTCCATGTGTAGATATTATATAGGGTAGGAATTTTTATAACACTTGTTAAACGTCTCTAAACATGTTAGTATCTTCACATAAAGAAATTTAAATTATATGTCTCAAACATACCAACCTAAAAAACGAAAACGAGCAAAGAAACACGGCTTTCTTTCCCGAACAAAAACAGCAGGAGGAAAGAAGACTCTTCTCCGACGACGACGAAAAGGACGAGTTGCATTGTCTACTGTTAAACAGAAAGTATCAATCAAAAAGAAATAAAGTAGTTTAACTGTTTAAATATGCTTCCAAAAGCACGAAGAATAGATAAAACAACCTTTAAAACACTAACAGGAAGAGGTAAGAGTTTCAGCTCACCTCTCCTGTTTTTGTCTGTATACCCTCAAAAAACACAAGATCAAAGCCGTTTTTCTGTCTTGTCTTCAAAAAAAGTATCTAGTAAAGCGGTTGATCGTAATCGACAAAGACGGCGAGTGTATAAAAGTATTCAAGGAATACTCTCACATATAAAACCAGGTTTCTGTGGTGTATTTACATTAAAAAAGGAAGCAAAAGAAAGTGGTTTTGTTGAAATTGATGAATGTGTCAAAAAACTAGTCGTAGAAGCTTTGTTGGTTGATTAAGTCAATAAATACATATACTATTAATCAACTATGATTTCAACATTTTTCAAAGCAGTTTTTTATCAACCTCTCTATAATGGTTTGATTTATCTTATGGATATACTCCCCTTTTTTGATGCGGGGGTTATTGTGATTCTTTTTACAATCATTGTAAAACTGATTATGTTCCCTCTCTCTATTAAAGCGACAAAAGCTCAGATTGAGATGAAAGATATTGAAAAAGATCTTAAAAAAATAAAAGAACAGTATCCAGATAAACAAGTACAAACTCAAAAAACTATCGAGCTCTACAAAGAAAAAAACATAAACCCATTTGCAGGCTTTTTTGTATTGTTGCTTCAGTTGCCTATTATTATTGCGTTATATCAAATATTCTTAAAATCAGGTCTACCTGTTATCAATCTTGAGTTGTTGTATTCTTTTGTGTCTGCACCACTCTCGATTAATATGAGTTTTCTAGGTTTGATAGATATTGCGGGTAAAAGTATTATGCTTGCGGTTATTGCAGGTATATCGACATATTTCCAGATCGCATACGCTACACCGCCGGTAGATAAAAACACAGATCCAAACAGTAAACCAACAATGCAAGAGGATGTGATGAAAATGATGCAAACTCAAATGAAATACGGATTTCCAATACTTGTTACATTTATCTCTTGGTCAGTTTCAGCAGCAGTCTCGATCTACTGGATTACAAGTAATATATTTACTATTGGACAGGAATTATATATACGGAAACATATACGGAAAAGCTAATTAAAAAAACCGCTCCAATGAGCGGTTTTTTTAATTAATCGTAACAGTCCAAAGACTGTCGTCGGTTTTGCTTTGGATAAGGAGTAGGGTGTCAGTTTGGTTGATAGAGATAGTTGAAACATCAATAGTTCGTCCTGCACGATCTTCGAGATCTACAAGTTTTCGTGCGGTGTTTGCTACTACATCATATTCCCAGATAGAGTCAGAGAAAGAAATTTCTCCTCTATACCAGGCATACAACGATCCAGAGCCGAGGGTGCTTTCAGGTACCGCACAATATAGGAATAGTTTTGTATTACCCCAGACACATTTTTCAGGGTAGGTGTATGGAGAAAGTTCTGTAGAAGTGTTGGTTGTGGTATTAAGGTTAAACAATGCAATATTGTTTGAATATGCTACATGAGGTTGTTTTTGGTTGGGTAATGTAGTCAAGTTTAACTGATTTGATATAAGTACGGTTTCGTTTGCATTTTGAGTATTAATATCAAAAAACAATCCATACGCAGACATGTGTGGTTTACTCTGAAGCCCGATATGGGTTGCAGAAATAAACTGAGGGACAAATTCCCGTAAAGGAGAATCCCAAATAAGTTTCTTTTTTGTACCATCAGGAAGTGATATATATCCTTCGCTTCCACGAGAAGTCTTTTCTAGTGTAAAGATATTCTGAGTATTTGGAGAGACAGTAAATGAAGTGATTGAGCGAGAAAGGAGAGTCCCTGTCACAGTTTTTTCTGTATCAGATCCAGTGATTTTTCCGTACAGAGTTTCGGTGCTATCATCGTTTTTAATGTATTGAGCAATAAAACCAGCCCCATTTTCGGTGAACAATGCGGTATGAATTTGAGGAATAGTTGTGTTTGATATTCGAGTATTTGTATTCTCAAATGTAGGTACATCAAAAATATGACCTGTCGCTTTTTCAATATAGCGAACAATATCCCCTCTTTGGTTTTTAATAAATATACTACCAGCAACTGGTTCATCTGAAATAAGACGAACAGTTTGTTCAAAGTTTTGCACCACCTGGTCAGGTGTGATCGAAGGAGTGCTTGTGGCAAAGGGTGTCTCAGTAACTACCTCGTTGTTTCCAAAAGGAAAAAGGTTTCCAAAAAACGGTTTTTTACCCCCTTCCACGTTTTCATTGGTAGAAAGTATAAAATAGTACCCTAAAAGCGCGACTGCGAGAGCGATCAGGATATACGCACTGATTTTGAGGATTTTTTTTGTCATACTTAATTATATTTTAAGGTGTTGTAGATTGAGAAATGAGGCGCTGTAATACACCCTCCTGGCACATAACCACTTCGTGGACAAGTTGGTAGGTATAGCGCATAGCTTTCACTAATCCCAGCTGCGCGTAACTGAGCCTTTACTTGATTTACAGCTTCACGGTTATTGCTTTCAAACACTGCGCCTGCATTAGATTTTCTCGCATCTACAATCATTTTCACCGCATTGCTTGGGGTCATAGCTACATTTCGTAGGACTGCATCCACACAAGTTCCGTTTTTATGACAACCATCACCATGGGTTCTTGTCGGAGGCCATGCTTCTGTTACCGAAAGGGGGCTTCCTTGATTAATCTGTACCAGCTGATTGCCAAACGAAGTTGTTACCGATGATCCTGTTGTACCACTTCCGCTTAAACTCACCCCATTTAAATCTGCAACTTTTACACAACCGGTGGCTGTCCCATCACCACAATCATTATAATACACACCGTTTCTATTGTATTTTCCTTTAGTCTGATCGTTTACAACGGTGGCTCCAGGTAGAGCACCGTTACCTGTTGTGTTTACCACAGGTGCAGTTATTTTTGGAGTTGTAATTTCTAAGGAAAGATTTTCAACCAAAGCAGGATTGATTGTGTACATAATTGCATATGCAGAAATAATCAAAATAAGACCCTGGAGTATTTCCCATATTTTTCCTTTATGTTCCATTTTTACCGAAGCACTGTCGGAGAAAGCATATTGAAAGCCATAAAACGCAAGCATAAGCATTGCGATAATAGCACCTATGCCGATAACCAGTCCGAGAAACCCAGAAAGGTATGAGTTGATATCAGAACAATCTTTACCTGCATTGGTTCCGGTACAATTAACTGTTGTTCCAGGAAGTGGTGCAAGGACGACATACTCCCCTATCACAGGTTCTGTTGCTTGAGCATGAACATATGCGGCAGGGATGCTAAGTGTTGTGAAGATATAAAAGAGCGCAAAAATGTATCGTTTCATATTATTGGTTTTGTAAAAAATCTATTGAAAGGTTGTAAGAAGTAAACTGAAGTAGTTTATTTTTTTGGAGTACTTTTAAGGCAATATTTGAAACACCAAACACTTCCCCCACTTTTCGAAACACTCGAGTGCGTACGTTTTGTCCATCAGAAATAGTGTTTCCGTTGATAGACCAGTTGTAGGAAATACTTCCAGATCCACCTTCTGCATTACTAAAGTAATACGGTACAGCAGTAAGAGTTACTTCTTTACCACCTAAAGGTAATGTGCCTTTTATTGCTTTGTTATACTGTACTCCATAGAGAGGGTCGACAACATAAGTGATTACCTCAGGTTCAATTGGAGTTATATTAATCGTATCAAAAGCAGTGGTACCAGTGTCGGGATCGCTCACCTCGAGGTCAATTGAGAGTGGGCGAGAAATAATTGATCCAGTGATTGGTAAAGTATAACGACCATACCCATTTTGATCACCAAGTACCGTACCATTTTTACTCCATGTATATATAAGGTTTTCTTTAGGAATTTCTTTTCCATTCACCACAATACGAGGGGTGGCAACAAATAATATGTTGCTTTGATGTGAAAATAGAGCTTTGCCTTTAAAAAAATGAGGTGTGTATGTCCGTGCTTCCCATAGAATACTCACTGATGCAGGTACGATACTAATATTTTTTGTAAATGTTTCTGTTTTTGTATCTACAACAACGCGCACAGAGGTTTCTGTCCCAAGCTTACCTGTTTGAGTGGATATATTTTTTACCCCCGTACCTTTACGTACTTCCGTATTGTTTACATACCAAGTTATTTGGGCGGCATCAAGGTTAAGTGAATAGGATTCAATGGTGATTTGTACCGGTTGATTTGGTCGCGGACTTGCAGGTAAGAGTCCTATAGAAATATCACTTGATTCATTAAATTGGGCAAAAACTGAGGTTGTGGTAAAAAATATACCAAATATGAACAGGAGTGCGATAGAGTTAAATAGAGAAATTTTTAGAAAACGAGATATCATATTAAACCTATTTTATCACAGACTACATAGAAAACAGGTGGGGGTTGTTAACAGTTAAGCAGCTTTCTTTTGATTTTGAATCCGTTGAGTATTTTTTTCTCTCATATAGAGTACGTTTCCTCTGTTTGCAGATTGGGCACTTAAGCCAACTTTTGCAGTGTCAGTTGTGGTTGTACGGGTAGTATTAGTTGCTGTAATGTTTGAGTTAACTGCCATGCTTATAACTTTTCCACCAGGTACTTTTTCGGCAACTTCTGCAATTTTAGTTGTTGAAATGGTGTACCAAACTGCGAAAGTCCAAGTTGGAATTATATTTAACACAGGGATAAGTTCAATAAGCCACCCTCCCCCTATTGCCACAAGACGCTTAGGTGATGAAAAACTAACATCGTGTGTTTTGAACCATACATAAAAAGTTAATCCAGCAAATACAGCAATAAAACTGTTAGCTATAGCTCCAATTACAAAAAAAATAAGGATTGCCTGAAGTGCGTCAAAAAAAAGTGCAGTAATAGTCATCATAACTATTGTACTTTTCGGCAAAGAACTTTGTGGTTTTTCCTGAACTTCTTCTTTCTTGTCAGGATTCCATCTATTTTGCGCACGGATTTGTTCGAGTTCGTCCATAATATCTCATATTATACAACCTATTGTGACAATAAGTCAGACTTTGCCTTTTTAATAGCAAGAATTTGAGATGGATCAGATGTAATAATTTGATCTTCAGTGTATGAAGCAATAATCTTGATCGCTACATGTTTGAGACCTGCAAAGAAGATACCCTCCCCTACATCTGATTCGAGAAGAAGATATTTTTCTTCATCAGTCAGGTTGAACGTCTGCTGGAGTTTATCCATTGAAGTTGGAGATTGTTTGAGGAGGATTTGGATAGAAGAGTTAGTAATAATCGGCATTCCGTATGGAGATTTCAAAAAGTCATCCACGTCTTGAGTGATAGTGGCAAGTCCGAGGAAGTATTTTCGTCCTCGTTTTGCAAGTGAAAGGAGGAATGAGGCGGTGTCTTCTGACTTCATCATCCACCACGCCTCATCGATTACAAGCAGGCGTTTCTTGAGCTCTTTTCGAATAGCTGCCCAGATATAATGCATAATAATATACATTGCAATCGGCTTGAGCTCGTCTTCCATATCGCGCACTGAGAATACGATAAACTTTTTATTGATATCGATATTGGTCGGTCGGTTGATAAATCCTGCCCAGGTACCTTTAGTATATTTTGTGAGGCGTTGTGCGAGAGACTCCCCTCCTTCCATACCAGAAAGCACCATCTCAAAATCAGAAAGAAGCGGAGGTTCAATGTTTTTAAAATCAGAGTCAGCAGTAATGTCTTTCAGTGCGTATGTTTCTGTGATGGCTCGGTCGACAATCGCGTCTTCTTCAGGAGTGAGTCCACCAAGCATAATGCGGAAAAGCCCTACGAGGTTGATAATGTTGCTTCGAAGTACACTCGCGCCCGACTCATCTTCGCCAGGTATTGGAAGGTCAAATGGGTTTATATGGTGCTCAGAGTTTAATGATATTTTAAAATATCTTCCACCCACCGCTTCGGCCATGTATTCATATTCATTTTCAGGGTCGATCACCATCACTGATGTATCAAACATAAGTGTTCGGAGGATTTCGAGTTTTGTTGCATATGATTTACCTGAACCAGATTTTGCAAAGGTAATCGAGTTGTAGTTCTCAAGAGAAAAGCGGTCAAAGAGCACAAGAGATGAGTTGTGGCGGTTGATACCATACAAAATTCCTTTGTCAGAGGTGAGGTCAAAAGAAATAAATGGGAAAAGGCTTGAGAGTGGAGAGGAGTTGAGTTTGCTGTGTATTTCAAGCTGGTCTGTGCCAAGAGGAAGCACGGTTTTAAATGCTTGTTCTTGTTGAAAGAGGGCTGGTTTTACATATACCAGTTTTGCTTCGAGGATTGATTTGATCTCAGACTCCATTTTATCAAGCTCTGCTTCAGAGTCTCCATACATGGTGATATAAAGACCTACATTAAAGAGTTTTTCTTGTGCTTGCTGGAGTTGGTCTCGGAGATTTTCAAGATCTTGGTATGCAGTATCAAGCATCGGGTTTCGTACTTGCCCCCTCGCCTCTCGAGCCATGATCTGGCTTTGTACCTCAGCAACCTTTTTCTGGAATGTACGGAGAACGTCGGAAGTTTCAATTGGGTGTACAAAAATAGAAATATCAAACACTTTGTCGAGGTTGATGATTGGTGAAAACCAATTTTCTCCAAGGAATCGAGGGTATGAGATAACAAAAAAACTTCGAAGCACTTTTTCTCCAAGGTTGATCTCTTTTGGTGAAATCTTCAAAGCACTTGGAGCAATAATATCTTGTAGCTCAAGAGTACCCGCCTCATATATTTCCTGAGGAATGATGGAAGAGATCGAAGGTTCTTCTTTTTTTTGTAAAAAATCAAATATTCCCATGATGTTTAACTAATTTGTATCGGCTTCTCTGTTTCTCCAGGATTGAAGATTTTATAGAATAATTCTACCACCTCTTCTGTACCGAGGTGTGCGACTCGAATCCCACAACGCACGAGCCCTTGCTCGACGATCGCCATGCGTTGTTCGAGTTGGGTTCTGTTTTCTTCAAAATTCTCCATACGTTTTTTTATGTCCGCATCATTATCTTTTTTTCCAAAAAGACTGCTCGGATTAATACCTTTTCCTTGGATGAGTGCGGGTGTATATGGCACCACCACAAAGAAACTTTTGGTCATAATGTTGGTAGACTCAGTAAAATTTTTAATAAACTCAATGTATTCCTGAGTTTGTATTTTCATCAAGTCATTCATTTGCTCTTTGTAGCGTCCCTCAAGAAGTGCGATGTACGGCCGTATATCGAGTTTTCGTGATTGGATAAAAATCTGAAGTGGAAAATCAAGGGAGTTGAGAAAATCTTGGAACTGATACAAAATACCTTTGCGCTCATCTTCGGATTTGAGAGAAAAGTTTAAAGAAGATGCGAGAAGCACTGCTCGCATAGAGTTGTCTTTCAGAAGTACTACCCCATCACGTACTTCTTTAATAGGAACAAAATCTTGAGTTGCTTTAGACGGAATAGCCATAGAACAATTGTAACATACAATTAATTTTAAATTTGAAATTTGTTCCCCTCTTCTCGTGTGACTGGGTTTTGGTTTTCTTTTATATCCAAACTCCATGTAAGCTCCTTGAGCTTACTATCTGAAAGTTTTGGTACATACATTTGTGCAGGTGCTTGTTTCTCGGCGCTTTTTGGTGTGACTGTTCGTTCTCTTTTTTTCCATATGTACAGTTTTTCTCCGAGGTAGTATTGAACACCTGCTTCAAGAAGGTCAATAAAAGGCTTGTTGTTGTAACGAAAAAAGGCAAGGGCTCCTCCGAGTGTGGCGATACCCGCGATAGCCATAATCGCAAAAATAAGGGGTAGAAAACGATATGCTATCATCGACATACCCGCCGCTCCTGCTAGGTATAAGAATTGTTTCAAGGTTAAAGGACCAACGATTTTGTCTTCTATTTCAATAAATTGTGGTACTTGGAATCTCATGGTGTTGTGACTATAAGGGCTTTCGACTTGATAGGCTGCATAGACTATTCAATCGGTTCTCGATATGGATCAACTGAGTATGTCTTCGGTGTGTCTACTGGTGGAGTGGATAGTGTGCTTGGTTGTGTTAGTTTTTGGGTGATAAATGAGCGAGGACTTTGAGGAACAAATGGTTGCTCCATAGGTGGTGTGAAGGTTGATTGTTGAGGAACAGGTGTTTCTTGGGGTGTCAGGTTTTCTTGTTGTGTTGGTTGAGCAAAAAAGTCTTTTACCTCATCTCGTAACAAGGTTGCTGTCGGTGTGGTTGAGACGACTACAGGCACCTTCTCTTTTATAAACTCCTCGATTATCTCACCGGGGAGGTTTGGAGGAGGAATATCGAGAGTGTTTTCTTTTATTTCTGGGGTTTGTTTTTGTTCGATTTTTTTCATTGCCCAAGCGAATATTCTTTCTTCAATTTCTTCTACGATTTGCTCAGCGAGAATACTTGAAATATCAAGCTCTTCTTCTATTGTTTCATTGAGTAAATCTGGTGATTGTAGATTGAGAAATGTAAATAATATTTCGTAACCCAAGCTATCAATTTGTTCTACAGTGAGAGAATATTTTTGCCCAATTTCTTGCACTCTTTTGAGCCACTCCGAAGAACCGATAATGCTTTTTACATCATCTGAAAGAGTTTTATACGCATCTTTAATTATTTGTTCTTCGTTTTCCATGTTTTTATGGTGTTGGTGGTGTGGCTGGTGGCGTTGCGGGAGCTGCCGCAGATGCCGCATCATCTGCTGCATTATCAGCTTCTTCTTTTGCTATCGCTTTCAATTCTTCTTCCACAGATTTCTTTTTCTTTAAGCCTTTTTTGTATGCACGCGCACGGTCCTTATTAAATTCAGGAACACTCTCATTAAAGTACATCCATGGCATCCAAGCACTCTTTTGACTACCCACTCTCTCTGCAATTGCTTTAGCACGTATATCTGATTGAGGAAGAACCTCACGAGTTTTAACCTGGCCTTGAAGATATTTATTTTCTTTACCGTATTTTTTCTCATCCTGGCCACCTTTAATCGCAATAAGTTTTTCTTGTACTCCTGATATCCATGACTCATATCCTGCTTCCTGCCATTTTTCAAAGTTCTCTCCCAAATCCTTCGTTGCTTTGTCATATGCACCTGTTTTTTGTTTGACCACATTTTTGGTGTTTATAATCTTAGCTTCAATATCAGTAATAGGTTTACGTTGCTCATCAATCTGAGCCCGTATTGCTTCACGCGCAGCGTCATCAGTGGCTGCTGTAAGCTGTCTCTGAAGATTCATGTATGCAGTAGATTGTTCAATTGTATTTGTAATTGATGTGAGTTCTGTCTGGGCAGCAGTAAGAGCTGTTTCAGCTTTAGCTTTTTCACTAACTGCAGTATTAAGAGCTTTTTGACGTTTTGCCCTTTCATCAGCAACCTCTTTAACACGCTCTGCGCTCGCAAAGTAATCATCTCTTTCTTTCTTCTCTTGTGCTTTAAATGCGTCACTTTTAAGAGTTTCTTCAGCTTTAGCTACAGCTCGATCAGATGGTTTGATAAGTTCCAAAAGCTCTTTATCCTCCTTCTTCTTTTCTTTTAGATAACTATCGTACCCACCCTTAATACCTTTACCTGCCCCAGCTTTAGAAAGTTGGTCGCCAAGCATGCTTGCATTACGAAAATCAAAAGAAGAGTCTGCAGTAGTTTTTGCGCCCTGTAAGGTCCATTTTGCAAACTTACCTGTGATACCACCTTTCTCTACTCTCTCTCGTAGCATGTCGCTATCAGCGACCGCGCGGCCAAGTCGTCCAAAAGTTTGTGTACCTGCTCGTGCTGCTCCTCCAAAGACTGCCCCACCAAGATACCCTGTGCCTTTGTCGATAAGTTTTGAACCCACCATTCCTCCTTTTGTTGCAATACTTTTTGAAAGGATAATGCTAGTAATCAAAAGTCCGATTATGAGTATGTAGTTAATAATAAGACTAATTGAACTTCCATCTGGTCGTGACAATGCATCTCCGAGAGTTCCTGTTACTGTTGATTTTAGAAAATTACCATCCCCTGCAAGACTCAGAGTGACCCATGTGAGAAGCATGTACACAGGGGCAAAAAGCGCCTGACTCATAAGGGTCTGCGAGTATTTCTTTTTTAGATCATCAAGTCCTGGTACTGCCATTGCTATAAAAAAGAAAGGTGACATGATAAGTAGAATAATGAAGGATAGGTAGCGAATAAGAAACATAAGACCTACTGCCAAAAAGACAAAGGCGGCTATAAGCATAAAAAGTGTGTTTCCGATAAATACAGTAGCTCCTTGAGATCCTGAAAGGGCAATAGTGGCAATATTTGTAGGATTGTACAGACTTGAAAGACGTAATGCTTTCATAAATGATCCGGTCAGACCAAAATTTGTTTCATAACCAGCAATCTTTGTAGTGCCTGATGATACGATGGACTTATAGAATCCAAGTGTGACCACATTTGATGCGTCAATGATAACTTTTGTGAAAAAAAGGCTGAAGTTTACCAACACTGCAGCTATAATAATGCTTGAGACAACTTTTTTTATTCCAGCACCACCCAGTCCGAGTACCATACGGATACCTTCGTAGAGTAATATAAAAATAAAAGCCATGTTTCCGAGATCTCGAATCACTTTCCATGTATTATTGATTGCCACAATATCCTTTAAATTTTGAGCTAATTCAACTACACTTAGTTTGATTATGTAATCTAAAATGAGACCACTAAAGGCTAAAAAGGCTGCTGCAACACCCATTAAAACCACAAAGACAGGAATAAGAAAAGTGGATACTACTCCCCCTGCAATATCAACAGCGGTACTTATGACTTTTCCTGTGGTAGGCTGGCTTGCTTTAATTCTTGCTATATCTTCAGGTGTTCCATATTGTGCTAAACAATCCTCATAAACTCCCCCATTTGACATACAGCCAGCAAATGCGTCATTTTGCCCTTGAACAGGAACAGGAATCACACTTAAGGTAATAAGTGTGATAAATCCAAGTGATACTAATATTTTTTGTGCGACAGATTTCATTGTTGTTTAAGGTGTGGACTCAGAGCTTCCATCAAGAACCGTTCTTCCACATGCATCCGTTCCTGGAACACCATTCACTAATGTCACAGTATTGTTGTTTTCTAAACAGTATCGCTGTCTATCTTGTTCGGCTCTAAATCGAACCTCTGCTTCTGATGGTGGTGTGTAAATTCCTGTAGGTTCTCCGCCAGTAAGAACAGATTGGAACTGAGCCGGTATCGTCGCCTCTATTCCCGCTCTTTCAGATTCGAAGCTTGATTGGGTTGACGATGCTTGAATTTGTTCCAATAAGGTACTTGATTTGCCTGCTTGTTTTTTACTTAATCCTCGAAGGCCACCCTGGACACTGTTGAGGGTTTGTTCAATCATCTGGGTCATCAAAGCATTCACCACCTGATTGATTGAGTTTGTAAGCTCAAGTGTTGTTTCTGTACTGTTTAAAGATTTGGTGAGTTTTTCTGATATTACACTACCTGGAGTAACGGTTTGCTTTGCTACTGTACAGTCGGTAGCTAATATTCCACCAAGTTCTGAGCCTGCAGTGAGGTTTCCGTTATCATCTAAGAGTGAGGGGTCTATAACCTCGCAAGTAAAATTGCTACCACATCGTAGGCCGGCTCCACATACTGCACCACCTTCCAGTTCACACGCATCCCCTGCTCTGCCTACTATCTGACCTCTGTTTGCTGCCACTTCTGCTTTTGTTTTACCCTCAGGACACACCTCGAAAGACAAGAAACCTTTTCCTTGAGTGAGCTGTTTGTCGTATTTTGTATTTTGGACGTTAATTCGAGCGGAAAGTTGTCGAGAAGCATCAAAATATGCACCATATGGATTATTTTGACTTTCTTGGGTCATAGTAACCCATGCCTCCCACCCTCCTTGACTAAAGTCGTTGGTGAAGTTTTCAAAATTAGCACCTATTCTGCTGAATGTACACTGAGATTGAAATTGGTCTTCCTGAAGATAGTTTTTTACCAATGCAAGTCTGACTTGTGGCTGGAAAGCTGTACAGAGCTGGTTGAGTGGAGAGTTTGCATTGAGAAAATACTGCGACGCTGTTCGGTCTCCAACATCTAAAAAGAATTGTTCTGGGTCGGTCACGAATGCAGGGTTGCCTTGAAAGCCGGTGTTAATCCAATTGACAGTCTGTGCGGTGAGTTTACGGAGTATTGCTCGAGCGAAAGCGGTGGCAACAGTATCCAATACGAATGTTTTAAGGAAATTAGACACATCAGTCGATGCGCTCACGGTCGTCCCTGCCGCGGTTGTAACACCGGTGATTGCACTTATTGTGCTTTGAACCACGTTTGCAAAGTTCCACGTAGGCCAAGCGGCATCGGCCTTTTTTGCAGGTAGTGCAAAAAAGACAATAGGGAGGATGATCAGGGTGATACAAATACTTGACAGAGCTTTTTTAGAGAAAAATGGTACGTTCATAGAAATATATACTCTATTATATAAGATACAAGCATTATTTAATAGAACAAAAACAAATTTCTGTTGAAAAGTATTTTTAATTATTACTGAAATATTTTTGGATTCCTTCAAATCCGATTTTCAGCATAAGAGCATCTTTTTGAAAATGCGCATACCCGATATATCCACGCATCGGGTCTTCTAAAACCAGTCTCATCTCAGATAGATCAGTATAAACTGAAGAAAGTGCATTAAGGTATATCATATGCTCCGGAACAAGGTCTTTAGGTACAGGGATTTTAAGTATCTCAGTAAGGATATTTTTATACGCCTGTATAATAGGATCAAGTTTTTTAATGTCGGCAGGGTTTTGACTTTCAACCGCTTTCATCACTATTTGAAGCTCATTTTCCTTTGATTTTGGTGGATTTGCTTTCAATACCCGAATAAATGTCTCTATATAAAAAGTTTGAGACTCTAAAGTTTTTGGAACAATAGTGATATCTTTGAGTTGATATTGTTTAGCATTTGATTCAACGGGGATGTTTTGCATAACTAACTCCGCTATTTCAAGTGCAGTTTCAGGTGTTACCTCTTGACCTCCTTTTTTTGCAAGTAAATATTGACCGAAAAAGTTTCGTGATACTTGGGCTGTAAGGGTGTTATCCTCATTTTCTACCGAGTTTATCACCAGAGGGCTAATCTCCGTGCTTGCCTTATCGTTTGGTCCTACTTTTTTTGGATCTCTTCCTTGTTTTACTTCTTCTCCGTCAGTTGTACCATCTCCGTCAGTATCTACGTTTGTTGGATTTGTGCCAATCAGTCCCTCTTCCCAGTCTTTAAGGTCGTCCTTATCTGTATCTCCAGTCGAACTTTTATCAATCATGCTTAATATATCAGCAGTTTTTTTTGCGGTACTGTTTTTGGAAGTGGTTTGTATTTTTGATATTAGAAATACTGATGTAATAACACCAATGCAGATAATAAGCGTTACTAACACTTTTTGATGTGCCATAGTGTTTTTAGTATATCATGACGTGATATACTAAAGGGTAATTATTATTGTTAATAACGAAGGGTGGTGTTGGTTTTTAAATATATGAAAAAGATATTTCAATATAGTGTCATGATGTTTATGTTTGCAGTGCCGTTTATTTCGCATGGACAGACCACTTCAGGTACATGTACTGGTGAGATTCGTACTGATCTTGTTGCTGCTACAGATTGTATTAATAAAGCTACTGCACAAGGTCAATCACGTGGATATACCATGAGTTGTACAGTAGAACAGCTTCCTCTTGGAGGGTTCACCGATCCTACTTCAGGTAAGGATTATATTCTTAACCCTGTCTGTACTGTAAATGGCTCTGAGGGTCACGGAGCGTATCTTCTTGCAGGATTTACTGCAGCTGCGGGGTCAAATGCTATTATTCAAAGTGTTAATCCTGGTTGGGATATTTTGAAAACAGAGTTGGCATACGAAAGTGCATTTGCACAGTGTGGAGGAAAAGCACCGTATGGGTCTGTGGTAAATGGTGTGAGTGTTTATTCGTGTACTCCTCCACCTGGCGCGCTTCCTGTTCCTGCATCATCTGTTGGTTCGACAAAAGTTGGAACTGGAGACTCTTTATCTACAGAAGCGGCGGTTAAAGAAGTTCTCAAGTCAATTTTTAGTGTTAATCAGGGTTTACTTCAGAATATCATGAATCGATATGGCGAATATTCACGGACAATGTTAAATCCAGGCACAACCACAGTTAACACTCCTGTATCTACAACACCCAACTCTCAATGCTACCAATTCACCAAAACTCTCCAGGTGGGTAGCTCAGGGCTTGAAGTGTATGCGCTTACGTATGCACTCAAACACGAAGGTTTTCTTTCTCAAACAAGTAGCGTATTTGATACGACTACAATGACGGCTGTGAAAAGATTCCAAGAGGCGCATGCAACCGAAATATTAAACATTCTCGGGCTTACTCAAGGAACTGGAGTGATGGCTGAAAAAACTCGTGCATACTTGAATTCAACATGTATTGTACCCGCATCAATAAGTCTACCAACCACGCCTACCACAACCTCATGTGCTGCTCCAACTCGAACAGGTATTAAAAATGGTGTATATCGATACACATTTACACAAAGAGGAGATAATTGGGTGGTGACATTAAATAATCCTGCATATCGGACACCTGGGGATCCATACTATGTTCCAGCAAACTTCTCATTTACTGCACCAAACGCACTTGATTTAAATAGACAAAATCAAGGTAAATTTAACTATCTCCAGTCATTGCCAGGTACGGCAGAAGGAAATACAGAGTATGCAAACCTCTTTGGTTCATTCAACAACGCATATTATGACTGGAATGCACTTACTTCACCTCTTGGTGCGGGATGTGCCAATCCTACTGTAAATCCAAATCCTACATCTGGTATAACTGTTCCTACTTTAAACATACCTGCTACAGCTGTTCGGTATATTAAGATTTCTGTAGCAGACTGGGATACACTTCCGCTTGCATTGCGAGAGATTGTGGTGGTAAGTAAAAAAGGTACACTTGTAAAACCTGTAGCAGTAACTGCAACTAATTTTGATGCATTCAGTAATACAGTACCTGCAAACTTAATTGATGGTAATGAAAATAGTATTTGGAAAGCTACAAAAAGTATAGCGACGTGTTCAAACAGAGTGACTGCTGATCAGACTGCAGCGAGAGGTTCCGATGGTGCAATCCGGGCGCAGATTCAGTGTAGTGAAACAGATGGTGATTTACAGGTTATCACTCTGGATCTCGGGCAGGCGATCGAGCTTGATCAAGTGAGAATTGTGAACTATGGATTTACAGATACACGAGTATTTGTGATTGAGGTGGGTAGTGATGATCGTGCATACTCACAGATTGCAGAAGTCAGGGCTCGAACAACCGCGCCGATTGTAGATAAGGGTGTGGTATACGGAGTTATGAAGTCAGCTTCTACTGTTGGTCCACTTCTCTACCCACTTCCGTAGCGAGTTCTTGTGCGAGGGTCATCCATTGTAAAATAGAAAGATCTTCCCCACGAACATTTTCAAGAAGTGCACAGTTGTGAAAGGCGCGCGAAAGTGCGTCTTTTGTATATATAGAAGAAAGATTTGATATTAAAATTTTTCGTTTGTGAGCAAGACCTGTTTTTACTATAGTAAAAAAATGTTGTGGGGAGGTTGTGCCGAGTTTTTCTTTAGAAATATCTGCAATATGGATAATAGCGGAGTCGACATTTGGTATAGGGAAAAATGAGCCACGTTTAACCACGGAAATAAGAGAGGGTGTGCCAAAAGCTTTTACTGAAAGAGAGAGTACACTTTCTTTTTTATCTCGAGCCATGATACGTTCTGCAACCTCTTTTTGTACTAAAAGAGTCATGCTTTGTGGCGGTGTTTCGTGCTCTAAAAAGAGGCGCATGATTTCACCAGTGATATAGTATGGAATATTTGCAACCACTGAGTACGGTCTGTATGTTTGGCGCACTCCTTTGTTGCTCGCTTGCGTTTGCTCCCGCAATATACCATTAAGTACATTTTGGTCGCAATCCGCACTCGCGCCTCGGATTGCATCCAAATCTAAAGACCTTAATGCGCTTTCAATGTCTATATTTAAAATATCACCTTGAATTACAATGAGTTGTTTATTTGTAATTTCCTTTGAAAAGGTTTCGGAGAGGAGAGGGATCATACGATCATCTTTTTCTACCACAATCACATGCGCTCCTGTAGTGAGGAGTGCTTTTGTGAGAACACCTTTACCCGGGCCAATTTCAAGCACGCTATCCCCTTTTTTGGCTCCAGATGCAGTCACCATATGGTGTACTGCTGCAGTAGAGGTGAGAAAGTTTTGACCAAGTGATTTCTTTGCTTTCATGGGTTTAATCTAGCATTTCACGTGATGCTTGGCGAATCCAGTACATTTTGTTGTTAGGTTTCAATCTATACAAGATTAATGGGTTCTATTAGAAATCAATACTAAAGTATTTTCCACCTGCATTACCCATTGGTCCCATCATACTTTTCTTTTCTTGATCGAGAAAATCCTCATTGATGTCGGCGATAAAATGAGAGGGTGTGTTGATTTGTTTCGATCCAAAAATGGTTCGCATTTGTGCGAGTGTGAGATAGAGTTTTTTTCGTGCGCGAGTGATTGCTACATAAAACAAACGTCGCTCCTCTTCACTATCCTCACCCTCTTTTTTCTTTTCACCGAAACGTCGGTGAGGAAACAGATCTTCCTCCATACCAGAAACAAATACAGTATCAAATTCGAGACCTTTTGATGAGTGTACAGTCATCAGTTTGACTCCAGACGTTTCTTTTTTGAGTGAGTCTTGATCTGAGACGAGTGCAGCGTCGGTAAGAAGTTGCTCAATCCCCTCTTCCGGTAAAAGCTCATCATATCCTGTGGCAAGTGTGACGAGCTCCATAATGTTCTCAAGTCTTTCTTGGTCTTCATCGTTTCCTTCTGCATACACCTTTGCCATACCTGAAATTTCGACGATAAAACGGATTGATTCGGATGTTTTGTTGGTTAGTATAAATTCTTTAATCCGCGCAAGCATTTCTTTGAAAAGACGTATCTTTTCCTGGGTTTTTAGAGGGAGACTTTCTGCTTCACCTGCTTCTATTTTATCAAGCGTTACTTTCCCGATACCTCGAGGCGGTACATTAATAATACGTGCTAAATCAAGAGTGCTTTCAGGATTTAAGGCAGATTTAATATAGGAGAGCATATCCTTTATCTCTTTTCGTTCAAAAAATTTTGTTCCAAGCATTTGATAAGGTACTCCGTATGCGAGAAAAGCTTCTTCGAGGATTCGTGATTGGAAGTTGGCGCGAAAGAGTACAGCAATCTCGTCTGGCGAAGTACCTTGTTCTACAATCTCTTTACTTTTCTGAGCAATAAAATGCGCCTCATCAACCTCATTAAATGCTTCATACACACTCACTTTCTCCCCTTCTGCATTTTCAGTAAAGAGTTTCTTGTCGATACGCCATTTATTTTTTGAAATAATGTCGTTTGCAACTGCCAAAATCATTTTGGTTGAACGATAGTTTTGTTCGAGAAGTATGACGTGTGCATGAGGATGCTTCTTTTCAAAACTAAGCATGTTTTTTATTTCAGCTCCTCTCCAGCTGTAAATGTTTTGATCGGTATCACCCACCACACAAATATTATGATGTTTTTCGCAGATTAATTCTGCGATCCTGTTTTGTACTTTGTTTGTATCTTGGTATTCATCGATGTGTACGTACTGCCAGAGGTCTTGATAATATGCTCGTATATCAGGATGTTTTTCGAGAAGTTCGAGTGATTTGAGAAGGAGATCGTCAAAATCAAGAGCTTTTTCTTTTTTAAGTGCAGATTCGTATATGTTCCAGGCTCGGGCAGTGATATCTGAAGTAAAATCATAACTTTGACGGGAAGCGAATTCGGTGTATGACACACCCAATCCTTTTTCTCGAGAAATAATACCAGCGACCTTGTCGAGGTGCTCTTTTGGTTCTACATTGAGCGACTCAAGAGCTTTTTTTAATGCTTTTTTCGAATCAGTTTTATCAAAAATACCAAAATGTCGTGGTAATCCGAGACGGTCTGCCCACTGTTTGATCATATATACTCCGAGAGAGTGAAATGTGCTCACAAAAGGTGCGGCATTGTGGTGTTCGGCACGAAGAAGTGGGTCTTGTGTGAGGAGGTGTTCTACACGCTCGCGCATCTCTTTTCCTGCTTTATTGGTAAAGGTAATCGCGAGAATATGGTGAGGGTGCACTCCATTTTTAATCAGATGAAGGATGCGGTGAGTGATTGTTTTTGTTTTTCCTGCACCTGCTCCGGCCACGATGAGTACAGGACCTTCTGTTGCAAGTACTGCGGTCTGTTGTGCGGTATTGAGTCCTGAAAGATAGTTGGTTGTGGCATCCATAGGCCACACTATAGCACGATATTCATACATATTTTATGTGGATAGGTCTAGTTGACCTCAGGTAGGGCTTAGGTATAATAAGTAAGTTCTTCAGAAACACAGTGGTATAAAATGGCTCTACATAGCCATTTACCGATATTCAGAATTGAAACTAATCTAACGCGTATAAGAGGAAACTCACATGAAGCGTTGCGTCGAACTGGTCTAAAAAACAAAACATCACCGAGCATTCGGAGAAGTCGAGTTGGGTCACAAGACACATATGCGAACACACAAAAGTCATTTACACTGATCACAAAGGTTGTTTTTTTGTGCCTACTTGTCGCACTACCCCTCGTAGCCTCTGCAGGTATCAGATCGTTTGTGTTTGGTATGTTTAAGGATGCGTCTGCCGAAAGCGAATTTGCGCCAAATTCACAAAATATGGCTCTATTGCAAGCAGCAACCGCACCTCAAAACCAGCCAGATGGTGGTGGTGATATAGCTATTGTGGACGGTAGTTCTCTCCTTGCAGAAACGTCAGGTGTCGCGGCGTCTGCAAAAGATCATTCTTTAGATCAAATTACGATTTATGTTGTTCGAAAAGGAGATACCCTTTCCGGTATTGCTAAAATGTTCAATGTGACTACAAACACTATCGTGTGGTCAAACGACATCACAGGAAATACGGTGTCACCAGGAGACCGTTTGGTAATCCTCCCTATCTCTGGGGTCCGACATGTGGTGAAAAAAGGAGATACAGTGCAGTCTATTGCAAAAAAATACAGTGGAGATGCTGATGAAATTGCCCAGTTTAATGATTTGGGAGTAAGTACAAAGCTTGCGGTCGGAGATACAATCATCATTCCTGATGGAGAAATGTTGTCCGGACACAATGACACTCCGAAGAAAACAGTGGGAACATCGGTAAAAAAAGTTCAGCAGTACCTTTCTGCGCCTAAGTATGATGGATACTATATTCGTCCAGTTATTGGTGGTGTAAAAAGCCAAGGGTTACATGGTCACAACGGTGTTGATCTTGTTTCAGGTTTTGGAGCAAGCATCTTGGCTGCCGCAGATGGTGAAGTCATTGTAGCTAAAAGCAGTGGATACAACGGTGGGTATGGGTCATATGTTGTACTAAAACACGGCAACGGTACACAGACATTGTATGCGCACCTTTCCGGAGTACAGGTCGCGGTAGGACAGGAAGTACTCCAAGGTCATGTGATTGGAAATATGGGATCGACGGGTAAGTCGACTGGGACGCATCTGCACTTCGAAGTTCGGGGAGCAAGAAATCCATTTTAAAAAAGAGCCAAAAGGCTCTTTTTTAAAATAAGTTAAATTATCTGATACGCCTTTGGGCGATATTGGAGTGCTTCGAGTATATGTTCTGGTTTTATATGCTCACTTTCTGCAAGATCTGCAATCGTTTGAGCGGTTTTGATGATGCGGTGATATGCGCGAGCAGAAATATCAAACTTTTTTGCTGAAGCTTCGAGGATAGTTTTTGCTTCAGAGGTAAGGCGTATCATTTCAACAAGCTGTTTTCCCGACAGCTCACTGTTTACCGAAATGCCCCGGTTCTCATATCGATTTTTTTGTAATTCCCGAGCTTTACGTACACGCTCTTTGATTGACTGTGTCGCCTCCCCTGTCCCTTTTTCCGTAAGCTGGGAGTGTTCAACAGTTGAAACTTCAACCCACATATCGATACGATCAGCGATTGGTCCTGATAGTTTTCGTTTGTATTTCTGGATATGAATCGGTGAACAGATACACTCTTTCCCTTTTACTCCATAATATCCACATGGGCATGGATTCATTGCTCCGACTAAAATAAACTGCGCGGGATACACTACACTTCCTTTTGCTCGAGAGATGCGCACTTTTCTTTCTTCGAGCGGCTCACGGAGTGTCTCGAGGACTTGAGTGCTAAACTCAGGCATCTCATCTAAAAAGAGCACGCCTTTGTGAGCCAGGGTCACCTCACCTGGTCGTGGATTAGACCCTCCTCCCACAATAGATACGTATGATGCGGTGTGGTGAGGTGATCGAAACGGTGCCGCAGTGACCAGATCCCCTCCTCCATTGTGAAGTGAATGAATAGAAGTCACTTCGAGCATATCATCAAAAGAAAGTTCTGGGAGCAGGCCTTTGCATGCTTTAGCAAGCATCGTTTTTCCTGTGCCCGGTGGTCCGTACATAACAATATTGTGTCCACCTGCAGCAGCGATCTCAAGTGCTCGCTTAGCTACTTCTTGACCGGCTATATCTTGCATATCTACATCTGCAAGATTGGAGGTTGTTTCCGGAGTGCTGATTTCTAAAGGTTTGATTTCTGCACTCATGATTCCTGGCCATTTTTCTCCATGAGGATTTGTGTGAATATGAGCGATTACCTCACGTAGTGTTTCTGCGGGATATATGATAATACCTGGTATAACTGAAGCTTCGACACTGTTTTCTTTTGGAATAATACAATCAGTAAAACCTTTTTTTCGAGCTTCGATAATCATGGGGATAATCCCCTTCACTTTCCGGATGCTTCCATCGAGAGATAGTTCTCCGATGCAAACAGTTTTTTTCATATCAGCCTGGATATCACCAGATGCACAGAGATAACCGATCGCAATCCCGAGATCAAATGCGGGACCCTCCTTTTTAATATCTGCAGGGGCAAGCGATACAACTACTTTTTGATTTTTACTTTTTGGTGAGGTAAAACCTGTGTTTTTAATTGCAGAAGAGACTCTGTCTTTTGCTTCATCGACAGCTTTGCCCGCAAGTCCGACTATAGAAAAAGAGTGGAGCCCTTTGGAGAGGTCCACTTCTATAGTCACTATGGAGGCATCAAGGAGATTTGTTTGGGCGCTATATATCTGTGCGATGGCCATAGATTTTAAAAATCAAACTTAGTTATTCATCTCTGCTTTGCAGGTTCGTGCCGCAGGATTTGCCTCAAGACGGTCTTCTTCGATCGGAAGTCCTGAGACTTCACAGATACCATATGTACCCAGTTCTATTTTAGCGAGTGCGTCTTTGAGTTCATTAAAACGAATCTCGAGCTGTTTGAGAATTGCTGAATTGTTTTCGTATTCTTCGATACCTTCTGCAATCTCCGCCTCTTCTGCGGTGTCAGTATTCATCTCTCCTTCTTTCGCTTCCCAATCAAGTGGATTTGAAGGGTTTTTTCGCCCCACGGTTGCGAGTTCGGCCTCTACGGTTTTTAATTCTGCTTCTAGTTTTTCTTTAAAATGTTCGGTGTGTATAGTCATACCTCTATTGTATCACTCCGTATGCTGACGGCAACTATCGAGAAAGTTTGTTTTGGTTGTGTTTTACGAGAATCGCTTCAAAAATACGTTCGTTTGCAGTGATGAGGAGTGTCTCTTTGTCTAGAAAACCATATAAAAATACAATCTTCCCAGCATCATTGCGAATCGCGCGCACGTCTTTGTTTTTATATGTTTCATCTGTAAATAGCGCAGGGTTTACAGAGAGGTGCTGACGGAGTCCAGGAAAGAAGAGGGCAAAATCTTGTGCAAGTGTATTTTCAGACTTAAGCATTTCAGAATATACAATACCAAATTCATCTGGTTTTACTACAAAGAATAGTTCATTTGTATCATATGAAAAAATACCAGACATTACATCAAGAATGTTTCTTTTGAGTGCATCTTGTGCTTGCGGAACAATCAGAGGGATAAGCTGGTCTTTGGTGAGTGTTTCCTCTTGATATATAAATTTTGTATAAAGGATGGTATTTATCTCTGCACGAGTGTTTGTCTGCTCTTGGAGTAGTGCTGATACAATAGTGGGAGTATCTAAGGTGTTGAGTGTAATATCTTTTTTTTGTGTATATGGTAAGAGGGTTTTTTCTACGACAGTTTTTGTTGAGGTTGGTTGTATTTCAGTTTTCAAAAAATATAATCCGCCAAACACAAGACCTCCAGCTACAAGGCATAATGTACCAATAATAATAAATAAACCAGAGTGAGTTTTTGGTTCACGTTCGGTATATGTCGGTTCATTATGTTCTATCTTTTTTTTCTGTTCTGCGAGTGCGATGGTTGCAACTGTCTCCTGCTTTACTTCGATATGCTCCTGCATATCCCCCTGGAAGGTACGGAGGGATTTGAGATTAGGGTTTGGCACGTAACCTTTATCAACTCCGTTGGTACGAGTTGCTTGAGTTTGGATACCGTCAACAACAGACTGTAAGCTACTTTTTTTATTTTGAGTTTCAGGGGGCATTTGTATAAGTATACCAGTATTTTTGTATATAAAAAAAGAGGATCCCTTTACATACACAAACGGAGTAATGTATGACGAGAGACCCCCGGGCTTGGATCGAACATTAAGAGTTACCACCACTGGAGACTGGTTAATGTTCAGCCTAAGAACCTTTGAGAAGATTAAGAAGTACAATTGCGCACAAGGAGCAGGTCTCCCAAAAAGCTCCCTGTGCGAGGATTTCTTGTGTTGAGACGCAAGAATCTGCCTAGATAGTAGGATTATTCGCCGAGTTTGTCAATATTTCGGTCTGGTGTATGACCTGCTTGCCCGGGTTTTCGAAAGTTTCTCGCTTGAGGTCGGCGTGTGCGGTAGCCGATCAAGTATTTTGCAGGATTTGTATCGAGGTCGATAAAGTCGTCCACTGCTTCGATAAGTTTTGAAGAAGAAGATTTTCCAAAAGAGATTGCTTCTACCTGGCACCCTTGGTTGGTGCGGAGGTATTCAGCGAGGGGGACAAAGTCTCCGTCACCGGTGATGAGGATTACCGCATCGAGCTTTGGTGCGAGCTTGATAGCATCCACTGCCATCCCCACATCCCAATCCCCTTTTTTTGCTCCCCCAGAGAAAATCTGAAGGTTTTTTGTTTTTGTCTCGATACCAACTTTTTCAAGTGCGTCGAAGAATCCTTTCTCATCCCCTGCTTCAGTGGTGATGACGTATGCCACAGCACGGATAAGTGACCGTCCTGCGAGACCGTCTTTGACCACTTGGTCAAAGTTTACTTTGCACCCGTAGAGGTTTTTAGCAGTGTGATAAAGGTTTTGGGTATCGATGAAGATTCCGACTCTTTGATTTTTGTGTTTAATAACACTCATATAAATATATTAAAAATGAATAATAAAAGTATGAAAAAAGTGAACATATTAAGTATAACACAAGAAAAAATACCCTAATGGGTATTTTTTCTTTTTGATTATTTCTTCAAACCAAGTTTTTTAACGAGTGTTGCGTATCGTTTTGGAGATTTCTTCTCGAGGTATTTCATGTGAGCCTTTCGGTCAGCTACCATCTGGAGGAGTCCTCGTCGTGAGTGGTTGTCTTTATTGTTCTTTTTGAGATGTGAAGCAAGTTCGTCGATTCGTTTTGAGAGAATAGAAATCTGGACCTCAGGAGAACCTGTGTCTGTTTCGTGGATTTTCACGGTATCGATAACTTTTGCCTTTTTTGTTTTGGTTAACATTGCTCCTCTAAGATATCACAAATACGCCTAGGATGCAAGGGGTCTGATGATCTAAAGGTACAGGTCTACAATAATATTGTACGACATGAGGTTGTGATAGAATTATACAAATGCCCAAAGAAGAGATAAAAAAACCAGTTTCCAAGCGTATTCCGGCTCGCACAGAAGAGGAAATGATACCGAAAACCATACTTGGTAGGCATCTGCGAGATTTTCTCAATTATATAGAAATAGAACGCGGGCGATCACTTCAGACCCGTATCAACTATTTGCACTACCTCGTGCGCTTTCTTGAACAAACAAAAGCTTCAAAACCGAGCGATATTACTGACGCTGTGGTGCGAGAGTTCCGCCTGTGGCTCAACAGACAGCTTTCGGGACTCGATAAGGCAAAAAAACAAACGCTTTCCAAAAGAACTCAGAACTATCACCTCATAGCACTGCGTGCATTCTTGAAATTCCTCGCACGAGAAGGTG
>CAYJEE010000003.1:0-54998 GCA_964369145.1 uncultured Candidatus Saccharibacteria bacterium
AGTGACTGATTCAGGTGGACTTTCTGCTTCAACAACACGACAGGTGATTGTGGCTGGTAATCCTGTGTCTACTGGTTCGATTACATTCTGTTCTATCTTTGCAAACAAAGATAATATGATCGCAACTACGTCGGCAAATCTTCCATTTGGAACATTTACGATGAAAATTGGTACAACAACAGATATTGCAAACTCAACAGTGTATTCAAAAGTATGGAATGCATCTTCATTTGCACCAAACAAAAAAATTATTCTTTCTCAGAATGATGCTGACTGTGTGACATACAATAATCTTCCGCTCGGCTCGTACTACTATAGTGAGCTTGGAATCACAGGGTCACAATGGATCGTATCTTCAACAAGTCCTAAATACAATGATCAGTTGACTGCACCAGTAAACAACATCTTTGACTTGTTTGCATACAGTCCTGAATTGTTTACTGCAACAACTACTGATGATGCTTCTCGAAATGTAAACTCAGATGGCTTGGTTGTAGTTTCTTCTGATCGACGAGATCATACTGTAGTGCTTGCAACAAAATATGCAGACCCACTCGCATGTATGTTACCTGAATTTACTTCAGCATCATCTGCGACAGGTGAAGTTGGTAAATCATTCTCATACACACTTTCTGCAACATCTACATCAGCTTCAGTGATCACCTATAGTGCAACATCACTTCCTGCAGGACTTTCATTGTCAGGCGATACTATCTCAGGTACACCGACCACATCTGGAGCGTTTACAGTGACTATCAGTGCGTCAAATAGTTGTGGACTTACTTCAAAAAATATAACAATCACCATTGCACCTGCACAGGATGTATGTACAACATGTGGTGGTGGTAGTGGAGGTGGAGGAGGTGGTGGTGGTAATGGGCCAGTCGTATCTTCGTTAACAATTACAAATGAAAAGGTTGTTGAAATTACTCCTGGAGTTGCGTTGGTAACATGGAACACAAACTTGCCTGCAACAAAAGAAGTAGGTTACGGAAATACATCACAGCCAGCATCATTTATCACTGCTCCATTCGGATACGCAACATCAACTGTACGTGTATCAAGTCCTCTTGAAACAGTACACTCATATACAATTCCAATTCAGTCTGGTAAGACATACTATTTCCGACCAGTATCAAGTGATTCAAAAACAACTATAGCGGGAATTGAACTTGTACTTAATCCAGGTACACCATCAACAGGTGGTACTACGGCTCCAAACGCATGTTACTACTTGTTTGATTATTTGAAACAAGGATGGGATAACAATCCTGTCGAAGTGAAAAAACTTCAGGTATTCTTGCGAGATCTCGAAGGGTTTGCTGTAAATGTTACTGGTGTATACGATGATCAGACTGTGAGTGCATTAAATGCATTCCAAAATCGATACAAAGATGACATCTTGACTCCATGGGGTCATGCAGCTCCTACATCATTTACCTATATTACAACAAAGAAAAAAGTAAATGAGATTTATTGTAAAACAGCGTTCCCAGTCACTGTTCAGCAGCAAGCAGAAATTGACGCATACAAAGCATTTCTTTTTGGACTTCTTGAAGCAGGTGTCACACTTGGTCTTCCTACAGAAGATCAGTTAAATCAGCCAGTTATCATTGATACCAATGAAGTTGGAGTGCTTCCAGGTCTCTCAACATCAACTCTAGGAACATTGGCAAGTGGTGAGGTGAATGCAACAAGTACAACCGCAGGACGATTAACTGCAAACGTGATTGCCTCAAGTAAGAAACTTGGAAACCTCGCTGCAGCAATATTCTCATGGCCATGGGACTGGGCTCAAGGTTGGTTTGGAGGCAATGATGATAATCAGTGTACAAATCAGTCAGTATTCTCATCTTGGTTTAGTTGGATATTGATTATAATCATCCTTACTATGTCTTACTTGTGGTATCGAGAAAGACGAGAAAATAAAAAAGCAGAAGATATAAACAAAGAACTCGACCTTATGTAAAGAGTTCTCTCTGAAAGGAAAAACCCCTCGACTACAAGAGTCTAGAGGGGTTTTTCCGTTTGTACTTCCGTCAGAGATTATATCAAAAAATAGTCCCTTTTGAAATAATGTTTTGTGGAAAAACTATACAAGTAAATTTCCGTTTGCTTTTATGAAGCCGTTTTTTTGAACGTATTCTGGATGAAGAATGCTTTCGATATATCCAGCACTCGCTATCATCAGAGCATTATCGGTCGCCATATCTTTTTCCGGAATATGGAGAGTTACATCAGGAAACGTTTCTTCGATAAGGTGTGTAAATGAATTTCTGATATGGGTGTTGGCGATTACACCTCCTCCAATAATCAATGTGTGAGCTCGAGATTCTTCGAGCGCTTTACTAGTTTTTGAGATGAGTACCTCAGTGACTGCATCTTCAAATTCTCGACATAGGTCGGCAACCTCGTCTTCGGTTGGTTTACCATGATCTCTCAGCGTATACAGTACCGAAGTTTTGAGTCCTGAAAAAGAAAAATCAAAATCTTTTGAGTACAGCATTGGTCGCGGAAGTGAAAAAGTGTGAGGGATATGGTTGGTACGAGCGTATTGAGCACGTTTGGATACTTCTGGTCCACCAGGATAGGGAAGCTTGAGCATCCGTGCGACTTTATCAAACGCTTCTCCTACTGCATCGTCTCTTGTCTGCCCAATTTTCTTATATGTACCCCATTGTGCTATTTCGATAAGCTCAGTGTGTCCTCCAGAAATCAGAAGTGCAAGTGCTGGAAAATGTACTGACTTTTGACTTGAAGGACTTGATGGACTTTCCACTACTTCAGTTTTTAGTAAAACTGAAGCTATGTGTCCCTTCATGTGGTTGGTAGCAATCACTGGTATATCCCAGAGTACCCCGAGTGCTTGGGCAAATGAAATGCCTACCCAGAGTGCAGGCTCAAGACCGGGTCCTGCGGTCACTGCAATTAAGTCGATAGAAGGTCGTTCTATGTGCTCCAGGGATGCTTTGAACATCTCAAATACACCATGTTCTTTGGAGAGGATTTGCTCGATGGTTGCCCAATTTTCTGCTGAAATTGACCCTGTTTTTTCATTGCCGTCTCTTACATTACTGTGCCACAAAGAGGCTTCCTGGAGCACTTTTTGGAGCAAAGGGGGTAGGTTTTTGCCGTGTTCTCGCTTGGCGAGGTTTGGGTAGACTCCACCGTACTGAGCATGCAAAGCGACTTGAGAAAAGAGTCCGTTTCCAAGTACAGAAAAAGAAGGGGATTCAAGTCCCCCTGTCGCTTCTACCGCACATACTGCGGTTTCGTCACAGCTTGTTTCGATGCCAAGGATGATCATGGTGCGCAATACAGGATTCGAACCTGTCGCCTTTCGAACGTCAATCGAACGCTCTACCAAATGAGCTAATCGCGCGATATTTACCTCTACAATCTAGCAATTTCTGCTCAATTTCGCAATTTTAAAGGGTACAATTTTTTTTGCAATTTTCTGAAAAAATGTTATATTAAGTCGGTTCAAATGAGGTTTATTTGGTTAAACTTGCAGTGGCAGGTTGCCCGATCAAATCTTCGGTTTAATTTAGGGCCCTATCGTCTATCGGTGAACTTGGGTAGGGACCCAAGTGAACGACCGGAGCACGACGGTGCGAGGTGTGGTCAGATGCAAAGTCAACAGACTTTGACATGTGACTAGGACACTTTAGGTAATCGAAGTTATTTTAAATTTATTGGCCCTATCGTCTATCGGTTAGGACACGGCCTTTTCAAGGCTGTAAGCGCGGTTCGATTCCGCGTAGGGTCACAGATACATAAAAAGACTGGACTGCTCCAGTCTTTTTCGCCTCTATGAAGTTTGATGTAATATTTTTTCTTGTTAAACTAAATTTAAATTATTTTAAATTAATATTATGCAAACACCAGAAAGAGGTTTCTACTATCACTACAAACATGATCCAGATGTGTCAATCAATAACTATGCATACGAGCTGATTTCTGTCGGTAATCACACTGAGACAGGAGAACATCTTGTTATCTATCGGTCTTTATACCAAACTGAAATTCAAAAAGATGGGCAGTATTGGCTCCGTCCACTCGATATGTGGGCGGGAGATGTCACAAAAGAAGGGAAGACAATCCCGCGGTTTCAGAGGGTTACTGATCCAGAAGTTATCAGCCAACTTGAAGCCATTAAAAGCGAAATGTACTAAAAATCTACCAGGTTTACCTAAGGAGAAATCTGTGGGTATTTTTTGAATGATTTTTGATATACTACGTATAATGAATCAAAAAGTCATCCTCATTCTTGGAATCGTCCTTGTTATTGCAGGTTTTTTCTTTTTTAAACCATCACCAAAAATTACAAATTATCCATCTTCTGGTGACTCAATTGTTGCCTTTGGCGATAGTTTGATTGAGGGTGTAGGAGCGACTACAGGAAATGATTTAGTATCCCAACTTTCAAAAAAAATCGGTGAGCCGATTATAAACCTCGGTATTGCAGGAAATACAACAGAACAAGGACTTGCGAGAGTTGATCGTATTGCCGAATACAAACCAAAAGTGGTACTCGTGCTTTTAGGGGGCAATGACTACTTAAGAAAAGTGCCAAAAGCTGAGACGTTTAAAAATCTAGAGGATATTGTCACAAAGATACAGTCAACAGGGGCGGTGGTAGTACTGCTTGGTATCCAGGGTGGAGTGATCGGTGACCCGTATGAGGATGAATTTGAAACATTGGCACAAAGAAAAGGTGTGGTGTATGTATCAAATGTGCTCGATGGATTGATTGGAGATTCTCGATATATGTCAGATGCGGTACATCCAAATAATGAGGGGTATGCGCGGATTACTGAGCGAGTGTATGGAAAGTTACAATCAGTACTAAAGTAAAAAGTGCATCAGTGTGAGATATTTTGTATACTTAATGACGTATGAAAAACGTACTACGAATAATAGCAGTGATTGGTATCATCGGAGGAGGAACTTTTTTCTTCAGAGAGTGGGCGTTACAAGAGTTTAACTCTACATTCGCTTCTCTCGATGCTTCTTTTGTGGGGACAGAACAGGTCGCACAAGTTGCGGGAGTATTTGCTACAGCATCTACTTCAGAAGCTACACTCGGTACAACTACTCCTGTTGCATACACAGGTCCTGATCATTTCTTATTTATAACCCCACGTAAAAATGCGGTGATGTACCAAGGGTGCACATATCCAGTGACGTGGATGGCTTCAAGTACGTTACAAAGCCTTACACTCACTCTCTCTGATGCGGGTACACGACAAGCAATATCAGGAGACTATAGTGGTATACCTCAAGAGATAACAGGAAATAATATACAGAGTATAGAGTGGAAAGTAGGAGCTAGAGTGTGGCCAGGAGAATATTTTTTCCAGCTTACCTCACTAAATAAAAAAGAAGTTGATGAAAAAAGTTACCGGTTTACGGTAAAAGTAATACCAAACACCGTCTCAGAGCAAGATCGAAAAAGTATCTGTGAAGATTCTTCTGATCTTGTAATCTAAAAAACTCGCATGATGCGAGTTTTTTAGATTACTTCTTTTTTATATCAGTTGAGTTTGCTTGAGGCGCTTCTACATCCTTAAATGCTCCTCGCATATGCTTGATCGCTTCTACGATACTGCGTGACAATTCTGGAATCTTTTTTGATCCAAAAAGAAGTATTGCAAGTGCGGCGATGATAATAAGCTCTCTAGTTCCTAATCCAAACATGGTTTTTTTTATTAGTATTAATTAAAATGGTTGCTTCGTAAAGTATGATCAACGGCAACGCCATTGCTATTAATGATAGTCCATCTGTTGGGGGAAGTAAAGATACAATAACGAAAATAATAAACAGCGCAACTCGTCTTTTTTGTTTAAGAAATGAGCTGTGTATAATGTTGAGTTTAATACCAAAAGAAAGGATGAGAGGAAATTGGAAAACAATCCCTAAAAGTGATGAAGTGATAAAAATTTGCGATAAAAAGCTTCCAATATCCCAAATATTTTTAATACCCAAACTTTCATTGAGCTCTGCAAGGAGCTGGAATGAGTAATAAAGAATCAAAAAACCATATAAAAATCCAGATACAAATAAGAGGAGACTGAGTGGTATCGAAAGGACAAACCACTTTTTTTCTCGTGAGGTGAGCGCGGGTCTTAAAAAAGAGTATACATGAAAAATAACCAATGGGAGAGTGATGATAATGGCAAAAAAGAACCCGATATCTACTGCAAGATCTGCAAATTGAAATGGGGAAGTAGTGGCAATCAAAACATCTTTAATATTAAAAAAAGAAATGAAATGTTTAAGTACAAATGCAGACGAGAAAAAACCTCCGATAAACACAATACCGAAGATGATTGTTGACCAATAGAGTCGTCGACGGAGGTCTTCGAGATATGGAAGAAAAGTTTCTAGATGTTTAACAAAAGGTTTCAAGACAGTTTATTCTGACATAATAAAAATATTGCCACCACCTCCACCCCCAGTAACCAGAGGAATTTCGGTGCATAAAAGTGCCCCATCTGCTTCAGTCAGACTGTCTGCAGGTGTGTATGCGCCATTTCCTGCAGGGATTTCAAGTACGAAATCTTGTGCATCTCCAGATGAAGCGACGATATCAGTGACAGCCATATAATTAGAAGGTTATTTCGGTTAATGGTGTGGTTGTACTCACACTTTCAGTAATTTCCTTTACTCGCGTGACGTCCTCTATAACATTTTCAACAATTGGAATGATTTCTTCCAATGTGTTTTCGGTGGGTGTATTGGGAGTAACAGGGAGTATTGTTTCTGTAGTGACGGGTGTTGTGGTAGATATATGTGGATCAAGTGATGTAAGTGGTGTGGATGATGCAAGACTAGACTCGACTTGATCTGGATTTGTAATTGGAGCCTGGTCTTGTGGTAATACAGCGTCCGGAGTCACTTCTGGCTGTCCTGGTTCAACGGTTTGTATGTTTTCAACCACAGTATCGAGAGCAACATCTTTGTTGCTTTTACTGAAAAGACTTTTAGGGTCAATTTTCATAACTTCTTCCATAAGTTTTTCAGGGTCAGTGATGTTATATATCATGTCACCATAGGCAATAAATTTTGCCTCGTATCGGCATAATGGTTCTTCTGGTGCAAATGCTGCGGCACAAACGACAGAAGATCCGTCATCATAATATCCAGTCGGATCGTATACAACCATCCCTGGATTATCAAAGAGTACCTGACCTTTTGTAAGATAAATCATACGTTTTTATTGTGTTAATACTGCTCGTACTTTTATATTATCACCTAATGATGCTGGTGTGTAGCGGATATATGTAGTTTCATTCGTTTTATCAGAGGTGTCGTATGCTCCCCAAGCTCCACCATTGTTGGTAGATTTTTCCCATGTTCCATTATTGGTGGAAGTGGTGTAAGCATCAGTCAGTAAATCATTGGTTACTGCATTATAGAGTCGTACTCGGAGTGTGGGAACTGTTCCTCCGAAAGCTACAGAAAAACGCCAGGCAAATTGTTTGTTGGTTGCATTCGATAATCCTGCAGAGGGTTGGTAGTGAGTATCGGTGGTAGTGGCGGTGTCATCATATATCGCAACAAGACTCATGATTCGAGCAGGAATACAAAACCAGCCAATGGTGGCAAATTCAAACATGAACTGAATACGTGGTGCTCCTGCCAATCCGCGGAGATCACCGTCAGGAGCTACCAGTGTCCACTCACCAGTGTTGTCAGATATACCTTTTGTTCGCATGTACATACGATATGGTTCGGTACTTATTGAAAATTCACTCGTACCAAGACTGTCATCATGAGTCACCGCAACGCTTCTAAATTGTACACAGTCTGGAGTATAGAGAGCAGGAGTGATAACTCGCTGGTTGGTGTTGACCGCGTACGTCCAGTGAGCAGAAAGAGGGAGTGCGTACATTTGAGATAATGCTACTGTAGTGCCGTGTTTTACAATATGTGCGATACCATTTTCAGACCACACGGAGGTTACTTGTGAGTTGGAATTGAAGTGGGGAATAGTGTAGCTGTTCCAATCGATTACATATGCTGAGCCCGCACCTATAGTACCCGCTGTAGATGAGAGAGTAATAGAAGTAATAGATGTAAATGCAGAGATCGTGTACCAGGTAGAAATAGCAGTTGGATCAGTAGATCCAAAACCGATACGGTAACCAACCATAGCGGCAACAAAAAAAGTATTTGTACCGGTTACTGCGGTAGTAGATACTGCCACAGTACCAGAAGAGATGTAGGCGTTTCCGAGAGATGAAATTTGATCTTGTTGTTTGTCGTCAATACCCCAGATATGGTCAAATGTATCTCCTGCGGTGGTGGGGTATTTTGTGACGTAGTTTCGTACCCCGGTGCCTCCGGTAGTGAGTACGATGAGGCGATCCATATTGTCAGCAATTTCAACACTACTTAATAGTGTTGTTGCTGGGAAAGTGGATGCAGAGCCTGCGGGAATTTCTGGTCTGTTGTCTGAAATCCAACCCAGGTTTCCTGCAAATATTTTCGATACAGCAGCGCGATATATACGGTTAGTGGTAACAAAATATAATGAGGGCTCATCTTTTCCTGGGCCATGACTCAGTGTACCATATCTTCCATTATTAGTATTTGACAAGTTGTTTGTCACTAGTTGTGGAGCTGTAGAGAGTACATCAGCTGAGTCGATAATATACACAGCACCAGCACCTATTGTGCCTGCAGAAGATGAGAGGGTGATAGAGGTGGCAGAAGTAAATTCAGAGATTGTATACCAAGTTGTCACGGCTGCAGGGCTCGTGGTGTTAAAACCAATTTTCATACCCACCATTGAAGAGGTAAAGGTTGTTCCTGATCCTGTTACGGCTGTACCTGCCACCTGTACGGTACCAGTGATATAGTAAGCGATTGAGAGAGTCATCTTACCAGAACTGAGTGCTCCAGTTGCTCTGAGGTTGTATCGGTATGCACGAACAGTGGTGGTTGCTCCATCGAGCACATATGCATAATGAAGTCCTTTATTTACTTCAGGTGCGACGGTGAGGCCTGCAGGGTTTTGATTTGTAACCACATTTCCAGCAGTTCCTGCATCAGAGAGCCAGTATACAGCTTTTATATTATCTGTAGTTGTTGCAGCGGCAATAGTGGTTGCACCGTTTGTGGTAAAATCAGAATAATTAATTCCTTTTACAAGGTGAAGTCCTCCGTTTGCGACTGTGGCATTGCTTGCGGTGATACCAAATCGAAGTTCTTCGATTACATACGGTGTTCCTGAAGTTACCGTACCTGCCGAAGTAGACAGAGTAATACTCGTCTCACTTCCAATAGCTGAGATGACATACCAGGTTGAAATTGCAGTCGGATCAGTTGAGCCAAAACCGATACGTGCACCTACGGCAATACCTTCCTCTTGGAATTTTGTATTAGTTCCAGTAACTGCGGTAGTAGACACTTCTACTGTGCCGGTGGTATGGAGGTAGCGGAGAGCGCGGAAGCCACGGATAGTGTGGGCTGTGGCGGAAGTAAGTGTGGCAATAATAAAACCCTTCCAGGTATGTGCACCAGTAGTTTTATTGTATTCATACATGCATATTTCTCGAGGTGCTACAGCCGTCGCCAAGTTTTCTATCATGAAGATCCAGTCGATTGTGGGACTAAATGTAAGCGCATGCGGGTACATCATTGGGGTGTTGTATACAACAACATATGCTGTCCCTGCGGCAATAGTGCCCGCAGAAGAACCAAGTGTGATGCCAGTGGCAGATGCTCGTGCATTAATACTGTACCAGGTTGTAATTTTTGCGGGGTTGGTAGAACCAAAACCAATACTCATACCAACCATTGTTGCTGTAAAGTTTGTGAGGTTACCAGTCACCGCTGTCGTACTGACGGTCACTGTTCCCACAGTGTCCACTACCTCTTGCATTGGTGTAGCAATAGTGACAGGGAGAGGGCCAACAAATTTATCAGTTGCAAGTGCTCCAGTTTGTTGCACCATTAAACTACCCAAGTTAGTTTTGGTTGCATCATAGGAAGTGATAGGTGTAGTACTTCCGGTAAATACGTGTTTTACGGCTCGGTATGACATATTAGTTTTGAGTGAGTAATGCTCTTACGGTTATACTGCCTAATGCTGCACTCGGAATATAACGAATATAGGTGATCTCATTTATTTTATCATCTGTATCATACACAACCCAGCTACTTCCACCGTCAATGGATTTCGTCCATGTTCCGTTTACTGGGCCCACTGTTAAGTCTGTAAGTTCAGATGAACCTGTAGCTGCATCAAATAATTCTATCTTAAGGGTCGGTACAGTACTTCCAAATGGATGAGTAAATCTCCACACAAAACGTTCGTTAGTAATATCGGATACGCCCGCGGATAGTTGATAATGTGAATCAGTAAACCCATCTTCATAGGTAACTGCAACCTTCATAATTCTCGCAGGAATACAAATCGTTCCGATAGTAAAAAATTCAAACATAAACTGGATTGCGTTGGCAGCAGGCACACCTGATAAATTATTGTCAGCACCGAGGAGTGTCCAGGAGCTTGTCGCGTCTACTCCAATGTCCGCAGTACGATAGTACACTCGCATCGCTTCAGTTCCTAATTTTATTTCTCCTGTACCTAAATCGTGCTCATCATATACAAGTACCTGGTCAAACTTTACACAACCGGTAGTGTTGATCGATGGAGTAACCACTCTTTGGCTTGTAGTGCTTGCATACGTCCAGTGGGCACCAAAAGGTAGAGCATACATTTGGTTTAAGAGCGCTGTGGCACCCATTCGTATGATATGGAGCACTCCGTTGCTTGATTCGGTAGATAAGAGTTGTGCTCCCGTGTTGAAGTGAATTGGTGCAGAAAAAGCGAGGGATTGATCTTGTTGTTTGTCGTCGACTCCAAATATATGATCAAACGGTGTGGTATCTGTCGAAGGATATCGGGTGATGTATTGGCGAAGTGAGGTGCTGGCTGTAAAGGTGGTGATCGCAAAACGGTCAATCGTGTCTATATATCTCATATTAGTGAGGGTGGCGCTTGCTGCAAATGTTGAGACACCACCGGGAGGGATTTCTTGTCGCGCGTTTGCTGCTACTGCAAATGGTGTGTTTGCAGCGGTTATAGCAGAAACTGCAGCACAGTAGAGCCGGGTCGTAGTGACGAAATAAAGGTATGAAGACCCAGATCCGGGGCCATGTGAAGTGGTGGCGAGGTCGAGGTTATTTGCTGACTGGTTTGGTATCGTACCGGTGAGAGCTTGTGTTCCAGTGATGACAATGTTTGCACCTGCAAGGGTCATTTTTCCTGCGGCTACTGCATCATTTGCTCGTAAATTGTATTTGTAGATGATTGCGTTTGATGTGTTTGTACCGTTCAGTATGTATGCAGTGTGCGTCTGCTTGTCAGTTTCTGTAGCTACAGCGAGACCGTTTGCTGTAGTGTTGGTGACTGTAGCCGCATCAGCAAGCCAATATACTCCTCTTTGATTTGTTACTGCACTGGTGATTGCGGGGAATGTGGATCCTGCAGTCGTAAAGTCATGATAACCAGCACCTTTGAGGAGAAAGAGACCTCCGTTTGCTGCGGTGGTACTGTTTGAAATTGCCAGAGCGAAGCGAAGTTCCTCAATCACGTATACTGTACCTGCAGGAATAACACCTGGGGAAGTTGTGAGGCCGATAGAAGTATCACTCGTTATCTTTCCAATATGATACCACTGAGTGATCGCCGTTGGATCAGTGGAGCCAAAGCCGATACGAGGTCCGAGACCTCCAGCTATAGCGGTCGAAGCAGTACCTGCTGCGATGAGATCTGTAGTAAAGAGTGTGCTTGTACCTGTAACGGTACAAGATGCAATCACAAATGCAGTACCCGCAGCATATGCACTCGAAGCACCGAGGATGTTCATGGTTGCGGTGGTTGCAAAAGAGATAATCGGGTACCAGCAGTTGATCTGTGCGACGTTGGTACTTCCAAAGCCGATCATGTATCCCACATATGAAGCCAAGAATCCTGTGGCTGAATGGGTAACAAGGCCCGCTGTACTCACCGTAACGGTACCTGTAGCATAGACTGATACTGGTGCAGCGACAGCGACGGTGCCGGTGGTGTGGAGGTAGCGGAGAGCGCGGAAGCCACGGTTTGCTGTGGTGCCGGCGTTTGGTGTGGTCATGGTAATAAACCCTTTCCAGTTGTAGGTGGCAAGTGTTTTGTCGTATTCGTAGAGAAAAATACGTCGAGTGGTGGCTACCGCTGCTTCGACTAAAAACACCCAATCGATAGTTGAGCTATAGTTGATGATACTTGGAAACACCATTGCAACTGCAGTGGACTCTTCCATAGGTCTCGCGACCGCTACCGGCAGTGGTCCCACAAAGTTGTCTTCAGGATTTGGTCCACTTTTTTGAATCATCAACGTACCCAAGTTTGTCTTGGTGGAGTCATATGAAGCAATCGGTGTGGTTGCTCCCGTAAAGATGTGTTCGACTGCGCGTAGTGCCATACTTAGTTTTGTGTTAACAGTGATCTGATTTTAATATTGTCCGGCAAGGTGGCTGGTGTGTAGCGAATATAAGTAATCTCGTTGGCTTTATCTGTATCATTGTAACTAATCCAGTTACTACCGCCATCAATTGTTTTTTCCCAGGTACCCGCTTGATCAACTGAGTTGTCGTCAACAAGAAGACCACCAGTGACTGCGTCAAAGAGACGAATACGGAGTGTTGGAACGGCAGATCCAAATGCAGTCGCAAAACGCCATGCAAACTGTTTGCTTGCTTCGACTGTTTTACCACTTGATGGTTGATAATGAGAATCATTTGAGTAATCTTCGTAAAGTACCGCAAATGACATGATTCTCCCTGGAACACAAAGGAGACTGATAGTTGTAAACTCAAACATAAATTGGATACTACTTGAAGGGGAGAGTCCTGAGAGGTCGCCATCTTCTGGTAACTGTGTCCATGATCCTGTGTTATCAGTAATCCCGCTTGTTCTATAGTATGAAAAAGTAGAAGCGGTGGGAATACGAAACTCTTCACTGCCGAGATGGTCTATTACCGAAGTGAGCATTCTTTTAAATGAACTACAATCAGGTATAAATATTTCGGGTGCAATTACTCGTTGATTTGTTGATTCTGCGTAGAACCAGTGTGCGCCAAGTGGGAGTGCGTACATCTGACACAGTGCTGCGGTTCCACCATGTTTAATGATATGGGCTACACCGTTTTCACTCCATACCGAAGTGGCTTGTGAAGCGGTGTTAAAGTGAATCGGAGCATTTGGATCTGCGATAGATTGGTCTTGTTGTTTATCGTCAAGACCAAAAAATCGGTCGAATTGATCTCCTGCTGTTTGTGGGTAGCGAGTGATGTAGTGTTTTATACCTGCAGCTCCTGTAGTGAGTACAATGAGACGGTCGATAGAGTCTGAAATTTCAATTCCGTTGAGCAAAGACGTGGCAGGAAATGTACTTGCTGATCCTGGTGGAATTTCTGGTCTGTTGTCAGAGATCCATCCAAGGTTTCCTGCAAATATTTTAGATATAGCTGCTCTATAGATACGGTTAATAGTCACAAAGTAAATAGAAGGTTCACCTGCCCCTGGCCCATGATTTAATGTTCCATATCGGCCATTGTTTACGAGAGAAAGGTTACCGGTGATTAGTTGGGGTGCAGTTACTATCACATCAGCTGAGTCGATTATAAATGAAGCACCTCCACCGATGCTACCTGCAGATGAGGTAAGAGTAATCGAGGTTCCTGAAGTGTATGATGCAATAGTGTACCACGTTGTCACATTTGCAGGACTTGTGGTGTCAAAAGCAATTTTCATCCCTACCATAGTTGCAGTAAAGGTTGTTCCGGATCCTGTGACTGCAGTACCAGATACTCCAACTGTACCTGTTGTGTAGTAGGCTATAGACATCAACATCTTTCCTGAAGTGATAGTACCTGTAGCTCGGAGATTGTATCGGAACATACGGACAGTAGTGGTTCCACCATCAAGTACATATGCATAGTGAAGTCCTTTATTTGTTTCAGGAAGGATGGCAAGACCCGCTGCTGATTGGTTGGTGACCACGTTACCTGTGGTACCAGCATCAGAAAGCCAGTATACACCTCGCTGGTTATCGACGGAGCTTGTAATTGAGGGGAATGTTGAGCCTGCAGTCGTAAAGTCGTGATAACCAGCGCCTTTGAGGAGATAGAGACCTCCGTTGGCGACGGTTGTGTTGGTAAGGGTGAGAGCAAAACGAAGTTCCTCAATAACATATGAAGTGCCCGCAGGGATAACACCTGGGGAGGTGGTGAGGCCGATCGAAGTTTCGCTGTTTATTTGTCCGATATGATACCACTGAGTGATCTGGGTTGGGTCCGTAGAACCGAAACCAATACGAGGGCCGAGGCCTCCGGCAATGGCGGTAGTAGCGGTACCGGCGGCAATTCCGTCAGTTTGAAAGAGGGTATTTGTACCCGTTACAATAATATCGGCAATCACAAATGCAGTACCCGCAGCATATGCACTCGAAGCACCGAGGATGTTCATGGTTGCAGTGGTTGCAAAAGAGATAATCGGGTACCAGCAGTTGATCTGCGCGACGTTGGTACTTCCAAAACCAATTGATTTACCGACATAGGTCGCCAAAAAACCCGTAGCAGAATGCGTGACAAGACCAGCAGTACTCACGGTGACGGTACCTGTAGCGTAAACCGACACAGGAGCAGCTACTGCTACTGTACCAGTGCTGTGTTGGTAGCGGAGAGCACGAAAACCACGGTTGACGTTGGTAGCGGTTGGTGTGGTCATGGTGATAAACCCTTTCCAGTTGTAGGTAGAAAGTGTTTTGTTGTATTCGTAGAGGAAAATACGCTTCGCTGCAGCAGCCGCGTTTTCAACAAGAAAGATCCAATCAATGGTTGAGCTGTATGTAATTGCATGAGGAAAGACCATTGCTACTCCAGTCGATTCTTCCACAGGTCGTGCAACCGCTACCGGCAGTGGTCCCACAAAGTTGTCTTGAGGGTTCGGTCCACTTTTTTGAATCATCAAGGTACCCAAGTTTGTCTTGGTGGAGTCATATGAAGCAATCGGTGTGGTTGCTCCTGTAAAGATGTGTTCGACTGCGCGTAGTGCCATAAAGGTAATTTTAAAATTAGACTTCTAAATAATCAACATTAATCTGTACGTTTGTGGTGCCTGATATTGAACAATATAATACTTCATCTACTCCACCTTCGACGTAGTTTGGATGATTATTTGATCCATACAAACCACCTGTTTTGGGGGAAGAATACTTTTCATAATCACTGCCTCCCGCGGTAAAACGAAATGAGACAGAAGTTGCGTCAGCACTGAGGGAAAAACGGGTGGCGTAGACACGTACTTTTTTTCCAGATGCAGGTGTATGTACAGTGCCTGATGAAGCGAGGACTGTGGTTTTTTTTGAAACCCCTTGTCCAGTAAGGAGTGATTGGAGGGTGGTCTCTGTTGCTGGATTGATGCGAGCATTTGACGCATTTTTAATACCTACAATATTTGACGTAGGAGCACCTCCAGCGATCAACGCATCTGCTTTTTTAGGGAAAAGGGAAGTTGCAAACAATCCAAGACCTGCACCGCCAAGCACTTTCAAGAACATTCGTTTATCAGTATCGTCGATTGTTTTTGCAAGTTCTTTTACATGTTTTATTTCTTCAGATGAAGTGGTCACTGAAAAAGGAGTATCCTTTTTTAAGGGTACAAGAGTAAAAGAATATTTGTTTGGCGTACGATAAAACATTTTTATTAATTTTATCATAATAAGTTTTTTTTGTAATAAAAAAATGTGTACAACTTTGCTATACGAAGTTGTTTTTATTTCATATAATGAAATAAATAAAACTACATGCGCACAAGAAATTTTTTCTTACATTTTTTACCTGTTTTTGTTTTAGCTTGTGTGTTATTTTTTGCTCCCTCTGAAGCTTTTGCTGAGTATCAGCGTGCATCACTTGGTGAGACGATCACTTTAGGTGAATTTGTATTTGACGATGATTATGTAGCGACAACCACTGCAGGTTGTACGATGACGATTCGTGATCCAGGAAACACATTAAAAGTGAATGCTGCTTCCATGACCGTGAATGCAAACGGTTGGTATTATTATGATTATGCAATTGGACTTTCTGAAACTGAGGGTGTGTGGCCTTCAGTTATGGCATGTGGTACTGCAATTAGTGGTGATTTGATAAAACTTGATAAAACATTTTTCGTCGGGCCTTCGATCGTCTCAAGTACAACTATTGCGACATCGGTATGGAGTGCTCCGGCACGAGTTCTTACATCGTTCGGTACACTCGCAACCGACGTCTGGTCAGCTGCCACTCGTACCCTTACCGGCGCCGGCCTCACCGCAGGATCATTGGCTACACTGTCTGACGTACAGTCAGCATCATCATCAGTGACCTCGCAAGTAAACGCAAATACTAATACTCTAGTATTAAATGCTTCTACTTCACTTGCTGCCAATATCAATTTAAATACAAATACTCAAGCGACAGCAATTAATACAAATACAAATGCAAGCATATTAAATGCATCGTCATCACTCTCTGCAACATTACCAACGTCAGTTTGGTCATATAGTGCACGAACTCTTACTTCTTTTGGAACACTAGTCAATGATATTTGGGGTGTTGCAACAACAACACTTACAACCGCAGGTTCAATTGGTAAACAAATTGCTCTTAATTTAGACGCGGTTGTGTCTACTATAGGAGGAGGTTCATTAACCGCTGCGGATATTTGGACTTATGCAACCAGAACATTAACTGGCTCATCCCTCACCGCAGGCTCTCTTGCCACATTATCTGATGTCCAAACCGCAACCTCTTCACTCGCTGCAGTGGTTAATGCAAACACCAATACCCAAACATCTGGTATCAACACCAATACCAATACACAAGTCTTGAACGCTTCTACATCACTCGCTGCCAACATCAATGCCAATACCAACACACAGACTTCAGGCATCACTGCTGGAGTTAACTCAAACACCAACACTCAAGTGTTGAACGCTTCAACATCAATTGGTTCAATGATTACCGGAATCCCTGCATCAGTCTGGGCCTTCGGATCTCGTAGTTTGACCACATTCGGTACACTCGCAACCGACGTCTGGTCAGCTGCCACTCGTACCCTTACCGGTGCCGGCCTTTCAGCAGGCTCTCTTGCCACATTATCTGATGTCCAAACCGCAACCTCTTCACTCGCTGCAGTGGTTAATGCAAACACCAATACCCAAACATCTGGTATCACTTCAGGAGTTAACAGCAATACCAATACAGCATTGGGAACAGCATCGTCATCACTTGCTTCTGTAATTAATGCAAATACAAATGCAACGATTGCAACAGCATCTTCATCATTGTTGGCAACAATCCCAGCTTCAGTGTGGACATATAGTACACGCACACTGACATCTATGGCATCTGTTGCTGCTGATGTATGGAATGCATCAGTTCGAACTCTTACTTCATTAACTCTTTCATCACAGACTCCGTGGAGCGTAAATATGTCTGATTTTGGAACAATTGCACAAGGAGAGGTATATCGATCAACAGTAACAACTGTGTACAATGGAACACTTCAGGATTCTCTTAATATACCAACAATTACTATTTATGACCCAAATCGAAATGTAATCGCAAATGCAGTTGCAATGACGAGAACGGGTACTGGTACATATGAATATTCATACACTACAGGCGTGAGTGCTACAGCAGGTGTGTGGGAAAGTGTGATTTCCGCTACTGTAGAGACTGGAAAAACTCTTCCAGGAAATGATTACTGGAATGTTACTGCGTCACCACCACAGGTTATTATTCTCGGTATGAACAGTACAGTGACACCAAACATTAGTGCGGATGTGAGAATCACAAACGAAGGTGATGCTCCATATGAGTACCAGTATGAATGGTGTGTTGTAACAAGTATCAATAATCCTTGTGGAGGTGGAGATGATACATACTACGGTTCTGCTGCAAAATTGATTAATCCTGGAGAAAACTTCGATACCACACTTTCTGCAACGGTAACGAATGCGGGAGCATACTACTTCAGAGTGGTTGTATATTATGGAACTGAACGATCTGGATCATCTCGATCATTTACCGCTACAGCACCTTCTGGTTCTGGAGGGAGTGGAGGTGGGGGTGGAGGAGGAGGTGGGGGAGGCGGACCTGCTCCTACAAACCCTAACGTAAGTAGTGTAATCGCTTCTACAGGTGGGGCTTGTTCAGGTGCAGACTTCAATCATGATAAAAAAGTAAACTCAGTTGACTTCTCAATCCTACTTGCATTTTGGAAGACAAATTTCCCATTCCTCAATCCTTGTGTGGATATCAATAACGATAAAAAAGTAAACTCAGTCGACTTCTCAATTCTGCTATCACAATGGGGTACAGTACGACAATAATATATAACACCATGCTTACAAAAAAAATATTTTACACAACCCTACTCTCACTTGCTTTTCTTGGTATGTATTCAACTGCAGATGCGTTGACTTTGTATGTTGAAAAACCTCAAGGGGTAGTGCAAGCAGGAGATACTGTTGTGGTAAAAGTGCTTCTCGATACCGGTACTGAGGAGATCAATGCACTCGAAGGGACGATATCTGTCTCTGGTGATATGGTGGTTGACGCGGTGCATACAGGAGGTTCTATATTTACATTGTGGCCCGTTGCTCCTGTGTATAAGAATCAACAAATTTCTTTTGTGGGAGGTACACCTTCAAGTATATTTGGCGGAAAACTCCATGTGTTTACAATCGCACTGACTCCTCAAAAAACAGGAATACTAACGTTTGATGTGTCACGTCTGGTGGGGTATCTTGCGGATGGAAGTGGCACTCCGGTGACAGCATATACAAAAAAAGTCACAACAGTTTCTGTGGCGGAAAAAATACAGAATACTCGTAATGATCTAAAGGATGCGTTAGAAAATGACAGTACTCCTCCTCAGAAGTTTGCTATTGATTATTCGCGAGACCCATCATTGTATGACGGAAAAGTATTTTTAAGTTTTTATACTACTGATGCAGAATCAGGTGTACAAAAGTATGAGGTGATAGAAGAAGGTGAGACATATGCGGTTACAGATGGTGTGTACGTATTAAAAAACCAAAATCTAGTGGGTGAGGTGACAGTCATTGCTATCGATACTGCAGGCAACAAACGATCACAAAAGATTACTTTTGGGGCTGAAAAAGCAACTCTCTACGGAACACTTCTGATCGGTGCACTACTTATGCTTCTCGGTTTTGGTGTATGGTGGTTTCGAAAAAAAAGAAATGAAACGATGTAGTATATTTTTATATATTTTTGCGCTGTTCTTTTACGCACAGGTGGTCTTTGCAGCAGATATTTTTCTTGGGGCAGATAAAAGCAGTATATCTGTAAATGATACGGTTGTTGTGACTGCCTATATCAATAGCTCAGGGATAGCAATAAATAGTGCTGAGGGAGTGATTTCCTTTCCAACAGATTTATTTTCTGTGGAGTCTGTGAGTATGGCGGGCTCAATTTTTTCTATTTGGGTTGAACAACCGTATTTTTCAAATACCGCAGGCACAGTCTCATTTAACGGAGGATCTCCAAATCCTGGCTTTAATGGTACACGGGGATCTGCGGTAAAAATATATTTAAAAGCAAAAAATAAAGGAACAGCTACGCTCGGTGTGGTATCGGGAAATGTGTATGCAAATGATGGGCTTGGTACAGATGTTACTTCAAGTAAAAAAGGAGTCACTCTCACTATCGGTGAACAGATAAATAAAATTCCTGTAGTTGTTTCAAATACACCAAGTGCACCTGTTGTTGTGTCGGCGGATATGCCTGATCAAGAGAGGTGGTATAAAAAAAATACGAGTACATTTACTTGGAATATTGATAGTACAATAACCACAACCCAGCTTCTCGTAGACACATCGGCAAATTCAACACCAACAATTACATATGCTCCAGCGATAGGAAGGAAGGATGTTTCTGGATTCCCAGAAGGAGTTTCATATATTCATGTACGACTTGCAAACGCAAACGGATGGGGAGTCACAACCCATCGAAAGGTAAAAATAGATACAGTGCCACCGACCGAACTTACTGTAATTCCGGAGAACACCTCGGATGATTATATTAAGCTTTCATTGTCAGCAAAAGATAAAACATCAGGAGTACAGTCGTACAAGATATTGTATAACGACAATTTGCTTGGAGGAACCTCTGTGAATCCATCTTCTGCTAATACTACAGATATTGTGTTGCCGGCTATACCAGCAGGAACTCAAGAGCTTGTTGTATATGTATATGATCGTGCAAACAATGCTCAGATGCGTGCTATCACTGTTGAATCTCCAAAAATAAAAGCACCTACGATTACAACATATCCAGAAGTTGTGACGAAAGGTGAGCAAATTGAGGTTATCGGAACATCATATCCTCTCGGTAATGTATTGGTATTTATAAAACATGGTGATAATCAAGAAAAGAGTTATCTTGTGAAATCTGATGAATCAGGGGTGTTTACATTTAAGAGTGAAGATGTAACGAAAACAGGACTTACCGCTCTCTGGGCTGTCGCAACACGAGGAGATGCGATACAAAGTGATCCATCGGCTCCAGTATATGTGCAAGTAAATAAATCTCTAATCGTACGAACTGGTCTCTTTGCTACCGAAGTACTTATTGTACTGATCCCACTTATCCTTCTACTTATACTACTTGCGTGTCTCATGTATTATGGATTCCACACATTTAGAATGATGCGCAGACGACTCCTCCTCGATCTTAATAAAACAGAGGATGAATCAAAAAAGATTTTCGACGTTCTTAAAAAAGATATCAATACAACTACCAAGTACACAACCAATGATAAAGAAAAAGAAGGTCTCCATACATTGACCAAAGATGTTGATCAGGCTGAAGAATACTTTGAAAAACGAATAGAGAAAATAAAGAAAGAGGATTTGTAGGAAAATTGAGAAATATTGTATTTTTCTTGTGCTCCTTACAGGAGCAGTGCCACAAGGGCACTTCTTGTTTTCTAACTCGCTTTGCTCCTAAGAAAACAAAGTCGTACACCCTGTCGATCTTTTGAGTACAAAAGCTCTGGCAAGGTCTTGAGAAGACGTAACACGTCTTCTCACCTCTCAACACCGGCTCAGACCCTGCGGAGGCGCGAAAAACACATTATTTCTCAATTTTCAGGGGAGTAGGTGGTGGAACTAACTATTTTGTTTTGAGGTGGAGGTAAATGTCTTCGAGCGCTTTCACTGCATCACCAGCTGCAATGTTGTTTTGGTGATAGAGTCCGTCTGTACAGTCTCCGGCGGCCCAGATGCCAGCTGTTTTAGTTTGCTGTGTGCGAGGGTCTACTGGTACGTATCCTGCGGCAGTAAGTTCGACAACATCTTTTGCAAATTCAGTTGTCGGAAGTGCTCCAATCTCTACAAAAATTCCAGGGGTATTAAGTGTGATGCGCTCTTTAGTGATTTGATCTTCGTACACTATTCCTGTGGCGAGTTTGTCACCGATAATTTCTACAGGTACTGCATTGGTGATGATGGTGAAGTTTGGATGTTGTCGGAGTTTTTGTACGGTAAGCTCATCTGCTCTAAATGCTTCAGTACGATTTAAAAGTGTAACTGACTTTGCATATGCAAGAAGCTGCGATGCAGATTCGAAAGCAGCATTACCGCCTCCAATAACCACCACATCCTGACCGGTGAAAAACGGCCCGTCACATGATGCACAGTAGGTGACACCTCGGTGATCAAACTCTGCTGCACCGGGGATATCGAGCTTGCGTCGGTGACTTCCGGTAGCGATAAGCACTGTTTTACTTTCATAAGTTCCTTTTTCTGTGGTAACAGAAAACCCTCCATCGATTTTTTGGATAGTGGTTACGTATTCGTTTTTGATATCTACTACATCACCCGTATATGTTTTGAGGTGCGTCTCGAGGTCTTTTGCGAGCTGTGAGCCTGCAATATGAGGTGTCCCAATCCAGTTTTGAATATCATCAGAGACGATCGACTGTCCGCCAAATTCAGGAGAAATAAATAACGTTTTTAAAAGTTTGCGCCCCGCATACACGCCCGCAGAAACTCCCGCAGGCCCCCCACCGATAATTGTTAAGTCATACATATGTAGAGAATTATAGCATGCAGGTAGGGGATTTTTACTAGTTGACTATGCTCTATAAATAGTATTTAATATCTACAGGAGACCTAACTTATGGATAACGTGAATGCGAAAGAATTCCTTCTGGACGAAAGCCATCAGTGGCCAGAAGGCTCACAACGTTTTCGAGTTTGCTTGGCAAAGATCGTAAAGGATTCAGTGGTTATGAACGAAGAAGAGCAGGCAGCGATGCTTGTTTGTGTCGCAGAGGCGAAAGATCTTTTTGGTTCTGAAAGTGATAATCCATTGATGTTCAACGCTTATATTGGCATACTGGCGCATGGTATCAACAACTCTGCGGCATTTCCCAAAAACCAGTAAGTACCTTTTGTCAAAAAAGCCCCGCGCTTTACGCCGGGGCTTTTCCATTTTAAAAAATTACACTCGGATATGGCACTAAGCTCGGTTTGGTATTGTGTTTTTTCAGCCTCCGCAGGGTCTGAGCCGGTGTTGTCAACGACCTGAAGCTTCTGCTGAAGGCTCTTGACAACTCAGGCCCGAGGACTGCCAAAAGTGCTCGCTGGAGACTTTTGGGAAGCTGAAAAAATGCAATATCAGATCGAGCGGTTATTATTTTAATCGAGAGCGTCGAAGGAAGGCGGGAACCGCACCCCACTCATCTTCCTCTTCTGTCACTTCTAGTTTCTTTACTTCTGGCTCGGGAGTAGGAGCAACAAATGGCTGAGGAGCTGGTTTTGGGTTTGACGGAAGTGCATTATAAATCTTTCCTTCATCTTCTCGCTCAGGTCGAGCAACTTCTTTTGACTCACCACCAAAGAGTGTCTTGCGAGACTGTGATTCAGGGAAACTTGAAGCAATCACGGTGATTTTCACTTCACCTTTTTTGAGTTTTTCGTCTCGAACAGTACCAAAGATAATGCGTGCATTTGGATCCACTGATTCTGTGATCACTTTTGCTGCATCCTGGATTTCAAACATAGTGAGATCATCACCGCCGGCGATAGAGAAGAGCACACCCTTTGCTCCGTTAATTGAAACTTCAAGGAGCGGTGAGTTGATAGCCATCCGAGCAGCTTCTTCGGCTCGTTTTTCTCCTGATGCGTAGCCTATACCCATCAAGGCTGGCCCTGCATTGTGCATCACTGCACGAATATCAGCGAAGTCGATGTTGATCACACCTGGAGTAGTAATGAGGTCTGAAATGCCTTCTACGGCCGATTTCAAAATATCATCACACATTGAAAATGCGTTTTTTGCAGTTGTTTCTTTACTGATTGTTGAGAGGAGACGGTCGTTTGGAATCACAATGATTGCATCCACCGCTTGTTTGAGTTCATCGAGTCCAGTATCTGCGAGCTTCATACGCTGCTGACCTTCGAAGAAGAAGGGTTTTGTCACTACCGCGACCGTAAGCGCACCCATTTCTTTTGCAATCCGAGCTACGATTGGAGATGCACCAGTACCGGTACCACCACCGAGTCCACCTGCGATAAAGACCATGTCAGCACCTTTGATTGCTTCTTGGATTTCTTCTTTTGTTTCTTCTACTGCTCGTTTTCCGAGTTCAGGATTCATACCAGTACCGAGACCTCGAGTGAGGTTTTTACCGATATGAATTTTCTTTTTTGAAAGTGAGTGATGAAGATCTTGAGCGTCTGTGTTTACAGAAATAAAATCAACCCCTTTTACTTTAGAGTTAATCATATGATTCAGTGCATTTTTTCCTGAACCACCGACTCCGATGACTTTGATTCGTGCGAAGGCTTCTACTTCTGGTTTTATTTGCGGCATATTGGTTTTGTGATTAATTGTTCGGAACTTCCATCTTTGGGCAATCTCATCGTCCAAAATGAAAAAAGGTTCTCAACGTACAGCGAAGTACGTCTCCGAGCCTTTTTTAATTTTGTACGCGACCTTGCCACAAATCTGAAAGTTGTTTGTTGCGTAATATATGAAGGACTATCTGGCTAATTTCCCCAATATAATAGCAGATAAGCGTATAAATATAAACAGTTGACAAGAAAGAGGGGATTATGATGTAATAAACAGTGGGTGGTACTTTTTTGTTGGAGATAATATGAGTGTATCATTGGTCGATAAGTCTTTTGCTGATGGCCGCAAGCGTCTGAAAGGACTTGATTTTATGAACTGGCCGGTACGTGACGCGATCCGTGCTGATCCGGCGGGGAACATGGGTATTGTTCCTCGGGTTCGCAATGAACCTTTGGTTCATGAAGACATGGAGGGATTTTTCCCTCTTCGGGAGGCGATGGGTGTTGCTCTCACTTCTGATGAAGCGGAAATGATTTCCGCAGTGTATTTGAAGGGCGGTAGTCTGAAGAAGGTTGCTGCAGCATGGGAGATACCCGTCTCTGTGCTCAAAGAGAAAATCGAGGGCGCTCTCGTGAAAATGAGAGCGGTCTTGGAAGAGCCGCCGGTGGTTAAAGTAAAGGTGAAAAAGGATCCTGCTCATTACAGGATGAGTGGGAAATTCCCGCTCGCGACGAAGCAAATCGTCACGCACTAATTTGTAGTTTTTCGGGTGTTATTCCCATTATTAAAGAGCCGGCATGTTATGCACGGCTCTTGTCTTATATATTTAGTTTATTATGGTAAAAATTGTTTGAGCCAACCAAAAACTTTTTTAAGAGTATCTTGCGCATTACCTTTGATACCGATATCGTGTTGGGTGTCTTTTGAAAAGCCAACCATACAGAGTCCGTAGGCAACAGACCAAGTGGAGTCTCCGATGCGACTCTTTTCACCGAGATTTATCTGTGCGATTTTAGACGGAAGCTTCAATGATGCGCGAGCGAAGTCTTCGATCGTTCCGATACCACTTCCTCCTCCAGAAATAAAAATACCGCCAGGGAGCATACCATTGCGACCGATTTTTTTGAGATGTGCTTCGATGAGCTCAAACATATCAGAGAGACGTGCATGCACGATCTCATCGAGTTTCTTTTTTGACACACTTGTGGCAGTGACCACACCCATTTTTATATTTTCTGCTTCTTCGATTGGTACCTTGAGTCCTAAAGCAATATCATGTGTGATATCTGTCGAGCCGATAGGGAACACTTCGAGAGAAATAGGGATGTTGTTTTCGTATACGACGATAGAGATAGTTTCTGCTCCGATGTTGGCGAGGACACAACCGGCGATTTTTTGTGCTTTGGTAAGGATGACCACGCTTGCGGCGATCGGGGATGCGAGTACGTCGATAACTTCGATACCAGCACGATCGACTGCATGCATCAAGTCTGCGAGATGTGGTTCGAGACAGGTGATGAAGAGGGTGCGAGCTTCGAGCTTTGAGCCGCGCATACCGAGGGGTCTGTTTCCGAGGACGATTTTGCTATCAATCTTGTATGAGATAGGGATGGCGTGGAGGATACGTCGGTTTTGGATAAGTGCAGGAGGGATCTCTGCTTCACATGCATCACCAACCTTTGCAATATCAAGATCAGTGATTTCTAGATCCGCACGACTGATAACCGTCTGTCCGACAGAGGTGACACCTGAGAGACCGACACCACCCACAGAAATATACGCACGTTTGATAGAAATACCTGAGGTTTTTTCTGCTTGTGATACAGCGACAGCGACACTTTCGGTCACGTCTTCGGTGTTGATAATGTATCCATGTCGGAGACCTTTTGATTCGGCGATACCAGTACCTAAAATACGAGGGGTACTTTTACCATTTTCTTTCAGGAGTTCTGTAACTACCACTTTTACTTGGTAGGTTCCGATGTCTATTCCAGTTATTATGTTTCGTGCCATTTAGGTGTGATGTGTATGAGCCGGCAAAATCACATAATCTACTTTGTCGCGATGCAAATTTTGTCATTCACCTTACGACAAGTAAGGCTCATTCCAAAATTCTTTCGCTTCGCGTATCTTATGCAATTTTTCCAACTCTAAAAAAGTGAGCGAAAGAAAAGAACTGATACATGACTGCAAACTTACACACCAAACTGAGCGCGGATTTTTTCTTCTGCTTTCTCCATTGTACTACCATGATCCATTCCTTTCAAATGGCATAAACCGTGGATAAATAAGAATGCTATGAAATTTTCATACTTTCGGTCAAAACTTTTTGCTTCTCGTCGAGCGCGCACCGGGCAGATAAAAATCTCACCAGTTTTTTTATCAAGTGGAAAAGAAAGCACATTTCCTGATTTGTGTTTGTTTCGATATTCTGTATTGAGTTTTTTTGAGCGTCGCTCACCGATAAAAACGAGAGAGAGCTCGTAGCTTTTACCCATTGCCGCATTTTTCATCTCCAAAAAAGGCAAGCTTGGAAGCTTGCCTTTTGTTTTATTGGTGATTGTTATAGTCGAATCAATCATTGAACTTATTTTCGGTTCTGACCTCGAGAAGTATCTGCAAGTTTACCGAGCTTAATCTGCTCCTGGATATCCTCTCGTCGAGCGATAGCTTTGAGAGTTTTCTTCTGCTTTACGTATGGAGAAAGCTTGCGAGTTGCGTAGCGAAGACTTCGTACTCGAGGGAGCACACCGGCACCCTGAACACGTTTGGTAAAACGTCGCAAAATCGCGAGGTTATTTTCGTTGTTATTTTTGATTACTTCTGCGTTTATCATGATTGGACAATACTATCATATATCCCATATTCATTCAAGGGCTCAATAGAGGCCTAGTATAAAGGGTAATTTAGGACTCAAAAAATACTTGACAAAACCATGCAGTATTGTGTATAATGTATTGTAGGAGATGGTATGGAACACTTTTTCAATCTTGAGTACTGTGCCGCCGCTATTCAGCGGGTTATGGCCAAAGAGGGACCGATAAACCCACTTGGAATCGAACAAATAAGAATGCAGTGCGAGAAGGACCCTCAGTTCAAGGCGGATCTTGCAAAAACTCTGGAGATGGGCGAGTGTGTCCTAGATGCATTCATCGATCAGGGTATCAAGGATGGCCATGCCGATGTTGCTGCTCAAGAGTGGAGGAATGCCAACACTCGTTAATCAACCGCCCAACCGGCACAAAGTCCGGGTGGGCGGATCTTTGTATCCACTCAACTTCCATCTAGTCACTAGAAATCTTGCTCTACATATTTTTTTGGAGACTTCGCAAGGCGGGTAGCCGAGACTGAGCAAAATTTCAGCAGAAATTTATGCGTGCTCCAAAAAAATATGTAGGGATAAGATTTCGTCCTTACTTTCCCTTCTTTTTCCCCAACCCCTTCAAATGCTTCGCCAACTCTTTGGTATGAATCGTTTCTTGTTCTCGAGTATCGACTGAGCGCACGACGATCGTGTTTTCTAGTGCTTCTTTTTGTCCCATGATGAGGATGTGTGATACACCGAGATATTCGGCTGAAGTGAGCTGTCCAGTGATTTTTTCTTTGGTCAGAGAATGGTAGACGGGAATATTTTCTTTACGCAAAAGCTCGATCACATTGAGCATCTTGAGCTTGGCATGATTGCCGAGCTGTACCACATAGAAACGTGGAGTAGGGAATTTGGTATGATCACTTTTTTTAACACTTACTTTTTTAGAATACATGAGGGTTGCTCCACATGAAGGAAATTCTTTTTTATACCCCACCTTTTTCCCGAGATAGTTGTAGCGACCGCCGTATCCGAGAAGCTCCGTCGAATCTCCCTTTTTTGTATTAATAATTTTTCGTATTTCAAACTGAGTATGAGAAGAAGATCCTTTGGCAGGGATGAGATTGTGTGCAATACGATACGGAATATCGAAACTTTCGAGAAACTCGAGTACTTCTTTGAAATGGTCTCGACTCACTTCAGAAAGCGCGTTCATTGATTTTGGTGCATTTGCAACAAAAGATTCGAGATGAGGCTCTGTCGCTTGTACGATTCCAAAAATATTATTTTTAAATTTTTGACGATCAGATGCAGAAAGAAGATGCATATTTTTCTTAAAATAAGTTGAAAGTTCTCGTTCAAACTTAGCAAAAGATTCTTTGTCTCCTGTTGAGTTTATATCAATATACATATCTTCGTGTCCGAGATCAGAGAGGATTGCCCAAGCGGTCTTGAGGATGAGAGCCTCGGCGACTGCTCGAGGACTGTTGATAACTTCGAGACCACACACTTCATGAGAAGGTTTCTTTTTCTGACCACTTCCCGGGAAAGGTTTTTTGAAATAAAAAAGTGCGGGCTGACCATTTGTGGCAAATGTTGATTCGTTGAAAAAACGAAGCAAGGCAATGCGCTCTTCAGACAAGAGTGGGTAGACATCATCTTCTTTGAGTGCTTTTGCTTTTGCTCTGTCTCCAGAGGTTATCTGTGGTGCATGGATACTTGTAAAACCGTAGTGATGCGCAGTCTCTCCTGTCGGGTCGACTTCTTTTTGTATAAATTTTGGTAATGCTTCAGTTGTTTTTTTGTCTGCCATGATGGTTGTGTTGGGTGATTATTGTGCAAATGATCCAGGGAACAATCCCATATCAGTAAAAGGGTAAAGTCGAAGGAGTGGTTTTCCGATAATATCTTCTCGTGGAAGCGCTCCCCAGACGCGTGAGTCGTAGCTTCCTGCACGGTTGTCTCCCATCACAAAATATTCGTTTGAGGTGAGAGTGTAGGTGAGCGTGTCTGATTTGGGAAACTGTACAAATGAATCGTCAATGATAAAACCTTGTGGATATTCAGTGTTGATGATGCGTACGACTCCGTTTGTGATAACGACGGTTTCGCCAGGAAGGCCGATAATTCGTTTGATAAAATCACGAGAGGTGTCTTGGGGGAATTTCATAACGATAACATCATCCCGTTGTGGAAGATTGAAGCGGTATGAGATTTTGTCGATGATGAGATAGTGACCTGTTTCAAATGTCGGTGACATTGAAGCTCCGGAGACGATGTATGGCTCGGCGACAAACTTTCGAAATGGGTAAATAATACAGACAGCAATAAAAGCAAAGGTAGCAAGCTCTTTTAAGAAAGAAAGTCCTCGAATAGGCTTTTTTTCGGGGGTTGTGCTGGGTACTTGTGTAGAATCCATTGGTACTATTGTAGTGCATACCGATGTATTGACACAAGGTATAACTCTGTTGTCTGTAGCATCAATGGTAATTATTATCGAGCCCACGCATGAGTACTCTCCAGAGCTTCCCTCAAACCCCCTGCGGGGTTCTCGGCTGTCCTCAGGCTTGAGTTGTCAAGAGCCCTTCGGCTCTGCTTCGGGTCATTGACAACACCGGCTCAAGCCTTGCGGGGGCTCTGGAAAGTACTCATGCGTGGGCTCTGACTTTTGTGAGATTAATTGACAAATATAATATTATTGTGTATAGTATAAACAGGAGATTTGGTTATGAAATTCAATTTGCCACGTGTGATACTGGTGGTGATGTTGGTTGCTGCAGGACTCTATTTCGGTGCGAGCATCACGAGAATATGGGACACCACCCACAGCATCCCGGGAGTGCTATTTTTGACTTCGGCAGCCCTTGGAGCACTGACTCTAGGGTATCTTGCTGTTCGCCGGTACTCCCGGCTCTAGTCAAATCAAACATCGTCCAACAGAGTCGCCTGACTTTGTTGGGCGATTTCTTTTTCAAAAAATACACTGTGCTATAATTTATATATGACTAAAGAAGGATATACAGGAAACAGTATTGAACAATTTCGAAATAAAAAGTTATCCGAAATAGAATCTTTGGGACACGAACATGTTGAGATAGAGAGTAGAGATGACTTGGTGCAGGTGGTTGAAGGGCCACTTCTTCTTGCGTGCCAGCACATGTATGATAAAAATATCCAAACGTATATGAGTTCGGCAAGCAAAGAAAGTTTAATTGTTGGATATGCCGAATTTTCTGTCATTTATGAAGCGCTTTCTGAAGAGAATAAGATTGTAGCAGAAAGATTGATACATGAAGAAATCGCCCAACTATTTCCTGGAAATGATGTTTCGCTCTCTCGTTTAAATATGAAAATTCCAGTAACTGAAGATTCTACTTGGGGAGAGATTGAAGATAGGTCTGAAGAGATAGTCAATGAATTTAGCCAACAAAGATTAATACCAGAAGGGTATACTCTTGATTTTTTAATGGACTATCTCGCGGCTCCGGTAGCAGAAGACATTCCTGGAGGCGAGGTTACGCCTGAATACTTTGAAAGACATGGTTATTTTTACGAACCTCGCACAGGTATCTTTTTTAAAAGTAGGTCAGATCGAAATAGAGCACTTTTGTTTGTCGAAGGTGAAGAAGATAAAATTCCAAAATTTTCAAAAATACATGATGTGTCTTTAGATCATCAAAATGAGAGAGAAATACCTGCAATTTTAATGGAAATTAATGATACTCATACAGAAATTTGGGTGGAAAAATTAGAAAATTTTTATCATCAATTCGGTCTAGAAAGTGAAGAGAGTTCAGATTTGATCTATGGTATTGAAAAAGTCTTAGCGGAACATGAAGATGAGAATAAAATTATTCAGATAGCATCCTATCTTTATGCAAGCAAGGAACCTCACTTGAGCGCTATAGGAGAGAGACAGATCAAAACGATATTAGATGTCTATGGATTAGATATTAACCGTGCGTTGGAGTCCTGGAAAGGAGATACTGTATGGCTTGCTCCCGCAATTGAACTTAATCTGAAAAAAATAGTAGAGATTGAAGACAAGGTAGAAGAGGAAAATAAAGATCGAGAAATCAAACGAGAACATGTAACAGGTTTTTTACAGAAAGAATGTTTTATATCTGATTTCCGTCGATATCCTACAGATATCTTGCTCAGACAATATGATGAATATTTTAGATCAGATCTTGAGTATGGAATTGTTATCTTTCCAAAAAGTGACCCTTCCTCAGCTTTTAGTGATTATGTGAAATTATTTGAGGACTTGGATATACAAACTAAAGGGCAAAACTGTGCCGTCCGTATATATGAATGTGGAAGTAAAGCGGACATAGCTCGAGTGTTGTTTAAGACCCAAAAGACTCATCAGAGTGAGGGTCATAAAGTATCATTTAGTCTCCTTGGTGCGCATGGAGAGCCGTGGGGTATAAAACTTGGAGGTATTCCGGGTAAATCTCTCAGCCTTAAAAATAACATTTTTCCCATTGACCTAGAACTTTTAGGTGATGGTGCTCCTCGGATCAAAGATTTTTTTGAAGATGATGCAGCTTTAATACTTTCATCATGTTCAACAGGTAAAGAAAGAGAAGGGGGTATCGCTCAAACAATTTCAGAAAAAATTGGGCTTCGGGTGCTAGCTCCAGACGATGAATCAAAAACTAAGAAAATAGAAATCACTAGAAATAATTCCGGAAGAATTGTTGCTGATGTTGAGTTTGAGGTTGGGAATAAAGTTGATTATCTAAATGGAGTCGAGCGGCAATAATATGATATACTTGCTCTCATGAATTATCTCATCGTCGGGCTGGGGAACCCAGGTAAGGAATATGAACACACACGGCATAATGCGGGTGTGATGGTTTTGGAGCAGATACGCGACGCGTGGAGTTTTCCTGATTGGTCAAAAGACTCGATGAGCAACTCACTTCTTTCAAAAGGCGTGATCGCCGAGGAGGCGATTACTTTCATGTTCCCACAGACTTTTATGAATCTCTCGGGTACTGCAGTGCGACACTTTGCAGATGATGAGTACTCTCAAAAACTGGTAGTGATTTACGATGACTTGGATATTCCGCTCGGGCAGATCAAAATGTCATACGACCGGTCTTCGGGAGGGCACAATGGTGTGCAGTCTATCATCGACACACTTGGTGGAGCAGATTTTGCACGTATTCGGATTGGAATTGGACCGGTGGAAGGGGATATTCGCGAACATGTGGGAGTACTCGATGTATTTTCTGATGAAGAAAAAAAGATCATTGAAAGTCAGAGTAAAAAAGTGGCAGGGGTGCTCAAAGTTTTTTTCTCCGAGGGAAAAGAAAAGGCGATGACTTTGGCGAATACGGAAACTAAAGAGTGACTAGATTAAGGATTAATGATTTAGGAATAGGAAAATGCATTATTCATTTATCTAATTATTTTAATCTTTAATCACGCGTCAGGTGGACTTTTAACTTTTTTTGATGTATAGTTTTAAAAGGAGGCTTCTCGTAATGAGAGCATTTTTTTGTTTCTTTTTTGCTTTGTTTTGGGTGCTATGCGCTCAGGAAAAACCGGATTTTGAGAAGTTTAAAGCAGATTACGACCTTATGAAAAAAGAGGTCGGGGATGCGAAAGAACGGACCATAATGGTCGATTTTAAGTGGATCGAAGATCATTCCCAGCATCTTCAGAAGATGGTGGGGATACGCGAATGGTTTATCCAAAATTCACTGTCGCAAGTTGATCGAGAAGCGGCGTCTAACATTGACCTACAACCGCTTATCGACACTATCATGTCTGTCGGTAAAAGGATGTTAATTGAAAGAAATGTCCAGGTGTGGTCATTGGATAGCATCTCTCCACAGATAACACTACTTTCTCAGGAACTCAACAGATTTGAACAAGTTGGTGGTGGTTTTACTGGTCTCCATGAACTCTATCGACCTTCAAAGATTTTCTGGGATCTAGAAATTATTGGACAGGTACTTGCGCATACCGAGTTTGTCTCACGGGTTTGCAAAGACGTGGATGGATGCATTGACCATGTTGCGGTTCTCCAAAAAAAAGTCGTTGCCAATCAGGCTCGCGCAAAACTCTGGATGGAAAAAATAATGAAATTACGTGAATCGCCACCGATTGTTGAGCCACCACTTCCCGAACCTCAGTCCAAAAAACCCGGCTAAACGCCGAAAACTCGCCGCGGGAAGGAAACTTCCTGCGGCATTTTGTATATATAATTCCCCCGAGGTCAAACCTCGGGGGAAAAGCTCAAACATTATTGTCTACATACACACCGGTGATACGGGATCACGGGTGTGTAGAATGCGAACTGTCTCGGCTCTGGATTTTTACCAGTATTAAGGGTGGCTGTTTGGTCAGAATGTTTCTTCCACACAGACCCTTCATACTCAAAACGATAATTTCGAGCCATTGTGCCGAAATACACCACAGCAGTGGTGCAACATTTTTCTTTAGGCATACATCACCTCTGCATATATCATACTCCTCTTATTTATAAATATACAAAAGCTTCCCCTATGTCTGACATAGGGGAAGCTTTTTTGATTATTCTTTAATCTATTTACTCTGCTTTCTTGCTTGGATCAATAAATGAGAGTGTCATCTTTTGCTCCTTTGGATCAAAGAGAGAAATCTTGAATGTGTATCGTTTACCAAGCTCGAGCTTACTTCGGAGAGCGTCTTCTGAACCAAACTCTGAAATATGTACGAGACCTGCAATACCTTCTTCGATCGATGCGAGAGCACCGTGTTTGTTGAACTTGATCACTACTGCTTCAACAACCTGATCTTTCTTGTATTTATTTTCCGCGCTTGCCCAAGGGTTTTCCTTGAGAGCTTTGATTGAAAGTGAAATCTTACCGTCTTTAATTTCGATAATCTTTACTTTAATCTTTTCACCAACACGGAAGAGTGTGCGTGGGTTTTCTACGAGTGCCCAGTCGATTTCTGAAATATGCACCAAACCTTCGAGACCATCTTCAATCTTTACAAACACTCCGAAGTCAACCATACCAGTCACTTCACCAGTTACCACATCATTGAGAGCGTATTTGCCGATGATATGATCTTTGTTTTTCTCGGTTGGGTTTTTCTCTGAGAAGATAAGTTTGCCTTCTTTTGGAGATGCACCGATGATAGCAACTGAAATCTTTGTACCGACAAGTTTTCGAAGTTCAGAAAGGATCGCATCTTTGTCTCCATCAGTTACTCGTGGATAGTGTTCTGTTTTGAGTTGTGATGCAGGAAGGAAACCAGAGATACCTTGCCATGCGAGGATAAGACCTCCTTTGTTTGCATCTTGTACTGCGATTTCAAATACTTTTTTGTCTCGGATCGCATCTTCAGCTTCACTCCAGATGAGTGCCTGTCGAGCTTCTTTGAGTGAGATTTCAATGTATCCGTCTTTGTTTGAGATTGAAACTACTTTACCAGCGACAGTGTCTCCGATGTTGATCTTTTTGATAATATCTCGAGCGCTCATAAACTCGCGTCCAAAGATAATACCAGTACCAAATGGTGGGATATCAATATATACTGCGTTTTTGTCGATACCGATTACAGTACCTTCTACAATATCGTCTACTGAAGGGGGAGTGGCACTTTTTTCAAGCAAACCATCCATAAGAGTGACTTTTTTGACCACTTCTTCACCTTCCATTTCTTCTTTTTTATCTACAATTTCATCTACTTTTTTTGTCATATGTGTAATGGAGAGGAGGCTTGCATCTGCCCTAGGGTACCCCTTTGGCGAACCAAAGGGGTACCCTAGGGAAAAGAAAATGTAAGTTTAACTCCCTTTCGACTCCGTACTAATACCTAATTGAATTAGCCTCACTAGTATACAGAAAAATGGCCTTTTTGCAATGGTTTTTTGGGCGCTTCAAGGTGGTTGCAAAAGTGCTTGACATTACGACTGATATAGTGTTGTATGGTGGGTAGGGAGATTGACAACAATGGAATTAATATGGTTGATTATCGCTCTGTGCACACTGTGTGCATTTGGGCTTTTAATCTGGCTTATATCCAATGGATGTTTGCCTGGTTTTACGGTTGTGGGAGAGGTGGAATCAAAGCCTCGGCAGGCGCAATTTACACCAAGTGTTTTGCGTGCTGTGGTGTCAGAAAGTATGCTACGTATCTGGACATCAACAGACGCTGTGCTCCAGCGTCTCATAAGGGGGACTTTACTAACGGTTATTCCGCATCAGGACACTCTCACGTTTGAGTTTTTTGATGAGGAAAGGCTGGTTGCAAAAGTAACCGTTGTTGAGACTGCCGGCAATCCTGCGTTCTTCAGGGTGTGGATTGATCCGAAGTTAGTAACTTTGACTCAGTCGGAGTATGCTCTTACTGAGCCTGGAAAAATGCACGGGGTACTGCGTCAGTTGGTGCAAAACCCTGCATTTAAACAACCGGATAAAAAGGCGTGGGTGGGTCCGCCAGCAGTGACGGAGTTGTACTTTGATCACTCTAGGTCGGGTGACTAGCGATTTCAGGTAAAAGATGGATGCCCGGGATGTGAAAGCATCCCGGGCATTTTTGTATGCTCATATTTTTTTTGATATACTACTTTCATGATTATCACATACCACGGCGTGGATTTTATTAAAGTGCAGTTTGGGGACACGGTTCTTGCCGTCAATCCAGTTTCAAAAGATTCAAAAATCAAAAGCTCTCGTTTTGGAGCAGATATCACCCTTATTTCTTCAAAAGATACTGAACATAATGGTGCAGACGTGACTTCTCGTGGAGATAAAGCCTCTTTTGTGATCGACGGTCCGGGAGAATACGAAGTGTCAGGTATTTTCATCAAAGGCTTCCTCTCAAAAACTCAGTATGGCGAGGGAGTAGATCATATTAACACTATCTATACAGTAGCTATGGAGGGTATGAATCTCTGTTTCCTCGGTGCGTTTTCTGAAAATGCACTTCCTACGACTGCAAAAGGAGCCAATGAAAATATTGACATTCTTTTTGTACCGATCGGTGAAGATGGTGTGCTTCCACCTGCTCTCGCACAAAAGATTGCGGTGCAGTTTGAACCAAAAATTATCATCCCAACTCATTGGGAAGGGGTGGGAAGCAAGGACGCACTCAAGACCTTTCTCAAGGAGGCGGGTGCAGAAGGTGTAAAACCGGTTGATAAATTGACGATAAAAAGAAAAGATATTGAAAGCAAAGAGTCAGAAGTGGTGGTCTTGGCTTCGTCAAACTAATCTCTAACTCATCATAACTTTTTTGGAGCACGGATATTTTTCTGCTGAAAAATTCCTCAGTCTAGACTACCCGCCTTGCGAAGTCTCCAAAAAAGTTACAATGAGCCAGAGATTAAGTAGTAATAATCTTTTTAGTTTTTATATACCATGTTCACTCTCTTAGAAAAAATACGAACACAATCGTCTCGAGCACAGCGCACGTTTATTGCGTTTAGCCTTTCTCTTTTATTCACCGGTTTGGTGTTTGTGATGTGGCTCACTACCGAGAAAAACGCCAAAAACCTGCCAGAAAGTGCCTCTGTGGCCCAAAACACTGCTTCAAACACACCTACGGACACACTCGTAAAAAACATCAAGGATACGTGGGAGAGCTTAGTGGGAGCGACTACAGAGCTCACGACTACAATCAAAAACACAGATTTTTCGAGTACAGTTGAATATAAGAGATAGTCGGAAGTCCGTAAAGTCAAAAGTCTATCAAGTTAGAATTCAAATGCATTTACTTTCGACTTTACGGACTTGATGGACTTGATGGACTAATTTTTGATATACTACTTTTAATAATTTATGGCAAAGAAAAAAGATACAGAAATCCAGAGTGTCGGTCTTCCCGAAGAGCGTATCAATGTAGTGGCCCGAGAGATTACTACCGAAATGCGGGAGTCTTTTATCGACTATGCGATGTCAGTGATCACTGACCGAGCGCTTCCAAACGTTCGCGACGGTTTAAAGCCGGTACACCGACGTATTCTTTTTGCGATGAACATACTTGGTCTCAGTGCTGGAGCAAAGACTCGAAAGTCTGCAACAGTGGTGGGAGAGGTGCTCGGTAACTACCACCCGCACGGAGATGTGGCGGTGTATGACTCTATGGTAGGTATGGCGCAGGACTTTAAAATGCGCTATCCGCATATTATTGGTCAGGGAAACTTTGGTTCAATCGACGGAGATAACGCTGCGGCGATGCGATATACCGAAGCAAAAATGTCAAAATTTGCAGTAGAAATGTTGCGAGACATTGAAAAAGAGACCGTAAACTTTGTACCCAACTACGATGGTACAAAAAAAGAGCCGTCAGTGCTTCCAACTGCAGTCCCAAACCTCCTGCTCAACGGAACTCTCGGTATTGCAGTGGGAATGGCGACCAACATCCCTCCACACAACCTCAATGAACTTGCGGACGCAGTGCTCCACCTTGTCGACAACAAAGACGCAACAACCGAAGATCTTCTTCAGTTTGTAAAAGGACCAGACTTTCCAACAGGAGGTATTGCATTCAATCAAAAAGACATTGCACATGCGTACGCGACCGGAAAAGGTGGTGTGGTGGTGCGTGGTGTAGCTGAAATTACAGAAAACAAAGCAGGGCAATTTCAGATTATCGTTACGTCTATTCCGTACCGTGTAAACAAGTCAGATCTTTTGATCCGTATCGCAGACCTCTGGCGAGACAAGAAAATCGAGGGGATCAAGGCGGTGCGTGACGAGTCTGCAAAAGACATTCGTATTGTGATCGAACTTAAAGGAGGCTCTCATCCACAAAATATTTTAAATCAACTCTACAAGCATACTCAACTCGAAGATGCGTTCCATTTCAACATGGTGGCGCTCGTCGATGGTATCCCGCAGACATTGTCATTGAAGGGGATTTTGCAGGAATTCGTCTCTCACCGTATCGAGGTGATCAAACGTCGCACTGAATACGACCTCAAAAAAGCTCTTGAACGCGAGCATATTTTGCTTGGTCTCAAAATTGCACTCGACCATATCGACGAGATCATTAAACTGATCCGTGCATCAAAAGATGTCCCAACTGCACATACCGAGCTCATGAAGCGGTTTAAACTTTCTGCAATCCAGGCATCGGCGATTTTGGAAATGAAGCTTTCACGTCTTGCAGGTCTTGAACGAAAGAAAGTGGAAGATGAATTGAAATCAATTCAGGATTTGATCGCGTCTCTTAAACTTATTTTGGCAAATCCAAAGAAAATTCTCGGCATTATTAAAGATGAAATGACCGAAATCAAAGAAAAGTTCGGGGACGAACGCCGTACTCGTATCGTAAAAGGTGGGGTACAGGTGCTTTCTGTAGAAGACCTCATTCCAGATGAAGAAAACGCGCTCGTGCTTACTTCAGGTGGCTATATCAAGCGCACAAACCCAGATGAATTCCGTCGACAGAAACGTGGGGGAGTGGGTGTAGTAGACCTCGATACAAAAGACGAGGACTTTGTAACAACATTGCTTATTACTTCGACTCATGCCGACCTGCTCTTCTTTACCAACAAAGGTAAGGCGTATCAGACGAAAATGTATGACATTCCAGAGGGTCGTCGTGCAACAAAAGGAAAGTCAGTGATGAACTTCTTGCCACTTGTGGATGGAGAAAAGATCACCTCGATTTTGCCGATGCCAAAAGAAGTCAAAAAATCAGATGGCTCACTCCTCATGGTGACTAAACAGGGTATTGCTAAAAAGGTGTCCGCAGCAAGCTTCCAGGATGTGCGTATTTCAGGCATTATTGCAATCAAACTAGACGCAGGAGATGAGCTCATTTCAGCATCACTCACCAATACCGGTGACAGTGCCATTCTCGTGACTTCAAAAGGTCAGTCAATCCGTTTCTTTGAGAAAGATATTCGAGAAATGGGACGTACAGCAATGGGTGTCCGTGGTATGAAGCTTGGCAAAGGAGATGAGATCATTTCTGCTCAGGTGATCGGCAAGAACGCCGATGACACAACTCTGATGGTGATTTCTGCAAACGGATACGGAAAGCGCACAGATATCGACGAATACAAGATCCAAAACCGAGGAGGCTCAGGTATCAAGACCGCAAATGTGACTGCAAAAACCGGAAATATCATTGCCGCACAGATGTTTACAAAAGAAACTGAAGAGATCGTAGCAATGTCAAAGAAGAGTCAGGTGATCCGCACCGATGCAAATGAAATCCCAGTTCTCGGCCGCCAGACTCAGGGGGTTCGGATTATGAAGTTGCGGGAGGGGGATTCCATTGCTTCACTTATCTGTCTATAAAAATCATAAATTTGGTAAATTTCGTTGTTGGTCTTCAAAAAATAATGCTCACCAGCACACTCAGGCTGGCTCGCATTATTTTTTTTGCCCGCCTAGAACTTTACTCAAATTTGAGATTTTTATGTGAGGTATTTTTTAGGCGTTTATGCAAATAAACCTACTTTTGACTTTACGGACTTGATGGACTTTTGACTAGTCTACAAGGTTCTCTTTTTCTGTTTATAACTTTCATATACAAAATCTATAAATATCCATATAATAAGTATATGTTTGCATTCTCTGATCCTAAAAAAAATATAGACCAATGTGGGATTCAGGCGGGGATGCTGATCGCAGATCTCGGCGCTGGATCGGGCTTCTACACACTTGAGGCGGCACGAGCACTCGGTGCCACTGGTCAGGTGTATGCGGTAGATGCCCAGAAAGACTTACTTGCTCGACTTAAAAATAACGCCCAAAAAGAGGGTTTGTATAATGTTGAGGTGCTGTGGGGTGATGTAGAAAAGCTCGGAGGTACACACATCAAAGACAATTCAGTCGATCTCGTATTGGTATGCAATGTTATGTTTCAGATTACAGATAAAAAAGGTGTGCTCGCTGAAATAAAACGCATTCTCGCATCAGGCGGTCGAGTATTGGTGGTGGACTGGACTGATTCATTTGGAGGTATTGGTCCACGCAGAGACCACCTCTTCTCAAAGGTTGACGCAGAGGCCCTCTTTGAAGCACAAGGTTTTTCAAAAGACCGTGAAATAAAAGCAGGGAGCCATCATTTTGGTTTTATATATAAAAAATTATGAGTACATTTAAAATTGTATTACTGACGGTGTTTGGTTTCGGCGCACTTCTCGGTGTGATTGTGTTTGCAACATACCGTGGGTCAGATGTTCAGGCGACAGGGCCTGTAGTGATGTGGGGATTTATTCCGAGTTCAACAATGGATTTGTATAGTAAAGAGATGGGGTTTGATCAGAGTAAGCAGTTTACCTTTACCTATGTCGAAAAAAACCCAGACACCTTTGCAGATGATTTTGTAAAAGCTCTCGCGGATGGCAAAGGTCCGGATTTGATTATGCTTCGTGAAGACATGTTGACCGAACAAAAAGACCGTCTGTTGCTTATACCGTATACATCATACAAAGAACGAGATTTCAAAAATAATTTTGTCCAATCAACAGAATTTCTATTGGGCAGTAAAGGTATGTACGGAGTGCCTCTCTACAGTGATCCGTTGGTGATGTATTGGAACCGTACTTTGTTTAGTAATGCATCAGTGGTCCTCCCTCCGAAATACTGGGATGAATTCCTCACTCTTCCACAAAAATTAACTAAAAAGGATAATGCGGGTACGGTTATGGCGAGTGCGGTCGCTCTCGGTGAATGGAGAAATATCACTCATGCCAAAGAGATTCTTGCCAATCTACTTATCCAGGGTGGTACATCTATCGTCGAAGTGCCTCGTGAGGGGAGTGCGTATAGTACTCTTTTGAATGAATACAACAATGTGGCTCCAGCGTACAATGTGGTCAATTTTTACACTCAGTTTGCAAACCCGGTGACTGCCCAGTATTCATGGAATCGTTCACTCCCACAATCTCAAAATTATTTTCTTTTCGGCAACCTCGCCGTCTATCTCGGACTCGCTTCAGAGCTCACCACGCTTCGAAACAAAAATCCAAATTTGAATTTTGACGTAGCGCTTGCTCCGCAACCTCGTCAGTCAGACAAGACACTTGTATTTACTCATATCTACGGACTCTCGATACCAAAGCAGGCTAAAAATGTCGCTGGTGCATTTGCAGTACTTTCAGCTATGACCGGTGAAGCGGGTGCACAAACACTTTCACTCTATACCAACCTCCCTCCTGTTCGTCGAAGCTTGCTCGCTGATGCGCCCAATGATCCGTACAAAGCAGTCTTTTACCAAAGTGCAGTACAGGGAGCGACATGGCTTGATCCACAGAAAAATTCTACCAATACAATTTTTCAGACTATGGTAGAATCTATTACATCAGGGCGGTCACGCATTACGGATGCGTTACGAAAAGCGGATGATGAAATTAAAGTCTTGCTAAAATGACCTTCAAAATTGGTAAAAGAAAAGCATGTCTCAGAGAGTTAAAAAATATAGTATGAAAAAAATATCAACATTCATCACTTCAATACTGATTCTCGCATCACTTGTATGTATTCCTGTGTATGTTGATGCACAAGTGACTGGTAAATCACTCGGACTCTTTCCGTGCAATGGACCAGATTGTAATTTTTCACATGCGATTGATGTGGTAAATGCGATTGTAAAAACATTGTTTATTGCTGTGCTCATTGTCACACCGCTCCTTGTGGTCAAAGCAGGGTATCATTTTATTATCGGTGGCAATAAGCCTGCGGAAAGAGAAAAGGGGAGGAACCAGCTTATGAATATAGCCATTGGGCTCGTGATTATTGCGTGTTCGTATGCGGTGGTGAAGCTTGTGCTGTCTGTGCTTATTAATCAAACAACTATTCAAACAGGTTTTTAATATATGAAAAAATTTATTTTTACAACTCTGCTTATTTTTAATTGCTTACCTATGATTGCTTTTGCTGGGGTTGCTGATAATACAACTCCTACCAGTCAAACATCAAACCCAAACACCATTACATGGAAAATCACAAACCCACTCCGCAAAGAGGTAGGAAGTGATATTTCCTCTATTGTCACTGCAATAATGAAAAATATTGTCATGCCTCTCGCTTCAGTGCTTGTGGTACTTGCTGTCCTTTATGCTGGTTTCAAATTCGTTATTGCTCAAGGTAATCCAAAAGAACTCGAAGAAGCTCGCAAAGGTTTCCTCTGGGTACTTATTGGCTCTGCAGTGTTGCTCGGTGCATACGGTATTACGGAAGTGCTCAAAGAAACCGTAAATCAAATAGCACCATTACCATAACCATCATGAAAAAGATATTTTTATTAAGCCTCGCTACACTTCCAGTTATCGCATCAGCGTATGCTTTTCCTGATTTCAGAGGATTTTCACAAGATGTGGTAGAGGTGCTTGATATTGTGCTCAATATTCTTATTACCGTTGCATTTATTACATTCTTTTGGGGTGTGGCAAAGTTTATCCTTAATGCAGGAAACGAAAAGACCATTACTGAAGGAAAGCAGTTTATGATATATGGTATTTTTGCATTGTTTGCACTATGGACCTTTAAAGCGATTATTATGTTCTTTAGTGGTCAGTTTGAATTTGGTACAGAACCAATAGATTACAATAATTTTTTACCATAACAGTATATACATTTATTATGAATACATATAAAAGAATCACATATAGTTTGCTCAGCGCTAGTATTTGTGTACCCCAAATCTCTTTCGCAGCATTTGATAAAATCAAAAATCTTTTGAATGATTTTAAAGAACTACTTGATCTTGTTATCCCTATTACATTTGCCCTCGCACTCTTGTTCTTTTTCTACGGACTCGCTCAGTTTATCCGCAGTATCAGTGACAAAACAATCGAGGAAGGAAAAAACAAAATGAAATGGGGGATTGTTGCGCTATTTGTGATGGTATCTATTTGGGGTATCATTGGATACATTGGTGATTCGCTTGGTATAGAAACAGGGGTGAAAAAATCAACAAATTCTTCAGCAGGTACTTCTCCTTGTACACCTGATCCATTTTCTGGAAATCCTTGTCAATAAAACTCTCAAATTTGAGACAAGGTCGCGTATAAAATTTAAAAATATTTGTAGGTGTACTATTGTACAGTGGAAAATATTTTTAAATTTTAGACGATGAGATTGTCCAAATATGAAGTTTTACTATCCACAGAACCCTTGATATTTGCCAGCTATCCTTGTATTATATAGCTATAGGTCATTTAATTAATCATTAATCAGTTTATATATACGTTATGAATAAAATTATTTACGGTGCGATGTCATTGCTTCCAGTTCTTGCGTTTGCACAGGGTGCAACCGGAACACTTGGAAATATTACTGCTCTTGTAACACAGGCAGGTAAAATCTTAGCATTGTTGATCCCAATGGCATTTGCATTGGCAATCATCTATTTCTTTTATGGTGTTGCAAAATACATCAGTGCCGCAGGTGATCCTAAAAAAGCAGACGAAGGTAAATCAGTTATGATTTACGGTGTGATCGCTATTGCAGTGATGGCTTCTGTGTACGGTATTGTTGCATATTTGCAAAGTACAGTGGGTATTACACCTGGACAAAACGGTATTACTGTTCCGACAGTTCCAGGTCTTTAATTAGCTTTTCATGGAAGGTTCTTCTATCACAATTATTCCATTCTTAAGTAGAGTAAGTGCATATATATTAAACCCACTTATCCTTATCCTTTTCTCAGTTGCTTTTATTTATTTTGCGTGGGGAGTTATACAGCTCATCACTGCAGAAGCAGGTAAAAAAGAGAGTGCAAAGGATGCGGTAGTGTGGGGTTTGGTAGGAATGTTTATAATGTTCTCTACCTACGGCATTATTGCCCTTATCTTGGATACATTTGATATACAGAAGGACAGTGTTCCGTATATCAATACGAAACTCTAAACTTCCATAAAACAAAAACCACCTCACTGAGGTGGTTTTTGTTTATGTAAAAGAAAACACGCGCTACCCTGGTTGGGGTGCGCGTGTGTCATAAAGAACTTCATAAAGAGCATTACTTGTAGTCGTACGTGACAGTCACGACCACTTTTTCATCTGTCGCAGACATAAACTTATAATCAGCGATCGGGGTAAACGGTGTCAGGTCGAGCTCATTCCCGATTTCCTTCACCACATGACTTTCGTCATTGAAAGCGATGAAAATTGGTTTTTTGTGCTCGAACCCCATGATCACCTTTGGAAGTCTGAATGTGTTGGACTCCTTTTGGGAGACTTCCACTTCAAACACCAATTTGCTGCCAGGCGGCGTCGCCCATGGTCGTAGTCCGTCTCTGTTGTACAGTATTAGGGCGAAAACCAGGTTGTCCCGCAGTTTGTTTTTGTCCAGCTTGAGCCTTTTAAGCTCTTCGTCGTGGACGGAGTTGATCTGGCAGATACCGGTGTCGACAGTATCGTTTTTGTTTTTGTAAACACGGGGTTTACCAGTGGCAGGGTCGATGTGTGTGAGACCCGACTCACGGTAGCATGCCGCCAAGAGATCCCACTGACCCGCCATGGTCTTTTCGGCAACTTCCTTATCAGGCCATGTTTCTCCTTTGGGATACTTTGTAGTACCTGTGGGAGTATACGATGCCCGACGGAGGACATTGGTAGTTCGATCACCGCTGTTTGCCCCCCACTTTACCTGAACCTCTTTGATCTTATCTTCGAGGTCCCATCCACCGATATGGACGATGAAGGTGATAAGTAAGAGAACAGCAATGACCTTGCCAATCTTACCTTCTGCAGTCAAGCTCAACGCTATCATGCAATAGAATAAAACGGCAGACCAGCTACACAGGTTTTCCCACCAGAAATCGGGGAAGAAGTTGTATATGACGAAGTTTAGCATCCCAATGTACACAATGGTTTGCATGAAAGGATTATTCATCCAGTATGCTTTCCAGTACACACCAAGACCGTACTTCTCCCACACAAGTATCCCCACAATGAGCACTGCAAGACAGAGGATGATACGGATAGTTAATTCCGTTTTGGTCATATCTGCAGGTTTAGTTGGTTCTGTTGAGGTTGTCGATGTCGAGGATGTTTTCTCCTTACCGACAAAAACCTCTTTTTTCTGAGTGCCACTTGTAAGAGTGGTACTGGCCCAGTATCCTGCTAAAATAGCAAGTAGGAGGGCGGCGATGCCGATAATGATCTTTTTTTGCAAGTTACTTCTCCTAGTACCGATCTCTTTCTAATGGGATCGTTGTGTTTTTTCCGGGGGCGTAGACCGTTAAGCCTTTAAGGTTGGTGAGTCTTGTTGCTTCAGCGATCGCTGTCGCTGATTGTGCGGCAACATCTGAGCTGACGCCGAGTTCCTTCAGGCCAGAAACTGTTGCCATAACATCCGCAACAGATGAAGTAGCCAGTATGCCAGCCGCTTCAGCTGTTGCTCTTGCGGCGATAATCGCAGCTTCTCCGTCTTTCTGTGCTTTGGTTATTGCGGCGTTACCTTCAATCTCTGTTTTATTTTTCAGCTCCAAGAGTCGCTGAGTTTCCTTGTCCGAAGAATCAAACAGAGAAATGGATGCACCTGTTATGGCGACACCGGTTTCTCGAATTAGATTTTCGTTTATGGTTTTAACTACATGCTCAGAAAATTCACCGCCGAGCTGTTTGTTGACCTGCTCAAACTCCTCCGTTGTCATTTTCTGACAGAACTCGTTTGTTGCGGTCCTGAGGTATGACTCGATGAGTTCAAAAAACTTTCCGTTTAGTGTGAATACAGCGCGAAAAGGGTTCTTGACCTCGAAGTTAGCAAGGACACGGATGTTTCCGCGTAGCATGCCCTTAAACTCAACGTTCGGTACCAAGACCGAACGAGGGAATTTTCGCCGCAGCTCACTCACTGTCCGCTCAACACCAGGCGTAACCCATTCATCAGGAGAACTTTCTACTGTTGCGTTTGGGTTCTCTTTGCTAGTAATGATTGTGAAAGTGTGTTTGTGTCGGAAAAATTCTGGGCCTATGAAATAGGTCCCGTTGATTTTCCGCGTAATCCTGTCAAGCAAGTTCCATTTTGGAGTACCTCCGATAATATCACCAACATCGTTGAGTCTATGACCCTCGCTGTCGATGATGGTTCTGGTGTGTTTTCCGTCACCACTCGCGACAAACATAATATGTTCGGACTGAAGGGTGTCAAAAAACTTATGTCCCTTCTTGCCTGAGTTGTTGTTGCGAGCGGTCGTTGCCCTCGGTTCTCTTTTAAAGAAGAGAGCAACCATTCCGGCAATCAACAATGCACTAAGGATGTATGTATCCATTTCTGTTTCCTTTCGAATATTGGTTTGTCAATGAACGAACGATCAAGAGGGGGACTAACGTCGCCCATTGACGTACTTATATATTATACCACCTTTGATATGGCTTGTCAAATTTAAAACCATTAGAAAATGGCTCTGTAAAGCTCTAAAAAAGCAGAAAAAAGTAGATTTGACGAATTGTAAAATAATATGAAAAAACACCCGAAGGTGTATTTTCATGGTGGGCGAGAGAGGACTTGAACCTCCACCCCTTACGGGACTGCTTCCTAAGAGCAGCGTGGCTACCATTACACCACTCGCCCAATATTTATTATCTCCTGTGCACTTTTCATTTTTCTAGACAAGCATACCACATCTTTTGAGTAAATTCTATCGAGTATTTTTATACTGTCACTTTTACAAAATTTTAGAGAGTATACAGAGGATGAAGGTGTTTTAGAGATTGAACCTCCTTCTATAGAAAAGTCTTTCCTGCAACATTCTAGGATCCAGTTTAGAAATATATTGCTTGCAGAATAGAGTTTCATTTGGCACTGAAGATGTTTACTTTCTGGATGAGTAGACGTGTAAATACTTCCATCGCCGTCTATGCATCCTCGAAGGAAATGGGGGAAGTATTTGGTGGGGATATCAAGTTTTCCTAATGTTTTTGATTTGCGTGGAGTAAGACCTATACTAAGTAAGTATTCAAAAAAATTTGTATCGCCCCATTGAAGTGCATAGTAGTTTTTATCTTTTGAAGTGTCTCGTGATTTGGTTCCGATTTTATTGTCTATACCTAAGCATTTTTTACAATTAACCAGCATTTCATAATCCTTGGAAGTTATATTTAAATGTCTCAAATCAGAGGATAAATTACCATCGGTAGCGATAACTCCAATGACGTATGCAAAGTCATTACTCCACTTTGTATTTGTTCTAGATTTTCTATTGGCCATATATTAAGACTAAAAGCGTATACCAATAATTATAACAATTATAAGAATAAATAATAGTTAATCTTGTGGAGATGTGAATTTATGGTAGTATATCTAACATATGCATCCGAGCTGTTTTGGTAGATATACAGCAGTAAGCATGTTAACGTAAGCGAGAAATTAAATTGCATCCATAGCTCAGCTGGTAGAGCAGATCCCTCTTAAGGATAAGGTCGCAGGTTCGAGCCCTGCTGGGTGCACATAATATAAAAAACCTGGAATGCTCCAGGTTTTTTATATTACGTGCAAGACACAGTCATGTTTTTCTAACAAGAAAACAGGCGAGGCGAGGTAGCGAGAATTCTGGTTTGACGAAACCAGAATCACTTGAGACCACAGGATTGTGTTATTTCTGTGCCCGGAGTGGGAATCGAACCCACACGAGGTTAAACCTCACAACATTTTAAGTGTTGGCTGTCTACCAATTCCAGCATCCGGGCATTGGAGACCTGGGGCGGAATCGAACCGCCGCATAGAGCTTTTGCAGAGCTCCGCCTTACCACTTGGCCACCAGGTCTTGAGTCGTAATTTTAGCTTTGATTCGAAAGCTCGTCAATTCGCTGGCGGTTTCGTTCACCGAAATCTATTTCAAAATCAATATGAGGAATCCGTGGGATACGAGATTTGTCACGGATGAATTGTTTGAAGTCACTTCGTTTTCGTTTGGCGAAATCAAGTGCTGTTTTTTCAAATGAATCAGGGAATGTGGTAAACAAAATAGTGGCGTGCTTCTGGTCGCCTGAGAGTCTCACATCCGTCACCGTCAAAAGAGATGAGCCGTTTCCTGCTCCTTCGAGAAATTGGGCACCGAGTGCTTTGAGTTCGTCTTTAAGACGTTGTTTTCGTACTTCACTCATGGTTTTTGATTATTGCTTTGAAATTATAAATGTCTGCAATCTGTCCCCAGGGACGATTTCGATTTTTGCTTCGACAAGCATGCCACACTCTTTACCGAAAGAGACCTCGTCAGATTTTATTTTTTGAGCTTGAAGCTCTTTTATTTTTCCTGAGCCGACTTCAGCATCACGTCGCATGATTTTTACTTGAGAACCATTTTTAATACTTCCGGTCTCTACCAAGCCTCCGAGGATTTGCTTGTCTTTCACTTTGCTGAATATCTTGAGTACTTTGAGAGTCCCTGTCACTTCTTCGACATCGATCGAAGGGGTTTCTGCACTTAGTTTTTCTGTGAGCCATTCTGAAAGTTTGTAAATAATATCGAATGTCTGTATCTCGATGTTGTTACGTTCGGCAATAGTTTTTGCAAGACCATCTACTTTTACAGTAAAGCCGATGACGAGCGCTTTTTCGCCTCCACTTGCAACCTTGAGGTCATTTTCAGAGATTGTACCGATTCCCGAATGAATCACTTTTGTGTGAATACGATCTGTATCAAGTTTTTTGATTTCAGTCAGTACCGCTTCGAGACTTCCTCCAGCATCGGCTTTGACGATGAGGGGGAGTACGCGTCCAGCAAAAGAGGTGTCAGTGTCGGCTATGTTTTTTTGGTGAGCATGGTTTTGCATGTACACAAGTGCTTCTTTTTTGTCCTCGCATACTGCACACAAGTCACCAATCGTCGGAAGACTATCCCATCCGATGATTTTTACTGCTTGGCCAGCAGATGCTGTTTCGATTTGTTTCCCCGTATAGTCTTCGACAATACGAAGTGGCGCAGTACTCGTGCTCGATGCAATATAGAGTCCTTTGTGGAGCATTCCTTCGTTCAATATGCAGGTGGCACTAATACCTTTTTTCACATCGAGATTGCTTTCGAGGATATATCCGGTCGCATGTTTTGAGGAATCAAATGTTTTGTTTTCAAGTTCTGCGGTAAGAGCGATCATGTCGAGAAGGTCAGAAACACCTTCGCCTGTTTTTGAAGAAAGGGGAATCGCGGAGATGGTTCCACCGTATCCTTCTACATACACTTCATTTTCAGCAAGAGAAAGTTTGGCACGATCAACACTTGCTTCAGGTTTGTCTATTTTTGTGATGGCGATAATGTATGGTGTGTGTGAGTCTGTAATAGACCGAAGCGCTTCGAGAGTTTGAGGTTTTACACCGTCTTCAGCAGATACGACAAGTACTGCAATATCAGCGACTGTAGCACCGCGACGTCTGATACCAGAAAATGCAGAGTGTCCTGGTGTATCGAGAAAAGTAATTTTTTGGGTGCCTGTGGGTGTTGTATGAGCCACTTCGTATGCAGAGATGTGTTGAGTGATACCTCCTGCTTCGTTGAGTGGGCGAGTGCTGTTGCGTATATACGAAAGAAGCGTCGACTTACCGTGGTCGATGTGCCCCATGATTGCTACTATTGGAATTTTTGTGTGTGTGGACATTGTGATGTGAAGTTATCCGACACAAAATAATTTACTAAATTATTCTTGAGATCGAAGGTTTTGGCGAGATTTTGAAACCACTGACTGTTCTTCTTCGGTCAAGTCAAAAGTACTTTCAAATGCGTGTAGTGGTTTTGAAAATACACTTACTCGCTCACGAGAATATAAGCTCGAAACAACAACTCCATCGCCGTTTTCACTCACAAATGAAGTAGCAAAACTTTGATTTCCACCTTCTCCTGTTCCTTTGAATGGGTTGAAGCGGACTGTTTCGATGGATTGTATGCTTCGTCCAAGACGAGATTCGACGGTATTAAAATAACCAAGAGAATCTTTTTTGAACACCTTTAAGTCCTCAATATCCTTTTTTGCGTTTACAATCGAATCTTCGAGTGAGTGTGCAGATGAACCTCCGAGTAATCGTTTGATTTTTATCTCAAGACGAACGATCCATCCGATGAGGAGTACGCATATTCCTATAAGAATGTATACAAAGAGGCTCTGGTCAATGTGCATCTCGTGATTATACAGTATTTTCTAAATTTTGCAAAAAATGATAAGCTCTGTATATGAATATCAGAGATTTTTTTAAACCAACAAAAACACGAGTATTTTTAGATTATGCATCGGCAACTCCGATACGAAAGGAAGTGCGCGAGGTGCTTCGGGTATGTGCCGACACATCATTTGCCAATCCAAGTGCACTATATAAAGAGGGGCGTGCTGCAAAAGAATTACTCTCTACTGCGCGTAAAGATATCGCTCGTGCGCTCAATACCACAGCACAGCAGATTGTGTTTACGAGTGGGGGTACCGAGGCCAACAATAGTGCGCTATTGGGTGTATTTGAAAAAGCTCGAGAACAGGGGATTGCTCATCCGCATATTGTATCTGTAGAGACCGAACATCCTGCCATCCGTGAAGTGTTGACTGAAATCAAGCGAAGAGGGGGAGAAGTGACTCTCATACACCCTCGAGAAGATGGGCTCCTGACACTAGAGAGTGTTAGTGATGCACTGCAAGACAATACCGTACTTGTATCTGTGATGTATGTAAACAATGAGATCGGTGTGGTGCAAGCTATCAAAGAGATTGCACAGGTAATCAAATTAAAAAATAAAAACTCAGGACTAAACATTCTTTTCCATACAGATGCGTGTCAGGTACCTCTGTGGTATGGCATAGATGTCTCCACACTCGGTGTAGACCTCCTTTCGCTCGATGGATTGAAAATTGGAGGACCTCGGGGAGTAGGATGTCTTTATGTAAAAGGAAGTGTGGATATTTCACCGATTATGTTTGGTGGCGGTCAAGAGGGTGGACTGCGTTCTGGTACTGAGCATGTGGGAGCATGTCTTGGTTTTGCAAAAGCACTCACTCTTGCAAAACAAGAAAAAGATGAAGTATCGAAAAAAGTAAAAAAATTACGAGATGACCTGTGGAATGCTATTCATATCTTATATCCAGACGCGTCTATCAACGGCTCGATGAAACACAGGGCTCCAAACAATCTCAATGTGTGTTTTCCTGGTATTGATGCAGAATATTTAACTGTGGCACTTGATACGTATGGCGTGTGCGTATCGTATTCATCTTCGTGTCGGACACTCAAAGAAGATTCGACTTCGTATGTGGTAGAAGCATTGAAACCTGAATGCAAAGGTTCAAGTATTCGATTTACACTCGGTAAAGAAACAACCTCAGACGATATTCATCGTGCTACGGAAGCGTTGAAGAAAGCAGTTGCACAGGTGACACGGGCTGGGAATTAATTTTAAATTTGAAATTTCGTACACGAAAGAGATGTGATATAATATGTGACATGGAAGAGTTAAATAAAAATCAATTAATCCTCTTGGTTTTACTCATCTCATTTGTTACCTCAATCGGTACCGGTATTATGACCGTGTCTCTACTCATGGAAGCACCAGTGGAAGTAACCAATACAATCAATCGTGTCGTTGAAAGAACGATCGAGTCAGTCGGCCCTGTACAGACTATTGTTACGGGCGGTTCAAAAGAAAAAGAAATCCAAACTGTTGTAGTAAAAGAGGAAGATCAGGTGATCGGTGCAATCGAGAAAAATACAAAAGGCGTCGTACGTATTCGCGAAGTAAACACTTCTGTGGATGTCGACAATCTCTACGGACTCGGAGTGGTTGTTTCAAAAGATGGTATTATTGCAACCGACAAAAAGTTTATCTCAGAGGTAATGCAGTATGTTGCGGTGATGTCTGACGGTACAGAAATACCACTCGTATCTGTATATGCAGACAAAAAGTCAAACATCGGCTTCTTTAAAGCAAAACCAACAAATCCATACACCTTTTCTCCTGTTTCATTTTCAAATGCAGAGTTAAAGCTTGGACAAAGTACGGTGGTGATCGGTGGTGATACGACCAATGCAATCTCTGTGGGGCGAGTAACTGCCCTTTCTACAAAAGATCTTGATCCTGTCGCGGGTACTAAATATCTCGCTTCATTTACTGCAGACGTCTCTCCTGTAGATACAATATATGGTGGACCAGTCTTCTCTCTTTCAGGTGATTTGATTGGGCTTTCTATTTCTGCATTCTCATCTTCAAAAATATATATTCCTGCAGCGTTGGTAAAGAGGGAGGCACAACTACTCGAGGCTCCTAAAAACTCCATCTAAAACTAATAAAATTACTATATCTACTTTGTTGCATTTCAAATTTTGTTACTCATCGTACTCTAGTACGCCTCGCATCAAAATTCTCATGCGCCTCGTATCTAAAGCAATTTTCTTCGTTTTCTAATCTCCATAACTTTAGAAAAAATTCGTATTTTTTCAACTTCTTGACCGCGACTATTCAAGGCGATATAGTTAACATGTTAAGTGTTTGGTTCGCATTATTAGTTTCTGGTATGATACTATTCAAAAATACATATGCCACCATTCAATCATTTCACCACAAAAGCAAAGGAAGCAATACGAAAAGCTCATGAGTTGGCTATTGAACGTGGTCAGAATCATGTAAATCCACTTCATCTATTAACAGCTCTCATTCTTCAAGAAGAAAGCGTCGTGACATCGATACTTGATAAAATCGATGTAGATACGATACTACTTACTGATTCTCTGATCGAGGCAATCGAAGGTGTAGAAAGTGGACAAACAATGTCTCCATCGTATCAGGTATATTTGACGCCCGAGCTTGCTGCACTGATTGAGTATTCTGCAAAAGTAGCTCTTGAACTCAAAGATGAGTTTGTCTCAACAGAACATCTTTTTATTGCAGCACTTGAAGTGGCAGGTCCCGCTCGTGAATTATTGCAGAAATTTAAACTCACAAAAGCACAAGTGTTTGATGTACTCGAAGAAGTGCGTGCAGGAGATGGTGAAGATGCTCCGATGCAGAAAAAGTTTAAATCACTCACAAAATACACTCGAAGTCTCACAAAACTTGCTCAGGCAAATAAGCTTGATCCGGTGATTGGTCGTGATGAAGAAATTTCACGTATTATTCAGATCCTTTCTCGTCGTACAAAAAATAATCCGATACTTATCGGTGAAGCAGGTGTGGGTAAGACAGCGATTGCCGAAGGTTTGGCAGTGCGCATGATATCTGGTGATGTGCCAGAATCTCTCAAAGACAAGGAGCTTGTGTCACTTGACCTCGGTCTCCTTATTGCAGGCACAAAATACCGAGGAGAATTTGAAGAGCGCCTCAAAAATATCTTGAAAGAGATCGAAAAGTCAGATGGAAAGATTATTCTTTTTATCGACGAGATCCATACGCTTGTTGGTGCAGGTGCGGCAGAAGGTTCGATGGATGCATCAAATATGCTCAAACCTGCGCTTGCGCGAGGTGAGCTTCGAGCTATCGGTGCGACTACACTCCGTGAGTATCAAAAATATATCGAAAAAGACCCAGCACTCACTCGACGATTCCAGCCAGTGCATGTAAACGAGCCATCGGTCGCTGACGCGATTACTATCATGCGAGGTTTGAAAGAAAAGTATGAGCTGTATCACGGTGTGCGTATTACCGATGAAGCGATTATTGCTTCTGTAAACCTCTCATCACGATACATTACTGACCGTTTCTTGCCAGATAAAGCAGTGGATTTGATCGATGAGTCAGCTTCGTATTTGAAGATTGCACTGGAAAATATGCCCCCAGTCCTTCAGGATGCACACTCAAAAACTATTAAACTTGAAATCGAGCGCGAAGCACTCAAAAAAGAAACAGATCAAAAATCAAAAACTCGTGTTAAAGAAATCGATCAAGAGCTCGCTGATTTGAAAGAAAAAACAGGGGAGATTGAGCTTAAATGGAAAAATGAAAAAGAGACAGTATCTGCGATTAAAGAGTTGAAAAAAGAACTCGAAGAGCTTCGTCTTGAGGCAGATGGTGCAGAAGCGCGCGCAGATCTCGCAAAAGCGGCAGAGATTCGTTATGGACTGATCCCTGAAGCAGAACGAGAGCTTGAGACCAAGAGTAAGCGTCTAAAAAAACTCCAGAGTTCACGACGAATCCTCAAAGAAGAAATTACAGAAAATGATATTGCGATGATTGTGTCAAAGTGGACTGGTATTCCAGTATCTCGTATGCTCGAAGAAGAAGCAGAAAAGCTCGTCCGTATGGAAGAAGTTCTCAAACGACGTATTGTAGGGCAGTCTGAAGCAGTACAAAAGATATCAGATACAATTAAGCGTTCGCGTGCAGGTATCGCTGATCCAAACCGACCAATCGGCTCATTCCTTTTCCTCGGCCCGACAGGTGTTGGTAAGACAGAGCTCACCAAAGGACTCGCCGAATTTATGTTTGATGATGAGAGAGCATTGATCCGAGTAGATATGTCTGAATTTATGGAACGACACAGCGTATCCAAGCTTATAGGGGCTCCTGCGGGGTATGTAGGATATGAAGAAGGGGGAAATCTCACAGAGCAAGTGCGACATCGACCGTATGCAGTGATTCTCTTTGATGAGATAGAAAAAGCGCATCCTGAAGTGTTCAACATTTTGTTGCAGGTGCTCGATAACGGAAAGCTCACTGATGCAAAAGGACGTTCAGTAAACTTCCGAAATACGGTCATTATTCTAACTTCAAATATTGGTGCGCAGTATATCGACCGTATGCAGAAGCTTGGTTTTGCCTCAGATACAAGTGAGAAGTCGGATTACAATGATGCAAAAGCAAAAGTGAATGCATCGCTCAAAGATTATTTCAGACCAGAGTTTCTCAATCGTCTCGATGAGATTATTACCTTCGATATCTTGAGTAAAGAAGCGGTGCGGGAGATTGTCGGTATCCAGGTAGGTATCGTCACAAAACGTCTTGCAGAAAAAGAAATCCGTCTAGAAATCACACCTGCGGTGTACGATATCCTCGCTGAAGAAGGGTACAATCCACAGTACGGAGCTCGCCCATTGAAACGTCTCATCCAGCAGAAAATTCTCAACCCGATCGCATCACTAATGATTGGAAAGGGAATAACAAAAGGTGGGGCGATCACGGTGGGAGTAAAAAACAAAGAGTTTACATTTGATGTGAAGAAACCTCGAAAAGCATCGCTCACGGATAGCTTTGTGGTGAGTGATAGTATGACGGTATAGCATTCTCTGAAAAATACCCGAAAGGGTATTTTTCATATCTACTTTTACTTGAGATAAAAATATGATAGAGTCTTAAGTAATGCGTCGGTGGTAGAGTGGTCAATTACAACAGACTGTAAATCTGTCGGCTTCGGCCTACGAAGGTTCGAATCCTTCCCG
>CAYJEE010000004.1:0-9079 GCA_964369145.1 uncultured Candidatus Saccharibacteria bacterium
TGTTTGTTGATCGATCCCTCCTTTTGTATTAGTCCAACCCCACTTTACTGCAAAATATATCGACACAAACCCTGCGCCGATAAGTGCGAAGATTATTAAAAGAACAAATCCAACTTTTTTGAGAATACTTTTAAACATGAATGATATGTATATCATATTCTCATCATTTCTCAAAAAAATATACGAAAAGCCACACAACGACTTTTCGGTTGTGTGGGTTTAGGCGTAGACGCAAATATATGCGACCCCGATAAACAAGCTCGCCATGACAAGTCGGATTACTCCTTCCGACAGCTTGTTTTTAAAGATGATCTTGTGTATGCCAGTTGCAACATAGCTTCCTGCAAATGCTACTCCGGCACAAAATCCAATGTAACGAATTGCTTCGTGCACAAATCCTCCCTAAGTATTATTATAACATAAATTAAAACATTATTCAAAATGTATTTTGTCAGTCTCCGATTCAATAATCTGCTTCAGTAGGGGGTATTTTTTTAAATCAGGGTCGTCTGTCACCAGTTTTCGTGCTTCGGTACGACTCGCTTCTACGAGTTTAATATTTTGTATTGCTTCCATAGCCAGGTCGCCAATGCCCCATTGTTTTCTTCCATAGAGCTGGCCCGAGCCTCGGGCAGTGAGATCAAATTCAGCAAGTTCAAATCCATTTTTGGCAGTGACGAGCGCTTTCATACGGTCTTTTGTTTTCTCTCCCGTACTTTCAGTAAAGACATAACAGTATGCCTGGTGGTTACTGCGGATCACACGTCCACGCAGCTGGTGGAGCTGTGAGAGGCCAAAGCGCTCCGCACCTTCGATAATAATCATTGTTGCATTGGGGACATTGACTCCCACTTCCACTACCGATGTTGCTACGAGGATATCTGTCTTGTGTGCTGCAAAATCACTCATCACTTTTTCTTTGTCCGCAGGTGTCATCTTGCTGTGAAGCACTCCAATACTCCAATCCTGAAACACTTCTGCTTTCAGACGTTTCGCTTCTTCGGTGACAGATTTTGCAATCACTGCATTCTCTTTTGTTGGGTCCACTTCTTCGATACGTGGGCAGATGACATAGAGCTGGCGACCCGCATGAAGCTCTTTTTTAATTTCTTCATAGGTCGAGGTACGATCGCCAGGCAGTACGACTTTTGTAATAATCGGCTTTCGTCCGACGGGCATCTGGTCGAGTACAGAAAGGTCGAGGTCTCCGTAGAGCGTGAGCGAAAGTGTGCGAGGGATCGGGGTTGCAGTCATTGAAAGCAGGTGCGGAGCAAGCTCATTTTTGGTGGTGAGCTTTTGTCGCTGGAGTGTTCCAAAGCGATGCTGCTCGTCGATGACTGCAAATGCAAGATGTTTGAACTCTACACTTTTATATACAAGTGCATGAGTACCGACAACAATCGGTATTTCTCCATTTTTAATCCATTTCAAAAGTTGAGGTTTGGAAATCGAAGTTGAGGCAGAGGGATCGGTTTTCGACGGGAACTTTTTGCAGCCACTTCCGGTAATGAGACCGACTTGTATGCCGGTACCACGAAAGAAAGCGATGAAGTTTTCAAATTGCTGCTTGGCAAGGATTTCCGTCGGAGCCATATAGGCCACTTGGAGATTTCCAAAGTCTTTTCCATTTGGTCGTGAAGTAACCACAGAAAACACAGTCGCCGCAGCGACCGCAGTTTTTCCAGACCCTACATCTCCTTCAAGAAGACGAGACATCGGGAACCCTCGGGTAAAGTCTGCGAGCACGGTGTCGATTGCTCTTTTCTGAGCATCGGTCGCTTCGAATGGAAAAGTTTTCATAAAATCAGCCACTTTCTTTTTGTCGGTGTTTACGATAAAGCTTTTGTTTTTTTGCCAGGTGAGTTTTTCTTGTTCTTTGCGGAGGTGTATCGTAAATATTTCTTGAAATGCAAAACGCTTTCGTGCCGCCATCGCATCTGATTCTTTTTTGGGAGCATGGGCCCAGATCATCGCTGTCTTTAAATCGGGGAGATGGTAGGTATCGAGGAGATATTTCGGCAGTGGGTCAGGGAGGAGATTGAGAGTACCTGATTTAAAGATACGCTCGACTGCGTGATACATCCAGTTTGAAGTCACGCCCTTGCTTTCAGGATACACAGGGTAGAGGTTGTGCTCGTCGCCATCTGCACCAAAGAGACTTGAGCCAACACCGGTCGGTATTTTATTTGCAATTTCTATTTTCGGATTTGAAAAGTACAAACTGTCATCTTTTTTTCGGAGAGTGACTTTTCCTTGGACACGCACCATCGCTCCGTCCGTGAGCATTTTTGCGATGTATGGCTGGTTGAACCAGATGATCTTCACGCGCCCTGTTTCGTCCGAAAGCGTAGCGTCAGACATCGGAGTTTTCTTCACAAATGCTTTGCTTGTTTTAAGTCCTGAAATTCTTCCAAAGATAACCGCATCTTCTCCGGGTACGAGGCTTTGAATATTTTTTATTTCCGCCGTGTCGCCATAGCGCACAGGGAAGTGATAGAGCATATCTTCGACAGTTCTGATACCGAGCTTATGCAGCGCCCGTCTGTGCGCATCAAGAACTCGTATTTCTTTTTCGATCGGAGAAAGTGGGTCCATATGAGCCTAATTGTAGCGGTTTATGAGGGGATACAAAAGTACTTGACAAATATGCAAGATATGGTATATAATAGTATTTAGAGGATTTCATTATGGCAAACAGTGCAGCGCGTTTTTTCGCGAAACAGGATCAACAGCAGATGGAGCGTCGCAAGCTTTACGACGCTCGTTATGCGATTGAGCGGTTCCGTACGAACGGAAACCCTTCAGGGTTTCCTGAGCTCGATGCTTGGCTGAACCGCCACGGCAGCCGTATGTTCTCATTGGACCTTTCTGGCTTCGGCCGGGAGGATACGTGGGGGCTGACTGAGGATGAGTATGGTCGCATGAAGGCGGCGTACGAGTCCTCATCGGCGGGCACCATCGCTCCCGAGGAAAACAACTAAACAATAATCCGCCAGTTGGGCGACGGAAAAAATCCGCCAGCTCGACTGGCGGATTTTCTCATACAAAAAATTTACCTTTCACCTTTTTAATTAAATTTTCTTTGAGCATTTGCTCGAGATTTTTCTGTACCACTTCACGTTCATATCCAAGTGCTTTCACGATTTCTTTTTCACTTTTTGCTCCCGTCAAAATCAATTTCAAAATCTGCGAACGTTTCTCACGATTCGACCCCTTAAAAGGGGACTGCTTCACATAGTGTTTGCTTTGGGTATTCGGGTTTCGAGTTTGCTTCAGGTATGCACCATAGTCAAACAGTGCCCAATACCACTCTCTCACGCCCCTATGTCCAACATAGGGGAAAGTTGGAAGTGTTTGCTCAATTAAAGGAAGTAGCTCTTTGTCACTAATAAGTGAACTTACCTTTCGAACTTTTGATGAGGGGGATGAAGTCTCTGCCCGAAGATTACTTCGTGCATAAGTGTTCGTCTGAGTGTTCGCTAGCGCTCCCTCAACTCCCTTAAAGAAATGAATAAATACGGAGCGGATGTTTGTTTCGATGACGGGGACGGGGATGTTGTATGCAAATGCGAGAATGTCGCCTGCGGTTGCAGGTCCGATGCCGGGTAAAGCAACGAGTTCTTTGAGATTTTTTGGAAATTTGCCCCTGTATTCAGTGACTACTTTTTCAGCGCAGAGTTTCAAATACTTTGCACGGCGATTGTACCCAAGCCCTTGCCATTCGAGAAGTACATCTTTGAGTGGCGCTTCGGCAAGTGCTTCAACTGTCGGAAACTTTTTCAAGAAACTTTTATACTTCTCAATTACTCTTGAAACCTGCGTCTGCTGAAGCATAACTTCTGAGATGAGAATCTTGTACGGGTCTTTTATTTTTCGCCATGGCAAATCGTGCCGGCCATTCTTTTTATAATAATCCCAAATAGTTTTTTTGAATCGACCAGGGTTCATGAAGGGAAGTATAAAGTGAAAAAAATTTCCTGCAAACAAACTCCCCGAGGTGACACCTCGGGGAGCACTATTCATTATTCGAGCTCAGGCGTACCTGCTTCAGGAGGATTCTTTTTTACTGCAGGTGGACACTCGGTAAACTCACAGTTGGGGCCACTTCGTCCGACGTATGATCCGTCAGGACATTCTTTTGCGTCTGCGGTACAAAAGGTGCTGTCATCGTTGCGTCCAGGGATAACAGGGTTTACGGTAGGTTTTTTGGGATACATGATGTATCCAAGAACTCCAAGAGTTATAATAATAAGTGTGATGATTATGCGTACTTTCATACGATATACTATATCAAACAAATTATGTTAAAAATAGAAGAATCGTGGAAAAAGGTCTTGGGGGATGAGGTGGAGAAACCCTATTTCAAAACTCTTTCTGCATTCGTAAAAAAACAATACGCTTCATACACTGTGTATCCACCACCGCAGGATATTTTTCGTGCGTTTGATATGTGTCCATTTGATGAAGTAAAAGTTGTGATCCTGGGACAAGATCCGTATCACGGTGCAGGACAGGCAAATGGTCTTTCGTTTGCTGTGCATACAGATGTACCACTTCCTCCCTCACTTAAAAATATTTTTAAGGAAATTGAAAGTGATATGGGTGTAACTCCGCGCGCAGATGGAGATCTTTCTCGTTGGGCTTCACAGGGAGTTTTGCTTTTGAATGCAACTCTAACTGTCCGCGCATCGTCTCCTGGCTCCCATCAGAAAGTAGGATGGGAGAGTTTTACAGACAAAGCGGTACAAGCGCTTTCAGAACAAAAGGAACATCTCGTGTTCCTATTGTGGGGAAACTATGCAAAAGAAAAAGGAAAAATTATCGACCGTCGTAAGCATTGTGTACTCGAAGCAGCACACCCATCTCCGTTTTCGGCATATCATGGATACTTCGGGTGTAAACATTTCAGTCAGGCAAATGAATATCTAAAACAGAAAGGTAAGAAAGAAATTGAGTGGAGTTAAAAAGCTTTCAAGTTTTTAATAATTTCCTCTACAGCCTCAAATCCAGTTCCAAAACTATAATTGTAGCGAGGTGCTGTTGCGAAGACGTATTTCGCATTCCGTCCACGTTCAGTTGGGCCCATTGGTGCTGCGGTAGGGTAGCCTTCAAAGTTGTTCTTCTCCCAGGTAGTCCATTGTGCGATCGGGTAAACAAGAATAGGGATATCCATATATGAGTTCTCTGTAGTCCAGAGTGGGTGACGGAGTGTGATTGCTTCACCGAATTGTATGGTGGTAGGTACGCGTGTATAACCGTTCCATTCATCGGGTAATGTTAGTGTGAATCCGTAGGTGTAGTTGGTGTATGTAAGTGCTGTGCTGGTCTGCTGTGTAAGGGGTGTGTCTTTTGTGGTAACGAGTATGTATGTAATTGATAGAGCGATTAATACTACAATTAAGATAATTATTTTTTTCATAAAATGAGGGTTAAAGATAAGGTATTAAGTATAGCAGGTATTGTAGAAGTAAAGGGGTATTGAAATAAAGGAATTTCAGTTTGTGTATGTTTGACTACATGCTCTGCAGTTCGTTATTATGAATATATGATAAAACGTAACGAAGGAACTTTTGATCGTGTGGTGAGAGTTGTGGCAGGATTAATCGTGCTTATTGTTTCAATGATGTTTTTGTCGGGAACAATACAAGTGGTTGGGTATATTGTTGCGGGTATCGGTCTTGTTACCGGTGTGGTAGGGTATTGCGGTCTTTACTCCGTTTTAGGTATATCAACTTGTCCCGTAGATACGATTGATAAAAAGGATTAATAAAAAACAAAAAACACCGGAAGGTGTTTTTTGATTACTTAAATATTTTCTACTGCAGAAACTTAAATGTGGAAACAATTTCTTGAGAGGTGAAGCCTCCGTTTCTCCAGTCTTCTGGGGTATCTTGCCAAAAGCTATAGGCGTATACTAGGTCTCCATTTTTACCGAGGAAGCCATGCTTAGGACCTTCTTCTGACTGTAATTTATCCCAATATGAAGAATTAAAAACGTGAATTCTCATGACAGTGGCATAACCATCATTTCCATACTCATCTGTCCAAGTAGTGGATGTTGTCGGTACTCGAAATAGGATCGAACCTGATCCAAAATTACTGCTCATCTCTATAGTGTCTGTTGTAAAACCTTTCCAAGAACCTGGTAGTGTTAATTGAAAATTGTAGTCAGCATTAACGTAAGGATAATTTTCTCTGTCTTTTGCAGGTTTTAGATTGTCTCTATATCGAATCCAATCAAAGAAGGAGAGTTTATATTCGTGGCAAGGAGGAATGAATGGACAGACTGTATAACCTTTCATAAATGGAATGAAACCACCAATAATAAATAAAACGATCACTATTAAAATCCAGTATCTTTTTTTCATAGGTATAGTATATAACAATTTTGGCGGAGAGAGCGAGAGTTTCTCCCTCGAATTTTCTCATCTCGTCAGATGAGAAAATTCTGGGCACCGGTTTGTCGACAAGCGCTGATGTGCTCGTAGACAGACAAACCGTTCGAATCTCGACATACTCTGCTAACAGCAGAGTATTCTCTCTCACGCAAAAATCGCCTAGAGGCGATTTTCTGGCGGAGAGAGCGAGATTCGAACTCGCGGTTCCAATTAAGGAACGACGGTTTAGTAAACCGTTTGTTTCAACCACTCACACATCTCTCCGTGTGTGGATAAATATAACCTATTTTTTCCGTTTAGTATAGAATAATTGCTCCTGTTTATGGTAATTTTCTAATATTCTTGTATATGATATTTAATCCTAGAATTGTAAAAAATATTCCCATCGTTAACCCAGCGATACGACTAAAAATTGGTGTGTAAAAGTCACTTATGGTGATTAGCGATAATATGACAAAGGTTATTCCTGGTAAAAGTAAAATTAATACAGTAAAGATAACAATAAATATTCGTAAAGATAAGGATTTTTGTGTGGTGGGTGAAGTCATATTGCGAAAAAAATCACCCTCTTTTTTAATGAGATTATTTGGGGTGTCGTACGTGTATTGAATATTGCCGTCTTTCTCTTCCATTTGCACTTAATTGGTTGTGTGGGTATCTGCGGAGCCGGAGAGATTCGAACTCTCGGTGCCTTCTAAGGGGCACGCCTCTTTAGCAAAGAGGTACGTTAGACCGCTCTGACACAGCTCCTGTATTTTGTCAAGTAGTGTAAATACTTAAGACTTTCCAACTTTATCACATCAGTGAGCTATGGTAAATGCGAAAATATCTTTCACTCCTGCATTCATCAGTGCTCGTCTGGATTCTTGAATGGTGGCTCCGGTGGTGGTCACATCGTCGATCAAAATAACTGCGGTGTGTTTGGGTACTATCTCTGCCACAGCTTGGGTGTTTTTGAGGTTTGTAAGACGAAGGTTTCGGTCTTTGAGTTTGTGTTGTTCGGGGGTGTTTACGGTTTTTATGAGAAGGTTTGGTTTGTAGGTAATATCCTGAGGGAGGAGTGAAATAAGTTTTTCACAAATGAATTGTGTGTGATTGTATCCGCGCTCTTGTACATGTATGTGAGTGCTTGGTACAGGTACCAAGAAGCACTTATCCCAGCGGGTAAATAATGCTTTGTCTGTGTATTCGTCTTGTATCAGATCTGCAAGTAAAGGGGTAAGTAAGTTGAGTGCATTGATATTTTTATGGTATTTAATTTCCCATACAAGGGAAGCAACTCGTGAATCTTTGTATGAAAAGAGTGCATGCGTATTATGAGGGAGATTGTCGTAAGCTTTTGGAAAAGAAAAAATATCTTTCTGTGTAAATTCTGTCACAACCCGCTCACCTCGCCGAGGAGGGAATACCCAATCGACGACTGTAGACAAGATATTTTTAAGTTGAATTATCATGTTGTATACTTATGTATGATATAATAATACTCTTATGGCTTCTTTCCTAGACAATTTATTTGGCAAAAAAAGTCCAAGTGTGATTGGAATCGATATCGGTTCTTCTTCTATAAAAATAGTACAGCTTCGTAAAAAAGGTTCGCAAGCACTTCTCGAAACATACGGAGAGCTTTCTTTGGGTCCTTATGCAGGAGTTTCTGTAGGACAGTCCACCAACCTTCCTCAGGATAAAATAATCCAAGCAGTACACGATTTGTTGACTGAAAAAGAAGTAAATATCACCACCGCACTCGCAGGTATTGCGATCCCGTACTCATCGAGCCTCATGACTGTTGTGGAGATGCCCCTCGTGTCTCAAAAAGATCTTGTCAGCATGATACCGATAGAGGCACGTAAATATATTCCTGTGCCAATATCTGAAGTCTCTTTGGATTGGTCTGTGATTCCTCGTGACATAATAAAAGGAGACCCACTTTCAGAAGACGCGCCATCTCCACAAACACCAACACCTTCCCCTGAGAAAAAAATGCAAACACAAGATGTGTTACTTGTTGCAATCCATAACGAAACATTGGCTCGGTATACAGATGTTGCATCTAAAAATAATCTCGCACTTTCATTTCTCGAAATTGAAATATTTAGTTCTATGCGTTCTGTTCTCGACCAGACCACTGCACCGGTGATGATTTTTGATATGGGTGCATCTACCACAAAGTTGTTTATAGTTGAGCGGGGGATTCTGCGAATGTCACACACGATCAATCGAGGGTCTCAAAATATCACTTCAGCAATTGCAAAATCTTTTGGTATCGAAATGGATAAAGCAGAGGTTATGAAAAGACAGTTTGGACTTACCGACACCACGCCTGATGGTATGAATGTGGCAAAGATTATCGTGCTCACCCTTGATTTTCTTTTCACTGAAGCAAATCGAGTGATTTTGACCTATGAGAAGAAGTACAGCAAAAACGTGAGTAAAGTATTGTTGGTCGGGGGAGGTTCATCGCTTAAAGGCCTCGATCCACTTGCGCAGAAAAATTTTCAAACAGAAGTTTCGGGAGGGAATCCTTTCTCAAAAGTGATTACACCTGCGTTTCTTGATGAAGTGCTCAAGCAAACAGGTCCTCAATTTGCTGTTTCACTTGGACTTGCTCTGCGGAGGTTGCAAGAGCTTGGATAGTAATCCACTGTTTTTCTTTGGTACATACTGTGTTTGTAGTCTATAAT
>CAYJEE010000004.1:9179-48845 GCA_964369145.1 uncultured Candidatus Saccharibacteria bacterium
GTAGTGTCTCCTTTGTTTGAGTTTCTAGAAAAAGAAACATTACCTACGGTGAGACTTACCTCTTTCACATTTACTCGTGGCTCAAAAGGTGACGTGCAGGTAAATATCGAAGGGGATGCTCAGAGTTATGCATCTCTTGCACAACAATTTAAAATTTTTTCAGATCTTCCGTATCTGAGTGGTGTTAGTTTTACAGATATCAACCTTACAGAAGCGGGTACTATAAATATGAAAATGAAAGCTATGGTTAATAGTGAAGTTTTGTTGTACAGCAAAAAAATGCAGACCCTATCAGTAAGAGATAATTCTTTCTAAGTATATGAAAAGTCTTCGACCATTTATCATCATAGCACTTGCAATTGGAGCACTGTATATCTACGTGTGGCCACAATGGCAAACCATAGGAACATTACGTACACGTCAAGTTGAGTTACAAAGTGCTCTTGTAAAAGGGCAAGAGCTTACTGCACTAAGAGATCAACTCTTGGCTCAGTATAATGCTATTCCTCAAGCTGATATGGATAAGATTTCACGAGTGGTGCCAAAGAAATATGATCCGGTAAAACTCGTCACTGACATCAATGCAGTTGCATCAAAATACGGAATGTTTATTAAAGGAGTGAAGATTGTCGATGCGGCACTCGAGTCCACATCGGGTGCTATTCAAGCTGCGCCCGAAGCGGAAATGTATAATAATAAAGAATTGTCATTTGCGACAGAAGGGCAGTATAAAAGTTTCGTTGCGTTTATTTCTGATCTAGAGAAAAGTCTTCAGCTGCTGGATATCCAGAAAGTCGAAATTGTCTCAAGACAGAATTCAACAAAAGGAGCTCCCGCGAGTCTTGAGTTTAAAGTATCAGTAACCACATATTGGATGAACTAACATGGAATCTCTTAAAAAAAATAAAACATTACTTATTGTGTTCGGTATCTCACTGGTAGCTTTTTTGTTCTACCAGTTTGGAGGTGCGCTCACATCTGTCACAGGTCAACCTGTTGTGATAGAGGCTGATGGTCAAGAAACTACAGATATACTGAAGTCTTTAGATCAGATGCAGCGAGCTCGTATTGATACCGAGTTACTTTCTTCAACAGTCTGGACGAGTTTGGTGGATCATGCTGTTGCGTTACCAACCGATGTTCCGGGGAAAACAGATCTTTTTGGTTCTACAATTCAATCTAATCAAGTGGGTGGCGCGACACTGTCACGATAAGAGCAAATCTTATTTATACTATGAATATACTAGAAATCTTAGTTGAAAAAAATCTTATACCAAAAGATGATGCTCCGCTTATAGAGAAAGAAGCGAATGAAAAAGGTGTACCTGTGGAGCAGGTGCTTTTGCGAAGAGGGATTCCTGCGACAGTAATCCTTCAGGCAAAAGGGGAATATCTTGAAATACCAACCCGATCACTCGATGGGATCGATGTGCCAATGAGTGTACTTGAGTACATACCAGAAGATTCTGCTCGGTACTATAAGTTTGTACCGATTGCAGTCACCGATGGTGTTTTAGAAGTGGGAATTACTGATCCTGACAATATCGAAGGGAGAGATGCGTTAAATTTTATTGCATCAAAAGTTAATCTTCCGTATAAAATATTTCTCATTTCACCAGAAGATTTTGACAGAGTGATCGCGGCATACAAAGGTCTTTCAGGTGAGGTGAATAAAGCATTGAGTGAGCTTGAAACAGAGCTCAAAATAGAAGCTGATACGGTACAAAAAAATACATCAAAAAAAGAACAAACCGAGTCAGAAGCAGAATCAGATAGTGTATCAAATGAAAAAATCACAGAGGATGCTCCTGTTACAAAGATTGTAGCGACGATACTTCGATATGCAACAGACGGAAGTGCATCTGATGTACACATAGAACCTCAACGAGAAACTGTAAAAATCCGTTTTCGAGTTGATGGTGTGTTGGTAACCAGCCTTGTTCTTCCGTTTAAGGTACATTCTGCTGTTGTGGCTCGTATTAAGATTTTGTGTAATATGCGTCTTGATGAAAAAAGAAAACCTCAAGACGGTCGTTTTACTGCACGTATTGAAGGAAGAAAGATTGATTTTCGTGTATCAACATTCCCGACTTATTTTGGAGAAAAGGTTGTGATGCGACTTTTGGATCAAGAAAAAGGAGTAAAAAAACTTGATGATTTGGGTCTGAGTGTATACAACCTTGAGCGTATCCGAAAGGCATTGACTCGCCCATATGGACTTATTCTTATTTCAGGACCGACAGGATCCGGAAAAACTTCGACACTGTATTCAATGATTACAGAGATTGATCGTGAGCACCAAAATGTTCTTTCTTTGGAAGATCCGATCGAGTACAACATAGAAGGAATGTCGCAATCTCAAGTTCGACCAGAGATTGATTATACGTTTGCTTCGGGGCTTCGAACAACACTCCGTCAAGATCCAGATGTGATTATGGTGGGGGAGATTCGTGACAAAGAGACGGCACAGCTCGCGATCCAGGCTGCGCTCACCGGACACTTGGTACTTTCTACCATTCACACCAACTCAGCAGTGGGTGTAATTCCACGTCTGATTGATATGGGTGTAGATCCGTATTTGATTGCGCCTACACTGATTCTTGCTATTGCACAACGTCTCGTGTCTGTACTGTGTCCGCAGTCAGGCAAACCAATTCCTGTTGAAGGTAGTCTCCAGATTATGATTGAAAAACAGTTTGAAGATTTGCCGAGTCAGTTTAGAGACTCGCTTGAGTTTAAGCCTGAAGTGTACGAAATTTCACCAACATCTGATTGTCCAAATGGTGTGCGAGGACGTCGTGCAGTGATGGAAGTTCTTGAGATGGATAAGGATATCGAGGCAGTGATTCTCAAGAACCCAACAGAATTAGAGATCACACGCATTGCTCGTTCGAAAGGTATGATTACCATGAAAGAAGATGCGATATTAAAAGCAATGAAAAGAGAAATTCCTTTTGAAGAAGTGGGTACCTTGTAGTATACTAATAATATATTTTTATGTCTGATGCACCTAATACAACAATTTTTTTGATAGATGATGACCGATTTCTTTTGGATATGTATTCTGTAAAATTCCAGAAAAGTGGTCTTCATGTAGATGTTGCTACGGGAAGTAATATAGCATTACAAAAACTAAGAAGTGGATATACTCCAGATATTATACTTCTTGATATTATTATGCCTTCCATGGACGGCCTCGCACTCCTTGAAGTAATACGTGCAGAAAAAATTGCTCCACATGCAACTATTGTGATGCTTACCAATCAGGCTGATGATGAAGAAAAAGCTTCTCAATTTGGAATCGATGGTTTTATTGTAAAAGCAATGACGATACCTTCTGAAGTTGTATCAAAAGTTTTGGAAATTTATAAAGCTCATAAACAGTAATATCATGGAACATAAAATGCTTTCAGATATGATCGATAATCTTATTCAAGAAGATGCATCAGATCTCCATCTTGCTGAAGATAAAACTCCGATTATGCGTGTGTCGGGGTCACTGATTCCTTTGGTTAAATACAAACCTATTTCGCGTACAGAGATTAAAAGTATTCTCGATGAGTTATTAAATCAAAAACAAAAAGAAAAATTTATCGACGAAAAAGAAGTCGACTTTGGATATGACCACAAAGGAGTGATTCGTCTCCGAGGAAATGCGTATTTTCAGCTTGGTAAGATTAGTGTTGCATTACGTCTGATTCCTAAAAAAATCAGAAGCATGGAAGAGTTAAATCTTCCTCCAATTCTTGAAACATTTGCAAATAAGCAGCAAGGCTTCTTTTTGGTTGTAGGTCCAACAGGGCAAGGAAAGAGTACAACACTTGCTTCTATGGTTCAGCATATCAACAGTCATCGACTCGAGCACATCATCACGATTGAAGATCCGATTGAGTATTTGTTTGAATCAGATAAATCACTCATCGAACAACGAGAGATACGAGAAGATACTCCAGACTTTCATACAGCGCTTCGAGGGGTGTTTCGACAGGACATCGATGTGCTTATGATTGGGGAAATGCGAGAACCAGAGACAATCTCAACCGCGGTAACCGCTGCAGAGACGGGGCACTTAGTATTTTCAACACTCCATACCAACACAGCTGCACAGACAGTTGCACGTATTATTGACTCGTTTGTTGCAGAACAACAGAACCAGATTAGAGTGCAGTTGTCAGCGTCACTTATCGGTATCTTTTCTCAACGTCTTATCCCACGTATTTCAGGTGGTCTCGTTCCTGCATATGAGCTTCTTATCAATAATGCAGCGGTTGCAAACTTGATTCGAGAAAACCGTATTCACGAATTAAACTCTGTGATTGAAACCGGATCTGAGCTCGGCATGATCGATCTCAACAGAACACTTGCAGAGCTTGTAAAGACAGGGGAGATTACAGTAGAGAATGCATATATGTTTTCACAAAATTCAAAAGGTCTGGAACGTCTCCTCTAAGTTTAATTTTCGATACAATGATTTACATATACAAAGGTTTAAATCAACAAGGTGAAGTAAAAGAAGGAACAATTGATTCTATTACTATTGATATTGCAATTAATTCCTTACAAAAACAGGGACTTATTCTCTCTTCCATAAAACCAAAAGAAGAGAAAAAAGACATTTTTAATTTTGAACTCAATTTTTTTTCAGGAGTTTCAAATAAAGACATTGTTATTCTCTCTCGACAGATGGCAACATTGTTTGATGCACAGGTTTCTGCGTTGCGTATCTTTAGACTTATTAGTGGGCAAGTTGAAAATGTTACATTAAGAAATACACTCAATCAGGTAGCAGATGATCTCCAGGGAGGTATGAGTATTTCTGCGTCTCTTGGAAAACACCCTAAAATATTTACTGATTTTTATGTAAACATGGTAAGAGCAGGGGAAGAGTCTGGAAAATTAGATGAAACATTCAACTATCTCGCGGACTATCTCGACCGTACGTATGAAGTGACCGCAAAAGCAAAAAATGCATTAGTGTATCCTGCATTTGTGATCGCTACGTTTGTGGGGGTGATGATCCTCATGCTTACGGTCATTATTCCAAAAATCGCTTTGATGATTAAGGATTCTGGTCAAGAAATACCATTGTATACAAAAATCGTACTCGGTTTTTCTGACTTTTTTGTACAGTACGGTATTTTCTTAGGTGTTGGTGTAGTGATCTGTGCTTTTTTTGCCTATAAATATGCACAAACAGCCGAGGGTGCACGATATATGGGACAACTTAAACTTGAGTTGCCGTATATTGGTGATCTGTATCGAAAACTATATCTCTCACGTATAGCAGACAACATGAATACAATGATTCTTTCAGGTATTCCAATGCTTCGTGCGCTTGAGATTACGTCTGCGGTTGTAGATAACGAAATCTATAAAGGAATTCTTAATGCGTCGTTGAACTCCGTAAAGGGGGGTATGTCTCTCTCAAATTCATTTACTCAGTATCCAGCTCAGATTCCAGGTATTATGGTACAGATGATTAAGGTAGGTGAAGAAACTGGTGAATTGGGAAATATTTTAAAAACACTTGCAAAGTTTTATCAACGAGAGGTGACGAATGCAGTGGATACACTTGTGGGACTTATTGAACCGATTATGATTGTATCACTCGGTCTTGGGGTGGGAATTCTCCTAGCATCGGTGTTGATGCCGATATACAATATTGCATCAGCAGGGTAAAAAGATTTAGTTCGTAAAGTCCATCAAGTAAAAGTCTATAAAGCCAAGAAAATTCAAAAACAAATGCATTTACTTTCGACTTTACGGACTTGATGGACTTTTGACTCGCCGCTTCACGGGTAGGTTATCCACAGTGTGATTTTACGCAAAGACAAGGTCACGTATAATATAAGTATTCGTTAAATACGAAGTGTCTGATAAGAGAGAGTGTCAGGTACAAAATTATTAATAGTTTATTTATTTGAATAAATACCATATATGGTTAATTTGAAAAAAGGTTTTACATTGATTGAATTGTTGGTTGTGATTGCTATTATCGGTATTCTTTCTTCTGTTGTGCTCGCTTCTCTCAACACAGCACGAGGAAAGGGTGCTGATGCTGCAGCAAAAAGTAACCTTAACAACATTCGAGCTCAGGCTGAAATTGTGTACGATAACACAAGCAGTTATGCGACAGTATGTGCTGATGCCAATGTTGTAAAAGGTATTGCAGCTGCTGCAACAGCAGAAGGACTTACTTGGACTTCTGCTGCAAACAACGCAGTTACAATTTCTTGTACTAACGCTGCGGGAACATGGGCTGCATGGGTTAACCTTGCAAAAGGTGCTGGAGGTGCAAACTACTGGTGTGTAGATAGTACAGGAACTTCTATGCAGAAGACTCTTGCTCCAACTGCTGCAACAGCAACTTCTTGTGTAGGTACATCTGCAGCTGCAGCTTGGTAATACGTTTCGTTTTTATTTTCTGATTAAAACACAAAAACCACCTAAAGGTGGTTTTTTGTTAGTAAAAAACTATGTTGTACACAACATAAGAGATGTATTATCTGTGCTTTGTACTATAATATACATATGATTTTATTTTGGCTTTTTGCGGTATGTATCTTTGGATTACTTATTGGAAGTTTTCTGAATGTCGTTATCTATCGATATAATACCGGCCTTTCGGTATCACACGGACGATCACAATGTTTTGTGTGTGGTAAAAAATTAAATTGGTATGAGTTGATCCCTGTGGTGAGTTTTGTGATACAAAAAGGTCGTTGTAGGGAATGTCAGACAAAAATATCGTGGCAGTACCCCTTTGTAGAGCTCGTTACCGGTATATTGTTTGTGGCTGTGGTGTATCGTCAGATTTCTCTCTATCATATTTTCTCTACACTCCCTGACGGATTTTTGTACTCAGTGTTTTTAGCACTGTATTATTTACTTGTTGTTTCTTTGCTTGTAGTAATCGGTGTATATGATATTCGCCATAAAATAATTCCAAATTTATTTGTCTATACATTTAGTGTACTTGCTGTAGCTAAATTACTTTTGTTTACGTATTTATTTGCATGGCCACCAGGCACTCTTGATATGCTCAATATGTTGGCACCCCTATTGCTCTCTATTCCATTTGCATTTTTGTGGGTTGTTTCAAAGGGTATGTGGATTGGTTTTGGTGATGCAAAGCTCGCGTTTGGAATTGGCGCATTACTCGGATTTCCTCTCGGTGTTTCTGCTCTTATGATTGCATTTTGGACGGGTGCATTGTATGGAGTATTTTCGATAGGGGTTTCAAAAATGTTTAAAAGTTCACAACATGAAGGAGTGACATTGACGTCAGAAATACCGTTTGCCCCTTTTTTGATTTTAGGAGTGTGTATTGTGTTATTTACTCAAATTGATGTATTAGGGATAATGCGATTTTTTGCAATCTAATATGATTATGTATACACATAAAAAAGGTTTTACATTGGTTGAGTTGATTGTTGTTATTGGTATCATGAGTGCTATCATGCTCCTGGTTGTATTTAACAGCCGGAAATTTAATGAAGATTTAGGATTACAGACCGCTGCAACTGAAGTATCTTTGGGTATACGTCAAGCACAAATTTTTGGAGTTTCAATTAAGGAGTCAGTTGCAGGAACTGCTGATTTTAGTAAACCGTATGGCGTTGTGTTTGATCTGAACAACTCAACAAACTTTTTTATTTATTCTGATTCTGACAATGATCGTGCATATGATGGTGGTGTCGCGTGTGCAGGTGCTGATGAGTGTAGAGAGAAGTCAGTACTTCGTGGGGGGGTTACAGTGCGGAGAGTGTGTGCTGAGCATATGAACAGCGCTCTGACGTGCTTTAGTGGTACTGCGAGATATTTAGTACTTACGTATGTTCGTCCAAATCCAGAGCCAGTGATCAAAGTATTTAATGCTGCTGGTGTTGAAATCGTTGGTCCGTGGAAAATAGCATATGTTGAACTTGTAAACCAAAACAATAAACTTATCTATGTAACCACTGATTATTTGTCAGGTCAGATTGTGGTTCAAAGTACACCTGTAATACCATGATGCGTAAAAAAACTCACAATAATGTATTGCAAAAAGGTTTTACCCTGATTGAGATTATGGTTTCTCTGTCTGTATTTATTATAATCATGACAATAAGTCTCGGTTCTATTTTAAGTATTCTTGGTGCAAATGAAAAATCGCACACAAAGAAAACTGCGATGGATAATCTCAATTTTGCGCTGGAGTCTATGGCACGCACAGTGCGTTTTGGTACAGGTTTTTATTGTGGTACAACCGCGGTTGTTGCGCCTGATCCTGCACCAACCAATGATTGTTTGGTAGGAGGATCATCATCATTTTCTGTTCGTGCATCTGACAACACACTCGTAGTGTATAGTTTGTCGGGTGGAAAGATTATGAAATCAGTGAATAATGGTGTAGCAAGTGCGATCACATCTCCAGAAATGACAATTTCTCGTCTGACGTTCTATGTTGCAAACTCATCTGCATTTGGAGTGGATTATGCACAGCCTCGGGTGCTCATGGTTCTATCTGGAACAGTAGGAAGTAAAACAAGTACACAATCTACATTTAATTTACAAACAATGATGTCTCAGCGTAAGCTTGATATATAATATGCAACATCTTAATTTGAAAAAAATACAGACCCGTACACAAGGCTTCACTCTCGTAGAAATACTTATTGCTATTTCTATACTTTCTCTTTCCATACTTGCAACATTCACCGCAGTCTCAAACTCGATGAGAGCAACAAACTTTTCAGAAGAGCAGGTGATTGCGTATCATCTTGCCGATGAAGCACTAGAATACATACGAAATAAAAGAGATACGAATGGTATTCAACATGTCAATAATTTAGGTAGTGGTTCAACATTTCCATGGATGTCAGGTATCGCCAATCTTTCTACGGATCCGTGCTATCCCGGTAATGTATGTTATGTAGATGTGCCTAATAATACTATGACGCGATGTACTTCGAATGCTCTTTCGTGTCCCGCATTGCTGTATAATTCAAATATGGGTGTATATGAATATGTAACAGGAAATGCAACTGTATATAAACGTTCAGTCTCAATTGTGTTGCAAAGCGCGACAGAGGCGACGGTTACTGTATCGGTTGCGTGGACCGCTCAGGGGGTATCAAAGACTTATACACAAACACTGGTACTCAGAAATTGGACTGAATAATTATGAAATATAAAAATTCACAATCAGGATATGCTTTGTTTACGTCAATTATATTGACGGGTATGTTGGTGCTGATTGCATATGCAACAGCAAATTTTTCTATTAAACAGTTGCTGCTTACTGTCAGTGGTTCTGAATCTCATATTGCATTTTATACTGCAGACAGTGGTGTGGAATGTGCAATGTTTTGGGATTTAAAAAATCCAACGAATCCTGCGGTGAGTGCGTTTGAAGTAGGTGCGCCAACTGCGGTGACGTGTGGGGGGTCAACAGTGACTCCTGTGCAGGTAGTCAACGGAGGTAACGCAACGAGTACATTTCAGATTCCAGTTGGTTCGAGTTGTGCGGTAGTCTATGTTGCAAAAACTGGAAGCAATACTACAATTGAATCTCGAGGGTATAATACGTGTGGAAGTGGGTCTCGGTTTGAACGCGCAGTAAGAATATCGTATTAAAAATATATGAAACAGGTTATTCCGGTTGATGTTGTACGACGATATGAAAAACTGAAAGATGAGGTTAATCGTCATCGTTTTTTATATCACACAAAAGATACTCCAGAAATAAGTGATGAAGCGTATGATTCTTTGATACGCGAACTCGAGGTACTCGAGCATACATATCCAGGATTAAAAACAGATGATTCGCCGACCGAGCGAGTGGGGGGTGAACCACTTAAAGAGTTTGTAAAAGTGACCCATGTTGTACAGCAATGGTCATATGACGATGTGTTTGATGAAAAAAGTCTAGAAAAATGGAATGAGAAGGTGGGAAATTTCATTAAAAAAAGTGGAGTAGAAGATGAACTTGTTGAGTATTGTTGCGAGTTAAAAATCGACGGACTTAAGGTGATTTTGACGTATGAAGATGGTGTGCTTGTGCGAGGTGCGACTCGTGGGGATGGTACCGTCGGTGAAGATGTGACGGAGAATATTAAAACAATAAAAGATATTCCACTCACGCTTAAGAAAAAAGTATCACTGATTGCTATCGGAGAAGCGTGGATAGGGAAAAGTGAACTTGTAAAGATAAATATAGAACGAGAAAAAAAGGGGGAACCGTTGTATGCAAATACACGCAACCTTGCTGCGGGGACACTCCGTCAACTTGATCCAAAAGTGGTGGCAGGGAGAAATCTCCATGTATTTGTATATGATGTTGAAAACTTTGAAGAAGGTAAGCTAGAGACCCAATCAAACGAGCTTGAGCTTTTGCATGAACTTGGTTTTGTCACAAATCCACACACAAAAGTGTGTAAGAGTTTGGTGGAAGTGGAAAAATTTTATACACAGTGGACTGAGAAAAAAGATTCGCTTGAGTATGGGCTCGATGGTATCGTGCTTAAGGTTAATTCACGAAAAATCCAAGAAGCACTCGGATACACCGGCAAGTCTCCTCGGTGGGGTGTAGCGTATAAATTTCCGGCAGAGCAGGTGACGACAGTTGTGGATGATATTGTGTTTCAGGTGGGACGTACGGGAGTGGTTACTCCAGTAGCACACCTTCGTCCGGTTTTGGTGGCAGGGTCAACGGTCTCTCGAGCGACACTCCATAACGAAGATGAAATAAAACGTCTCGATGTGCGTATTGGGGATACGGTAATTATTCAAAAAGCGGGTGATGTGATTCCAGATATTGTGCAAGTGGTCACAGCACTTCGGACAAAAAAAGAAAAACCATTTGTGTGGCCGACACATGTGCCACTCTGTGGGGGCGATGGTGCCATTGAGCGCATTCCCGGACAAGCTGCGTGGCGGTGTGTGGTGAAGGATTCGTATGAACAACAAAAACGTAAACTTCATTATTTTGCATCAAAAGGTGCACTCAATATTGAGGATATGGGTCCGAAAATAATTGACCAGCTTCTTGATGCGGAGCTTATTTCCGAGTATGCAGATATTTTTACTTTGGAAAAAGGTGATCTTCTTGCGCTTCCGCGTTTTGCAGAAAAATCAGCGGACAATTTACTTGCGTCGATTGAAAAAGCCCGACAGACGACACTTCCGCGATTTCTGATTTCACTTTCAATTCCGCAGGTTGGTGAGGAGACAGCACATGATATTGCAGGACAATTCAAAACTATCGAAAAAGTGCGGTCTGCTGATGTTGATGACTTGCTTTCGATACCTGGCGTTGGTCCGATTGTTGCGCATTGTGTGTGTTCGTTTTTTGAAGATAAAAAGAATAAAAAAATCGTTGATGATCTGCTAAAATTCATAAAAATAGAAAACATAACCAGCCCTAAGCCGGGCTTAGGGCTAGGATCAGGTATTTTAGGAAAGATGTTTGTACTCACGGGAACACTTGAGACTATGTCTCGTGACGAAGCAAAAGAAAAAATCCGAGCACTCGGAGGTGATGTATCTTCTTCGGTATCAAAAGAAACAGACTATGTGGTAGCGGGCGAGTCAGCAGGGTCTAAGCTTGATAAGGCACAGGAACTCGGAGTAAAGGTGCTTTCTGAGACCGAGTTCTTAGAAATAATAACGTAACCTGACGAATTTAAAAAAATAAGGTAGTATAGGGACATGATAGAAAAGAAAGATATAGAAAAGCTTGCTTTGCTTGCTCGTATCGAGGTAAGTGAAGAAGAAAAAGAATCTCTTGCTCAGAGTATTGAGTCTATTTTGGGTTATGTGGGGCAGGTCACTTCTGTCTCTGAAACAGCTCTGGCGGGTCTCCCTTTGCTTCGCAATGTCATGCGAGAAGATGAAATCCGTCATGGGGAAGGTGAGTATACAGAGGCACTTCTTTCAAATGCTCCTTCACGAGACGGCAATTACCTTGAAGTTAAAAAAATACTGGCATGATCGACCTTTCAACACTTACAATTTCAAAAGCACGAAAAAGTTTGGATGCAAAAGAGTTCACTGCAGTGGAGCTTGCATCTGCGTATCTTGAAGAAATCAAAAAGAAAAATGCAGAGCTCAATGTGTATTTAGAGGTGTATGATGATGTATTACTCCAGGCAGAAGAAGCGGACAAAAGAATTGCGAAAGGGGAATCAACTCCACTTCTCGGTATACCTCTTGCAATCAAAGACAATATTTTAATACAAGGAAAAAAAGTTACTGCTGCATCTAAAATCTTGGAAGGATACGTTGCTCCATATGATGCAACAGCAATTTCTAAACTCAAAGCACAAGGAGCGGTCTTTTTAGGACGAGTAAATATGGACGAGTTTGCTATGGGAGGTTCGACTGAAAACTCAGCTTTTGGGGTAACTAAAAATCCAGTTGATCCGACACGAGTAGCGGGAGGTTCTTCGGGAGGGTCTGTGGCTGCGGTAGCGGGGCATATGGCACTCGGTGCACTTGGTTCTGATACAGGAGGGTCTGTACGACAGCCGGCGGCTTTTTGTGGGGTAGTTGGTTTTAAGCCTACATACGGATCTATCTCTCGGCATGGACTCATGGCTATGGGGTCTTCTTTGGATGTTATCGGTCCTATTTCTCACACAGTTACAGATGTAGAAATTCTGTTTGATGCGATGAAAGGTAAAGACTCGTATGATGGAACTACTGTTGATGAATCTACGTATTCTCCTGTGCTAGAGAAAAAAACTCTTACCATCGGTGTACCATGGAGCCTTTTAGATGAAAAAGGAATTGATGAAACTGTAAAAGAAAATTTCAAAGCCACAGTAGAAAAATTTAAATCACTGGGATATGTTGTGAAGGATATTTCTTTGCCGCATATTGCACTTTCCCTCTCTGTATACTACATTCTCATGCCTGCTGAAGTGTCTTCAAACCTCGCTCGTTTTGATGGGGTGAAGTATGGACTTCATATCGACGGAAAAGATTTGCTCGAAGATTATATGAAAACTAGAGGTGTTGGTTTTGGAAAAGAGGTAAGACGACGAATTCTTCTCGGTACCTATGTACTTTCTGCTGGGTATTATGATTCATTTTATGGAAAGGCTCAGGTGGTGCGTTCGCTTATACAAAAAGAGTTTGAAGAGGCGTTTCGTTCTGTAGATATTGTACTGACTCCCACAACACCAGCATCTGCGTGGAAAATAGGAGAAAAAGAAGATCCACTTTCAATGTATCTAGCTGATATTTTTACCGTGACTGCAAATATTGTTGGTATTCCTGCGATCTCAATTCCTTCGGGAGCAACAAATATAGATGGCGTGAACCTTCCACTTGGGATACAACTTATGGCAACACATATGGGAGAGAAATATTTATTTAAGGCAGGGAAAGATTTCTTGGGAGAATAGATATTCTGGTCTTTCTCATTCGTTCATAAAATAAGGTATACTTAAAGCGTTAAAAGTTTTTTTGAAATTTAAAATTTTAAATTAAAAATTTACTCTCATGGCTGACGAAAAACCAAAAGACGACAAACCAAAAGGTGACGCAAAGCCTAAAACAGAAGAGAAGCCTGCGGAAACACCAAATTATTTGCGTGAAATTGCGGGGATGCTTTTTATGTTGTTTGTATTCATGACTATATTCGGTGGTGTTCTTGCGTCTGCAAGTAGTTTTATTTCAGGTCTCGGTTCAAAATCTTTTTCTCTAGAGGGTTTGCTTGGATCATATACTCGACCATTTGCATCAGTGTTCAATCCAATCGGAGGTTTTGCTACGGTTGTATCTGACGGCACGACTGTATTTGATACACCGGGAGGTTCTAAGATTGGGACTCAAAAAAGACAAGCCGTCGGACGTGTTGTACGAGGTCCTGTGATGGTTGGAGGTGTGAATTATTGGTATGTTGATTTTGAGAAAGATCCTGATGGATGGGTGTCTGAAAAAGATTTGGGATATTCTGATCCGAAAACACGTCCACTGAAAGAAAAGGAAGATGTCGGTACACATGTAAAAACAAAAAATGGACAAGTGGGTGTGTATGGGGAGGTGGGTGGAGATCAGGTGGGTACTCAATCACAGGGTGTGTATGGGAAGATTGTGAAAGGTCCTGTGATGAAAGATGGTGTTCGGTACTGGTATATTGATTTTGACGAGGGTGTGGATGGGTGGGTATCTGAAAAAGATTTGGTGGTGGTAGAGCCCGAAGAAGCATCATTTATGACACGAGTGCTGATGTTTGTGTATAAGATTGGTGCATGGATGAGAGTGATACTCTGGGTACTTATTGTTGTGTTGGTGTGTAGTATTGCTTATGTGATTTATAATCTCACTCAAATTCGTAAAAATACTCGAGCTAAATTGTATCAAGTTCTCGATGAGACGACTGCTGTACCTACATCGATTAATAAATCATGGGATCGGGTAAAGCTTTTTGTAGATTCATACAATGAATCAGAGTGGCGTTTGGCTGTGATTGAAGCTGATATTATGCTTGCTGAGCTTCTCGATACAATGAACCTGCAAGGGGATTCAATCGGAGAAAAACTCAAAGGGGTGGAGAAAAGTGATTTCAATACACTTGATCTTGCGTGGGAAGCTCATAAGGTGCGAAACCAGATCGCGCATGATCCAAGCTTTTTGCTTACCCAGCGTGAGGCAAAACGAGTTATTGGTCTATTTGAAGAGGTGTTTAGAGAATTTTCATTTATATAGCTTTTTTATCGTCGCTATGGTATTCTTGTGCTGATAGCGGGGTGGAGTAATAGTAACTCACGAGGCTCATAACCTTGGGACCGGGGTGCAAATCCCTGCCCCGCAACAAGCAAGAAAAAGCACTGGAACACCAGTGTTTTTTCTTGCTTGTTGCGGAGAGGAAGCAAATTGATTTGCTTCCGTCAGGATTTGCAGGGCGCAGGTATGTTGAGCGAAGCGAAACAACCGAGCTGGGGTCGCGAGTACTTAGTGCTCGCAGATTGTATTCGATCGAGAACACTTAGTAACTTGTGACCAAATCCCTGCCCTTGGTCTCCAGTGTTTTTTCTTGCTTGTTGCGGGGAGCATTGCAGAGCAATGCGTCAGGATTTGCAAGGCGGAGGTGATTGTTGTGGGTTAATTTTTGTACATAATAAATATTCGAACCTATGATATAATGTTGTATATGTCTAAGTTTGTAGAGAAGTTAAAAGCTAGAGAAATGAGAAGAAAAGGGAAATCACTTCTTGAAATTTCTCGGAAACTAAATGTGTCAAAAAGTACTGTAAGTAAATGGTGTGAAGATATTGTTTTAAATAAAAATCAGGTTAACACGCTTTTAAATAGTAGAAATGAATTACTTACAAAAGGGCGCATGATGGGTGCTGCTGTTAATAAAAGAAAGAAACAAAAAGTACTTAAAGACGCGGGTGAATTTGGAAAGAAACTAATCAACAAAATATCACATAGAGAATTGATATTGATAGCTACTGCGCTATATTGGGCAGAAGGATCAAAAGCAGAAAGTACAAGTCGATTTATGTTCATTAATTCTGATCCAGAAATGATTCTTCTTGTGAAGAAATTTTTAGTGTTAACTATGGGTGTTGTACCTGAGGACATTGTTTGCTCAGTTCAAATAAACAGAATACATGAGAAGAGGATAAATGTGGTCTTGAATTTTTGGAAAAATCTGTTAATATTGCCAGAGGGGCAAATGAGGAAGCCTTATTTTGTAAATACAAAAGTAAATAAGGTTTATGAAAATTATGATAACTATTTTGGGGTTTGTCGATTGATTGTCTCCAAAAGTTCTCAGTTAAAGTATAAAATGAATGCCCTCATAAAGGCTCTAAAAGAAGATATATTGTCGGCGTAGCTCAGGTAGTTAGAGCACATCACTCATAAAGATGAGGTCCCAGGTGCAAATCCTGGCGTCGACACAAAAAGATACACTCTTTGAAATTATACAATTTTATGTATAATGGTTAGTGTTCTCTATTTTTTAGTTAGTTAAGTAAATATTGCGGGTGTAGCTCAGCTGGTTAGAGCGCTTCCCTGTCACGGAAGAGGCCGTGGGTTCGAGTCCCATCACTCGCGCAAGCAAAACGCCTTCGGGCGTTTTTTGCATAAATTTAACGAATAGTTATTTTGTGATATTATGGGTACAACTACGTTGTCTGGCATATGGCAGACTTCACGGTGAGATATAAAAGAGAGCTGAGGCTTGTTTATATCGGGTTGCCTGTGCGCTCCAGATTCTCTTTGGTGTGAGGTCTGGAGCGTGGCAGCTTTTTAGTTTCTTTTTTTATAATACAGCCGAAGTAGTTCAGTGGTGGAATAACCCCTTGGTAAGGGGTAGGTCGCGGGTCCGATTCCCGCCTTCGGCTCCATCAAATCGCAGATTTGTGAGGGAATCGGAAGTCGGAGCGAGGGTTCCCGTCAGCAGACGGGACCGCGAGACGTGGTCAGGGAATTTTTCGAGTGACGACGAGAAAAATATCCGTGACCGATTCTCATCTTTGGCTCACGCAAATCGCAGATTTGTGGATAGTCCACCCTTATCTTTAGCTCACACACATCACAACTCTCTACTCACATGATATTTTTCCTTATCATCTTCATACTCCTTATTATTATTTCAACTATTTTTATTATTGTTTTCTTTACAATTCTTATTCAGGAACTTTGGTACGGTCAAAAAAAGAATGCGCCTTTTGTGCCTGCGCCCGATGCGATTATGTGTGATCTCAATACCCATATCACGATCGATGAAAACTCTGTTGTGTATGATCTCGGGGCAGGCGATGGGAAGGTGCTTCAGAGTCTCTACGAATACAACAAAAAAGGAGCATTTGTCGGTATTGAGCGAGGTTTCGTACCGTATGTACTTGCACGAATAAAGCAGAGAAATATCCCAAACATATCATTTAAAAGACAAGATTTTTTTGATACAGATTTGTCTTCAGCTACTACAGTGATGACATATTTATACCCGCGTCTGATGGATGCACTCCTTCCTAAATTAGAGAAAGATTTAAAATCAGGAACTCTTTTATACTCAATCGATTTTCCATTTTCAGAGAAGAAGCCCATGGAGGTGTATGAATTTGACCAAACACGCAGGAGAGGACGAAAACTTTTTAAGTATATTTTTTAACGTTTTTTGGTATACTAGGCTCGTGACTGATATAAAAGAACAGTATCAAACAGAACTCGATTCACTTGAAGCATCTATGCTTCAGGTAGATTTTTGGAATGATAAAGACAAAGCACAAGCCTCTATCAAACGTATTGCAGAACTCAAAACTCTCATTGCTGGAGGAAGTAAATATGATGCAGGGGACGCTATCATGACTATCTTTTCTGGAGCCGGCGGTGATGATTCAGAAGATTTTTCGGCAATGCTTTTACATATGTATCTCAAGTATTGTGAAAACAAAGGTTATGGTGTTTCGTTTGTACACCAAAATGAAAATGATCATGGGGGGTATCGAAATGTTACGATTGAAATCAGGGGTAAAAATGTTTACGGTATTCTCAAAAATGAGTCAGGTGTGCATCGCCTCGTCCGCATCTCACCGTTTAATGCAAATGCAAAACGCCACACCTCTTTCTCGATGGTAGAGGTGATACCAAAATTTGAAAAAGTGGAGGAGCTTGATATTCCTGAGTCTGATATCAGAGTTGAGCTTTCTCGCTCATCGGGTCCTGGGGGGCAAAATGTAAACAAACGAGAGACTGCGGTACGTGTGGTGCATATCCCAAGCAATATTTCAGCAGCCAGTGACAACGAACGCTCTCAAGCTCAAAACAAAGAAAAAGCCATGCAGATTTTGTATGGGAAAATATACACTCAACTCGAAAAAGAACGAACCGCAAAAGAAAAAGGGATGTATATTTCAAAAACTACCCAGATAGAATGGGGTAATCAGATCCGTTCATATGTCTTGCATCCGTATAAAATGGTCAAAGATCACCGTACAGGGGTGGAGACGGGGAATGTGGATAAAATCCTGACCGATGGAGAAATCGATGAATTTTTAGAGGCCGAGAAGGATTTATAGCTTTTGCCGAAGACGGTCATCTGCGGTATACTAATAGGTATGATTTATTTCGATAATGTCTCGAAAATCTACCCTGACAATTCTGTAGCATTGCAGGATATCTCTTTTGCTATAGAGCCAAATGAATTTGTCTCTATCGTAGGTCACTCAGGTGCAGGGAAGACCACTCTTCTCAAAATGTTTCTCGCTGAAGAAAAGCCGACAGACGGTAAGATTTTCTTTGAATCAACAGATATTCATACTCTAAGGAAAAATGAAATCAATGATTTCCGTCGAAAGGTGGGGGTTGTATTTCAGGATTTTCGATTACTCCCATATAAGACTGTATATGAAAACATTGCGTTTGCGATGGAAGCAGCGGGACGCACTGATGAAGAGATAGAGTCTGATGTTCCTCATGTACTCGACCTCGTCGATCTCGGTAAAAAGATTTGGAATTTCCCGGGTGAGCTTTCTGGTGGAGAAAAGCAGCGTGTAGCGATCGCACGTGCGATCGTAAACCAGCCTGATGTGATTATTGCTGATGAGCCGACGGGAAACCTCGATCCACTAAACACGTATGACATTGTGCAGATTTTGAAAAAAATCAACGATCTCGGTACGACTGTAGTGCTCACCACTCACAATAAAGGAGTGATAGACTCACTCGGTAAACGAGTGATCACGATGGAAGACGGAAAGATTGTCCGAGATGATAAGCAAGGTAAATATATAATATAAATTTATGATGTGGATATCTGCAAAACGAATCATGAGATCAGGCTTCTTCTCTTTTTGGAGAAATGGTTTTGTTTCACTCTCTTCTGTACTCGTGATGATCATCACGCTCTTTGTGATTACCGGCACTATCTTTCTTGGTGCGATTTTAAATGCATCTCTCGAAGAGATTAAAAATAAAGTCGATATCAATGTGTATTTCGTGCGGACTGCACCAGAAGAAGATATTTTAGCGTTACAGAAATCTCTCGAAACACTTCCTGAGGTAAAAACTCCAGTTGAATACGTGTCACGAGAAGATGCTCTTGCTGATTTTCGTCAGAAACACCAAGACGATCAGTTTACCTTGCAAGCACTCGATGAGCTTGGCGAAAATCCACTCGGAGCATCTCTCAATATTCGTGCAAAAGAACCTTCTCAGTACGAAGGCATTGCAGAGTTTTTGAAAAGCAAAAGTGTGCTTTCAAAAGATGGTACGTCGATTATCGATAAGGTAAATTATTATCAAAATAAAACCGCGATTGATACATTGACTAAAATGATCAATTCGGCAAACCGTCTCGGCTTTATTCTCACACTCTTTTTGGTATTTGTTTCTATTCTTATTACTTACAATACAATCCGTCTTGCTATCTTTATGTCTAAAGATGAGATCTCCGTGATGCGTTTGGTGGGAGCGAGTACGATGTACATCAGAGGGCCATTTGTGGTCTCTGGCGCTATCTATGGTGTTGTTTCTGGTTTTATCACACTCATTCTCTTTTTCCCGATTACACTCTGGCTCGGCAATGCTACCGCTGAATTTTTTGTAGGACTCAATGTTTTTTCATACTATATTGAGAACTTTGCTCAAATCTTTCTCATTGTTATCTTTTCAGGTGCAGCGATTGGAGCTATCTCAAGCTTCCTTGCTGTCCGCAAGCATTTGAAGATATAACACTTAAAAATGAGGTATTTCTTTGTCAAAATCCAATCCATAATTCTCACCGTACGACAAGTACGCATCGAATTCTGAATTGGATTTTTCCGTGAACTGCATTCATTTTGTAAGCGTTAAGGAATAGATATTAATAGAAAATTAAATATACAGGATTACCATGGATAAAAATAAAAAGAAAAAACAGAAATTCATTTTCGTTGTCGGGGGAGTAATGTCAGGTGTCGGTAAAGGTATTGCAGCATCATCCATCGGTAAGATCCTTCAAAATAAAGGCTTTAAGGTCAACCCTATCAAGGTTGACCCTTATTTAAATGTGGACGCGGGGACGATGAACCCGACAGAGCACGGTGAGACATTTGTGCTCGACTCTGGTCTTGAGACAGATCAGGATATGGGCAACTATGAGCGATTTATGAACGTGGACTTGGGTCCTGATGACTATATCACCTCAGGTATGGTGTATAAGTATGTGATCGAAAAGGAGCGTAACCTCGGGTATCGGGGGAAGTGTGTAGAAGCGATTCCACATATTACCGAAGAGATCACTCGTCGATGGAAACGTTCTGCAGAAAGTCATGAGGCAGATATTTCACTTATTGAAATCGGGGGAACAATCGGAGATTATCAAAACATTTTGTTCATCGAAGCCGCGCGTATTTTGAAAATTAAAAATCCTCAGGATGTTATTTTTATTATGGTTTCATATCTTCCGGTACCTGGTGTGCTCGGTGAAATGAAAACTCGTCCGACACAAAACGCGGTCCGCCAGCTCAACTCATACGGAGTTCAGCCGGATATTATTATCGCTCGTGGGTCTCAGGCACTCGACCATAAACGAAAAGAAAAGATTGCCATTGCATGCTCGGTTGCGGTAGATAATGTGATTTCCGCTCCAGATATTTCAAGTATTTACGATGTCCCAATTAATTTTGAGAAGGATAAAATTGGTGATATGGCGTTGCGTGCGCTACATATGCGCGCAAAGGTAAAAGGGGATGTGCTCGCTGACTGGAAGAAATTTGTTGAAAAATCAAAAAATCAAAAGAAACAAATTAAAATTGCAGTCGTCGGAAAGTATTTCGATACCGGAGATTTTGTACTTTCTGATGCGTATATTTCTGTGATTGAAGCGATTAAGTTTTCAAGCTATTGGTCTGGTGCGAAGCCTGAGCTTACTTGGATCAATTCAAAAGAATACGAAATAGATCCAAAAAAAATCAAAGAGCTTCGAACGTATGACGGTATCATCGTTCCCGGAGGCTTCGGTGAGTCCGGTATTGAGGGTGTACTTATGGCTATCCGGTATGCACGAGAAAATAAGATTCCGTATCTCGGATTGTGCTACGGTATGCAGCTTATGGTTGTCGAGTATGCTCGAAATGTTCTCGGGTGGACTGATGCACATACAGCAGAGATCAATCCAAAATCATCTCATGTGGTGATCGATATTATGCCTGAGCAGAAGAAAAATCTCGAAGATGGAAAGTATGGTGCGACTATGCGCCTCGGCTCATATGAGGCTCGTCTTCAGAAGGGTACACATGCTCAAAAGGCGTACGGTGCAGAAATAATCAACGAGCGACACCGTCATCGATACGAGGTAAATCCAGAATACGTAGAGGAAATCAAAGCAAAAGGTCTGGTCTTTTCAGGAACATCACCAGATGGGCGATTGATGGAAATCGCCGAGCTTCCAAAGGATGTACATCCATTTTTCCTTGGGACACAATTCCACCCAGAGCTTAAGGCACGACCACTCAATCCGCACCCACTTTTTACTGCTTTTGTGGAAGCAATACTAAAAAGTAAGTAAAATCACCGCAAGTGTTTTTCTTGTAAAAAAGCCATTTTTGAGGTATTCTAGGTGGTATTGTTTTTAGGTGTGCGAAATAATATTGCCAGATCGTCTAATGGTAGGACAATGCCCTCTGGAGGCATTTATCTTGGTTCGAATCCAGGTCTGGCAGCAGTTAAATCAAAGGATCTTGACCCTTTTATCTTGTGTTAATATTGTATAACTTATGAATCAAAATTATTTTCAAGGCACATTAGAACATCCATATCATATATCAATTGGCGCAGTTGTAAGAAATGAGGAAGGGAAGGTTTGTTGTCATTATTTCGATACTCTCACAATCAGAGGCTCTGTATTTGAGAATTTTTATTTATTAATGCGAGAAACTATAGAACCTAATGAATCTATTGAGGTATGCCTTCATCGTGGTTTGATGGAAGAGTTTGGTGTGAAAGCAAATCTAAAGACGTATATAGGCTCTATTGTCTCAAAATTTGAAGTTCGTGAGACCGGGGTATTTATTGAAAAAACTACATTATATTTTTTATGTGATTTTGTATCTATAGATCAGTCATTGAGAAAAACAGATGATGTTGAAGCAAAAAGCGAAATTCAATGGGTAGATCCAGAGGTACTTATTGTTCGTATGAAAGAACAAAGAAAAAGACTTGATAGGGAAGATATTGATGAATCGTCGATTATAGAAACATTATTAAAATAAACTTGTTATAATTCAAAAAAAGTACCAACCCCATTTCCTTCCTGTGTATTTTTTAAAAAGGCTCCTGACCCCTAATTACCTTTTTATCGACTCTTGTCAATGGTTCTCGAATATTTACCTGTGTGCGCCTATCAAATTTGGTATACTTAAACCCATGAAAACATTAAGCCCATGGATAAATTTTAACGGTAATGCTGAAGAAGCATTTAATTTTTATAAATCAGTGTTTGGTGGTGAATTTAAAAAGATAGTTCGTCTGAAGGATCTTGCGAGTGCTGAATTTCCGGTATCCGAGGAAGATGGAGAAAAGATAATGCAAATTATTTTACCGATTTCAGGAACAAATGTACTTATCGGTAATGACGTGCCTGCATTTATGGGAACTGTAAATGAAAATGAAAACAGAAGCAAAATCCATGTGCATATAGATACACGAGAAGAAGCACAGAGTATATTCGGCCAGCTTTCCTTGAGTGGTACAGTAGAGGCACCGCTCGGTGACAGTCCATGGGGAACATATTTTGCGATGTTTAGAGATCGGTACGGTATTGAGTGGGTTATTGAATGTGAGGAAAAAGCTACAATCTAAAGAGTTGCTTCATGTATTTCAAATCAAAAACAATTTCTTATGTACTTTTAGGGCTCACGTCGTTTGTTTCTTCGAGAGGTTTTTTTGCTTTACTAAATGACCCAGAAGGACCCAATCTTTTGATTGTTTCGGTATTGGCATTCGTTATGTTTACACTTTCTATTGCAGTATATGCATTTACCTTATCTATCAGTGGTTTAAAAAGACTTTTACTTGGCGTGGGGATTCAAATGGTGATTGTGATGCTTTTGTATATATTTGGACGGTGATGTAAAAGGTAAAAGTGCATAAGTTATATGACTTTCTTGGTTTGAAGCGCTAGACTGTAAGTATGAAAAAGATATTTTCAATTCTCGGTTTATTTTTATTACCAGTAGGTGCATCCGCACATGTGAAATGGTTTGTTGATTCAAAAGAAGTTGTTTCAGATTTACACAATCAAACAGTGTTTTATTCATGGGGGAGTACCGAGGTGATTGTGTGGGCAGTGATTGTGTGTGCGATCGTCCTTTTGTTTGGTTTTGTTGATAGGAAAATTAATGCACCAAAAGGTCTGGTGTCATATGGACTCAAGCATGAAAAAGGAATCAGACGTATTGCGCAGGGTATACTTGGTTTTTTCTTGGTAAGTGTGAGTGTGTTGTGGAAGGTAGTGATTGTTCCTGAAGTTCCTGCTATTGATACGCTTACTTCTGTGCTGTTGGTGGTGCAGGCGATTATTGGGCTTATGTTTATAATCAACATGAGGGTGCGTATTGCTTCCTCTGTGTTAATACTATTATGTATTGGTTTGTTTGTACGAGAGGGTGCTGTGGCATTCCTAGAAAACGCAATGCTCTGTGCACTTGCAGTATATTTCTTTATAGAGCATTCACCAGCAGATTCAAAGGTGTACAAGCTTCATAAGCATACGGTTGAGATAGTACGAGTGGGGACTGGTATTTCACTGATCACTCTCGCATTTACAGAAAAGCTCTTGTATCCAGAGCTCAGCCTTCAGTTCCTTCAGGTACATCAGTGGAATTTTATGGCACCACTACTTCCGTGGTTTACTGATAAGTTGTTTGTGCTCAGTACTGGTTTTGCAGAAATTATTTTTGGTATTTTGTTTGTGATGGGTTATCTTACACGTACAACTACGATTTTGATTGCAATCTTTTTTGCGCTTTCTGTTGTTACGATGGCTGTCGGGTTTAATATGTGGGAAGTTGAAGATTTGGTCGTCTACTCTGCCGCTACCCTCTTTATCTTTTATGGACATGGGCGAACAAAATTTTTCCATTTCGCATAACCTATGAGCATCTACACTTCATATGTAAAACCAATCTTGTTCCGGTTTGATCCGGAGTATATTCATGATATGTGTATACAGGCAGGTTCTTTCTTTGGGAGATATGCGGTGACACGATATGGTCTTCGTATGTTTTTCTCTCCATATGAAAGTTCGTTGCTCGAGCAAGATATACGAGGAATTCATTTTAAAAATCCTATCGGTCTCGCGGCTGGATTTGATAAAAATGCTGAGCTTACCGATGTGATACCGTGCATTGGTTTTGGACATATGGAAGTCGGTTCTATCACATATGAACCGTGTGAAGGTAATCCAAAACCACGATTATGGAGACTAAAACAGTCAAAAGGATTGGTGGTGTATTATGGTTTAAAAAATAATGGATCACATGATATTCATAAAAGGCTTGTGCATAAAACATATACAACTCCAGTGTCGGTAAGTATTGCGATGAAGAATTGTATGGAAAACCTGGATATCCATACCGCCGTTATCGACTATGCACGTGCGTTTGAAGTTTTTCTCGATACAGGTGATATTCTTACGGTAAATATTAGTTGTCCAAATACATACGGTGGGCAGCCATTTATGGAACCTGATGCACTTGAAATGTTGCTTGCTGCGTTGGATCGTATTGAGACAAATAAACCTATATTTATTAAATTATCTCCCGATAAACAAGAGGTTGATATCGATTCGTTGCTTGGAGTGATCGATCGTCATCGGGTGCACGGCATCATCTGTAGCAATCTGACTAAAAACAGAGTAAATAAAAAAATTATTGATTCGGTTGTTCCAGAAAAAGGTGGAATCAGTGGTAAGCCTGTACAAGATTTGTCTGATGCGCTCCTTGCACACGTGTACAAGAAAACACAGGGGAAGTACGTGTTGGTAGGGTGTGGGGGAGTTTTCAGTGCAGAAGATGCGTATCGAAAGATTCGTCTTGGTGCATCACTGATCCATATGATTACGGGTATGATTTACGAAGGCCCTCATGTGATTTCGAAGATCTGTAAAGATCTCGATGGGCTGCTAAAAAGAGATGGTTTCGCACATATCACGCAGGCAATAGGGGTGGATGTGATTTCGGCATCAAAGTGAGGCATATGTGTGCATGACTAGATAGTTTTTTTTCTTATGCTATACTGTATTCATTCATAATAATTAATATTTATGCCAACAAAGACAAATTCAGCATTTATGAAACCAATGCAGATCAGTGATGATCTTGCTGAGGTTATAGGAAAAGGCCCAATGCCTCGTTCAGAAGTTGTAAAAAAAATCTGGGTGTATATTAAAAAATACGATCTTCAGGATCCTAAAAATAAGCGAAATATCATTGCAGATGCTCCTCTCAAAAAAGTATTTGGAGGTAAGGATACTGTGAGTATGTTTGAAATGACAAAGCTTGTTTCAAAACACCTTTCATAAGTAAAACAAAAAACACCATACAGGTGTTTTTTGTTTTACGGTCAGTGGTGACGTTCAATGTCTTTTTTAATTAGTGAAAGCTCTTCTTCGACTTTGTGTATTGTTTTTTGAATATTCTTTATTTCGGATTCTTCTTGTTCGATTTCTTCCATGGTTTTTTCGGTCATTTTCTTCTCCCCGCGAAGTCCGGTCATGATAAGTCTGCTTCCTACAAATGCAGAGACAAAAATACCAGTGATAAGCAGGATACCTGTCCCCACACCGAGAGATACCCAGCTATTATGAAGAATTGGTATTTCGTCTGCCGTATGCCACACACCACGCCAAAAAAGCACAACTCCTACACCGCCGATAAGTGCATAGAGTAAAGGGTACCTCGACAAGTGTCCGCGCACGACATCTTCAAGGTGATCAAATATGTGTAAAATTTTCTTAAGCATTTTTATATTTTAACATAAAAACTTTAGTTGGTGATATGGGTGTATATTGTATCTAAAAATCAGTGCATCTCAGGTATTGTTAAGTGGTATACTAGATGTATGAATAAACTATATAAACTTAAATATATTTTGGGTCTAGGATTACTGCTGGTTTTTGCCGGATTACTTTTTATGGGTTTAAAAAGTTATGGTAAGTGGGGAGGGAGTCATTATTTTGGCGCAGTCTCTGAAGTGAGTGATTCTCGGTTTATTGTTGTTGGAAGGAAAGGTGTACCACAAGTTTTTACCATAACAATAGATACAATTGTAAAGCGTGGTTTTCGGAGTGTGGGAGGTGCGGTACAGGTCGGTGATCGAGTGACTGTTTCTGGTGTTGAAATAGATGGTGGATATATTGAGGCACGATTGATAAGAATTATGGGACATGTCAATACGACACCTCAGTCTCAGTAATACACAGATATGAAAAGAACTTTTTCTTATATGTTTGCACTTATTCCTATTATATTGCTCGTAAGCTTTTCTTTATTTTTTTACTATATCTCACCTGAGGGAGTGATCGGGATGATTGGCGTGGAAAATGCGTACATACTCATGTTTATTCTTTCTTTATTAGGAGGACTCTCGACATTTAGTGGGGTACCGTATCATGTAGTGCTGATCGCTCTTGCGGTCGGTGGAGTCAATCCGTTTATACTCGGTATTGTGACTGCTGTTGGAGTGATGATCGGTGACTCAACTTCGTATTATATTGGGTACCAAGGTCGAACGCTGATGTCTCAGAGAATACAGAAAGTGCTCGAGAAATTATCTTATATCAAAGAAAAATATCCTCGACTATTACCTGTTATATTTTTGCTCTATGGGTCGCTGCTTCCTTTTTCGAATGATGTGATTGTAATTCCAATGGGTTTTTTGAGGTATCCGTTTTGGCGCGTCATACTTCCTCTCGGCATTGGTAATATTATTTTCAATATTGGACTCGCGGTTATTGCAGCATATGCATACAGTTATATACAAATATTTCCATTTTTTTAAATCGCAATAATAGTTTATACTACATAATATATGTCCTGTAGAAGTAATCAAAAAAATCAAAAACAAGGTTTTACATTGATTGAGTTGCTTATTTCCATGGCTATTGTCGGACTTCTTTCTTCGATTGTGGTATCCTCCGTGTCTCAAGCACGACTCAGTGCTCAGGATGCGAAACGTAAGACAGATCTATTGCAAATCAATAAAGCAATAAATTTGTTTTATAACGAGTTTGGGAGGATGCCACGAAATTATAACTGTAATGTATCTTATTGTCCGGGGGGTGGGGGTAATTTTGGGGCATGTGATGCTCCGGTACCTAATGTGCCAGGTACAGACAGTACAAATCTTGTGCTTGCTGCGTATAATGCAAGTATGCAAGAGTTGGTCAATGCTGGATATTTGCCGTACATACCTCGAAGTACGCCGGGGCATCCTGGGTATTGTTATTATAATTTTGGATCAGGTAATACTGGTGCAGTCATGATGACTGCACTTGAGACAGGTGCTCCTACTGTACAAGGAGTCTCACCTTCGTGTCGTCCATGGTTAAGTAATGGTACGACGTGGTGTGAACAGAGAAGTAGTATGGAATATTGCCTCTGTAATTCATATTAGATGTGGACTGTGAAGTAGTGGATTGCGAATAAGGGTGTAATAGTATATAGTACATGTATTATGGCAAAACGAGCAGCAACAAATACAAAAAACAAAGCAACACGTTCAAAGAAAACAAAAAAGCGTCTTGCAATAAAAGCGATACGTAAAGAAGCGCAAAAGAAAAAGTAAAAACATTCACTTTTTGTTTCGATACATCAAAAAAACCTCACTAGTATGAGGTTTTTTTGATGCATTTCTCTTTAAGTATTTGGTGGTATACTATATATATGTTACATACTCATTGGCATTCACATCGTCATACTGCAGTACTCTTTTTTCTCGTGTTTGGTCTTGTTCTTCTTGTGTTGTATTTTTCAGGTTCAGTGAGTCAGGTTGTTAAGAACGATACTTCTCCTGCAATACAAAGCTCAGAACAGATACAGGCGATAGATGATCTTTCTGTATATGAAAAAAATATTAAGAACTCGTTTATTACCGTACCTGATACAAACATTCTAATATCATTGGTTGATGGTCGGGTGAGTTATGGCACCACACTCGATGGGGGTGATGTGACACTTATAAAATTAATCGGTGCCTACCGCAAGGGATCTGTAGTACATGTAGTCGCTGATATGGCGGTGCAGAGTGGAGGGACAGGGGTCTTTCATTATGTTGTATTGTTTGATGTGGTAAAAGAAAAAGTGACGCACCGCTCATCGTATTTTATTGGTGATCGAGTGGTGCTTATGGGGGCGACCACTTCGGCGACTGCTGTATCTACATATCCTTTGACAATACGCTACCTTGATCGAGCAGAAGATGATGCGATGGTTGAAGATCCAACGATTGAAAAAACTATGGATATTACCATCACAGACGGAGTATTTGTACAAAACGAATTATGATATACTGTAGGTATATTACATAATACAATTTTTATGAAATTTGGATTAATTCTTGTTGTAGTCGGTGTTATAATGCTTCTTAAACAATTTGGCTTTATAGGTATGGTTGATTGGGATATTGTCTGGCCAGTTGCGTTGATTGTCATTGGACTTGGTATGATGTTCAAAAAGCGAAGCTGTATGTTGTGCGGGATGATACATGGAGGTATGTGTACTCCAAAACAGTAGACAAAGATTAAAAAAGAGTGCGCAAGCGCTTTTTTGTTGACTTTAAAAATAAAAGGAGGTTAAATATTGACAGACTTAATAAAGGAGAAAGGTTGTGGATACAATAAGTGATTTACCTATCCAGTACGCTCCTTTGTTTAAGGGGTTTGGTTTGGAGAGGAGAAAATATCGTCAGGTCTTTGGACCGCGAACCGTTCATGCTATCATTTTGGCGGCGCTCGTGAATGGTGCTGATTATCAGAATTTTCAGGCCGGGTTGTTTACCACGTTTAATAAGTTGTACTGTGGTTATCCTGGCGCTGTTGACGCTTGTGTGAAAGTTCCGTGGTTTAAGATTGTGTTTGATGACATCTCTAATGCAATCAGACTCAAGAGTGTGGGTTTTAACGAAGATGTTGAGCAGGAGTTGAATACACTTGGTTATGAGATCAAGCGTATCACAAGGAACTTGGATCACGAAGTGTACTGGAAAATTTCCAGCATTTTGTATCCTCAGGTGGTGCGCAAACCACCACGAAGAGAGACCGAGCAGATGGGACAGGTCCAGTACCTGCGTCTTTTGTAAAGGGTGCTTGATGTTATGTCGAGCGCCTTTTGTTTTGTCTCAGAGTGGAGTACTCTATAGATATGACATTATCACATATTATTCGTATTTCTCGTCCGCGGTTTTGGCTTTATGAGCTCGGTACCTATGCACTCGGTGTTTGTGTAGGGTTAAGTGCTGGAGGGGATATGCACCTCTGGTCTGTGTTGTTGTTTGGTCTACTATTCTTATTTCCCGCAAATCTTTTTATCTATGGGGTAAATGATGTATTTGATTATGAGACCGATCTTCTTAATCCAAAAAAAACAGGGTATGAAGATGTATTGCCTCCGGTATTACACAAAAAAGTGCTCTGGTCTGTATTTTGGATCAACATACCGTTTGCGGTGATCGGATTATTTATTCCATGGAACGCATTTATTTCTCTTCTCTTATTTTATTTTTTTGCGTTATTTTATTCCGCTCCACCGATACGAGCAAAAGCACGTCCTTTCTTTGATAGTTTATTTTCTGCGAGTCATTATGTGGTGACTGCTGTTTGCGGATACTATCTTGTGGGGGCGGAAGGGGGTATAACACTCCCAGTCTTTGCAGGGATATGTTGGGCTGTTGCAATGCATGCGTATTCGGCTGTTCCTGATATAGATGCTGATAAAGATTCCGGTATTAGTACTATCGCCATTGCATTGGGTAAAAAAGCCACTATTATTTTGTGCGGGTGTTTGTATATCCTTGCGGGACTTGCTGTATTTCAGTATCTCGGTTTTATTGTGTTTTTCTTTATGTTACCGTATGTCTTTCTTATGTATCTCTCGTATAATGCTTCAGAGGCGAAGTTGTTTCGTTTGTACACCTATTTTCCGTATCTCAATGCGGGCATAGGTATGATACTCTTCTTTATATTTTTACTACGAGTTTAAATTTCCTTGAGAGGTTCTGGGTCGGTGATATTCATGATGCGTTTGTAGACAGTTTCTGCTGAGATGACACAAATAGGCATACCGATTCCTGGGTTGGTATTTGCTCCTACAAAGTAAAGGTCTTTTACTTTTTTTGAGATGTTGTTTGGTCGCCATAGTGCAGACTGACTCAAGGTGTGCGCGAGTCCGAGAGCACTTCCTTTGTAGCTGTTGTAGTCTTTTTCAAAATCCTTCACACAGTACATTTTTTTGTATTCAATATGATCTTTGAGTCCTGACATACCCATGTGTTTTTCCATGAGGTCAAGCACGAGAGTACTCCAGTGTTCGAGGTCTTTTTCGGTGTATTCGAGTCCTGAAGCGATCGGTACAAGCACAAATAAGTTTTCTTTCCCTTCGGGTGCAACGGTTGGATCAGTTTTTCCTGGTGCACAGACATAGAGTGATGGGTCACTCGGGAATGTTGGCGAATCAAAAATCTCTTTAAAATGTGCATCCCAGTGTTCAGAAAAGAGAAGGCTGTGGTGAGTGATAGAGTCGAATTTTTTCCCAACCCCGAGGTACATAATAAACGCACTTGGAGCCATTTTCTTTTTCTCCCAGTACTTTTCGCTGTGATCACTGTGTGGTGCATCGAGAAGGGTGTGTTCTGTGTGATGCATATCAGCGTTTGATACGACAATATCAGCATGCACTATCTCACCGGATTCGAGCTCTATACCGACAGCTTTTTTGTCTTCAGTAAGGATTCTCTTTACGGGGCTGTTGAGGTGGATATGAGCACCGTATTTTTCTGCCACCTGAGTAATTGCCTTTGGAAGCTCGTAAATGCCTTTATCTGGGTACCAGACACCGAGATCGAAGTCTACGTGGTTCATGAGTCTGTATATGCCCGGAGCGTCTTTTGGTGCGGTACCGAGGAGTACCATCTGAAACTGCATCACTTTACGAAGGATTTCTGACTTGAAGGTGCGATTGATTATCTTTTCCATGGTGTTAAAGATTTCAAGTTTTCTACCTTCTTGCATGGTGCGCTTATTGAAGAAATCAAAAAAAGAATCATAATTTTTATACATGAACTCTTTTTTTGCAATATCGTACTGACGTTTTGATTCATCGAGATAGTCAACAAGTTTCTGTGCAGAACCAGGCTCGATTGATTCAAAAAGTCGGGCATTTTTTTCTCTGTCAGAATAAAAATCATAGTGAGCACCCTCGCTTTTAAGAAACACTCGATATGATGGGGAGAGACGAGAGAGTTTCAAGTAATCATGGATATTTTCTCCGAGAGTATTGAAAAAATCTTCAAAAACATCAGGCATCATATACCATGAAGGCCCCATATCAAAAGTGTATCCGTGTTCTTGAATAAGTCTTGCTCTTCCACCAATCTGATCATTCTTTTCGTATACATGCACCTCGAATCCTTTTTTCGCGAGAAGTGCGGCAAGAGAAATCCCTCCGAATCCTGCACCGATTATGATTATTTTTTTAGTGTGAGACATATGTTTTTATGATAAGCCATAATTTTTCTAATGTAGTTGAACGTGCTCTTCGTGTGAAAATATCGTACTGTTGTTGCTCAATTTTGTCGAGAATTTTTTCGTACAGTCGAGAAGCAAGTCGTACGGGGAACTGGCCTTTGTGTGAGAGCATACAGATACCGAGTTCTGCTTCTTTAAAGAGTTGTCGTGCTCGAAGTATCTCAAATTTCATAAGTTGAATAAATTCAGGTGACATGTGCTTTTGGTTAATCATGGACTCAGTCACATGGAAATGTTGCATGTCTTCTGTAGGTATATAGATACGTCCTCTGTCTCCATAGTCTTCGTTGATATCTCTGAGGAAATTTGTGAGCTGCATCGCTTCACCAAGTTTTGCTGCATACCGAAATGCTTCTGGGTCGTAATATCCGATAATATAGGTCAGCATAAGTCCTACAGTTTCTGCAGATCCGTGCATGTATGCGCGGAGATCATCATATGTTGTATATCGTGAGACGGTCAGATCTTGTATCATTGCGTCGATAAAAGTCATGCTGAGTTCAAGTGGTATGTCGTATCGTTTAAAGATGTGTGCGGTTGCGTGCAGGAGTGCGTGGTCACTTTTTTGAGTACGGTATGCGTCTTCCCAGTCTTGTTTCCATTGATTGAGTAGTTCCTTAGGGTTACTTCCAGGTGCAGGATTGTCCACAAACTCATCTGGGGTCCGTACGAATGCATATAAGATAAATACAACCTCTTTTATCTCACGAGGGAAAAAGAGTGTGGCAAGGTAGTAGCTTGTACCGTATTTCTTTTCAATAGATTGAGCTTGAAAGATTGTGTCTGTGTGTATCATGCGGTGCGATGGTTTAGAAGTGCGAGGATTGAAATAAACAAAGATTCATCATCTGGACTCAAGTGTGCTTCTGTTATAGAAAGCATGCTTTCTTCAGTATACTCCTGTATGAGTTTTTGTGCATACGAAATACTTCCTGATTCTATAAATAAATTGCGAACAGCAAGAGGGTCAAGGAGGTTTTTCGGAGTATTACAAAACGTACTCAGAGTTTCTGTAAACTGAGGGTTTGCATGTGTGCGAATATATTGAGAGAGGAGCGTGTGCTGATTTTCCTGTAGATCTGCGAAGAGTTCTTTTTTTGTTTCAGTTGGGTTGCCGATCACATCCAGAATATCATCTTGGATTTGGAAAATTATACCGATCTTTTCTCCAAAAGAGAGTACAAAAGGAACCAAATCGTCTCTATGTGCAATCAGTGCTCCAATATGAAGTGGACGGGCAAATGAATAATACGCTGTTTTGAGCTTATTTTTTTCATTGATTGCTTCTGTGGTTGCAACTTTTTGTGTTGTAAGGTTGATATCAAGCATTTGACCAATGCACACTTCATCAACGAGTAGTGTAAACACTTTTCGGATAGCATCACGAGTACTTGGTGTAGACCATGAAGGATCATTGAGGAGTTCAAATACATGGTTAAACAATATGTCGCCAGCAAGGATCGCCTGACTTTCGCTTGCACGAGAAAAATTATGATCAAGGTTTGTTGCTTCGAGAGACTGTTTTGTGTGAGTGTGTATGGTGGGGATACCGTGTCGTACAAGTGCTTCATCCATAATATCGTCATGAATCAAGCAAAATATATGGAACAATTCTATAGCAACAAGTAGAGGTGCAATATCTTCAAGAGAAGCATCTTTGTGCTGATGTGCGTAGAGTGACCATACGATAAATGGTCTGAGGCGTTTTCCACCGGTACTTACTTTTTGTATGTGAGAAAGTATAGAGAGGACAGAGGGGTTTGATGTTATGTTTGTGTATGCGGTGTGTTTTGACGCAAGATGGCGGGCAAGGAGTAGATCAAAGTTATGTTTAAACGAAACTATGTCCATATAATATTCCTTTTACTTTAGCGTACTTGCTGGTTTTTGTATACAGGTGATGTGCGGTATACTGTATGTATGGATTCTTTATATAAAGCAGATATATTCTTTTTGGTCACTACTGTTGTAGTGATACTTGTAGGGTTACTTATTGCGCTTGTGCTTATATATCTTTTGCGTATTTTGTCAGATGTAAAAAAACTCTCTCAGAAAGTAAGAAAAGAAGGAGAGTCTATAGTAGAAGATATTGAAGACTTGCGTGAAAATCTAAAAAGGAACACAATTAAACTATCGGATATCCTTTCTTTTGGTTTTCTCAAGAAAAAGGGTGTGCGTAAAAACATTAAAAAAAGTAATTAATCTATTCATTCATGGCAAAGAAACAAGAAAGTGGTGTGGCAGTAGCGGTAAGTTTGGGGGCTCTCGCAGCTCTTTCAGCAGGAGCATACTTTTTGTACGGAACAAAAGAAGGTGCAAAGAAACGAGTAAAAATCAAAGGATGGATGCTTAAAGCAAAAGGAGAAGTGCTTGAAAAAATGGAATCACTAAAAGATGTCAATGAAGAGACATATAATAATGTGTTGTCTACAGTGATGAAAAAGTATGAGGGTCTTAAAAATGTTGATCAAAGTGAGGTTGCCTCATTGGTTACAGATCTAAAGAAACATTGGAAAAATATCAAGAAGCATCTTGATACTGCCACAAAAGTAAAAAAAGGTAAGAAATAGAAATAACAACAAAAAACCGCCACAGGGCGGTTTTTTGTTACTATTTGGTATCCATCAAAGCGAGGCTCCAGTGGGTGCTCAGGATTACGATAATACCGATCACGAGAAAGATATAGTTGTATGACAAAAATGTAAGACAAAGTGTTGCAATGAGCGGTGCAATGATAAATGCAATCGGACGAGTCGTGCGGTACATGCTGATCTCATCTGTATCACCTGACCCAACTTGCTTAAAGAAGAAAGAATCTGAAGTGATTTCTACAAAAGATGCGCCGGTACGAGTGAGAAAGAGAATGATTGTCCACAACACAAAACTTTTTACGGTTATAAAACTCATAAGGAGAGTAGAAAGTCCCATGATTACAAACCCGATAGTTAAAATTTCTTTCTCCCCGTATTTTTCATCGGCAAGTTTGCCGATAGGGAGTTCGAAGAGTGCAAAAGGAAGGAGCATGATGGTAAACATAACACCAATTTCTCCCCAAGAAAAACCAATATATTTTGAAAGGTATACTGGGGTGTAAATAATCATGAATGCATAAAAGAGCTGGAGTGACAGGTGTGTGATAAATATATTTGATAAGTTTTTGTGTGTCAGGTAGGTGTTGATTGTCTCGCGTATCTTGAGATGTGCAACAGGGATATCAACATAGCGGTTGAAGTATTTTTTAATACAAAAAAATAGGGGGAGTAAGAAGAGGAGGGAAGCCATGTATACACGATGGTAGTAGTTATCAATCAGTATCAACCCGACAATACTTGGCGAAATAACAAGAGTGATATTTGCGAGAGTGAGATACATGCCACGGATACCCCCTGTTTTTGTTTCGTCGGTTGATTCGCTTTCGAGAAATACATCGAGGTTGAAGAGGATAATCGGTACAATAATCTGATGAATCAAGAAGTAGCACCCTACGAGAAACGCTGTGTCTGTGAGTGCGAGACCGAGGGTTGCAAGAATCTCAATAGTGATAGCATACAGGGTAATCTTGTAATTGCCGACTGTATTTAAAATCTTTGAGATATTAAGTAAGAAGATGAGGTTTATGAGGGAACTGATGATGTAGAGCACACTTACTTGTGATTCTGAGAAAAATTGTGAAAGAAGGGAAGAGTTTACATAGATAATAAAAAAGTAATGAAAGGAGAGGAAAATGTTGGATGCGTATATAACTGTGAGAAGTTTGTTTTGTTTTACGCGAGTAGAAATATTTGAAAGAATGAAATCCATATTTATATAGTATAGCGGAAAATGGTGTGTGGACAAAATTTTTTAGTTTGTATTATCGGAACCCACTCATGCACCTTTCCGGAGCTGCCCAAAAGTCTCCAGCGAGCACTTTTGGATGTCCTCGGGTCTGAGTTGTCAAGAACGGGATGCCTTGACAACACCGGCTCAGACCCTGCGGATGCTCCGGAAAGGTGCATGAGCGGTTCCTGATTTTAGTGACAAAATAGGCCTAAAACTAAGGGTAGAATGGCAATGTGCAGGTAGTTGACAAATACACTATACAGGTGTATAATATATATTAGGAGGGTGATATGAAACTCACTCGAATTCTTTCTCGTTTAGTTCTGGCCACAACCGGCCAGGACCTTGTCGAATACGCTTTGATGGCCGGCTTCGTTGCTGTCGCCGCCGGGGCGATCATGCCCAGTGTCTCCGAAAACATCGGCCTGCTTTTTCACAAGGCCGCCTGTTATGCCGAGGGGAAGGTTATTGACTCGACTCCGGAAGGTCGTACAAGCCAACGGTGCCTGGTGTCCCCGCCGCCGACCGGAGGTGGACAATAATGGATTCGAATATGATCCGAATTGTCTGTGCCGCACTTGCGGCGCTCTTTCTGGGCATCATCATCATGCGACGACGCCCCGACAACAACCACGAGGAGTAGTAATACTCCTCGCAACCAAAATGCCGATCGGGCTTTCCCGACCGGCATTTTTTCTCGCTATTTTTTTAATCTTATTTATACCCCCAAGATTACAGGGATCACGATCGGTTTCTTTGCGGTCTTTTGGTAGAGGTATCGGCCGACGTTGTCTGCGACGTTTGCTTTGACGTAGTCGAAGTTGATAGGGTTCATACCACGAGTGGTATCTTCAACTGTTTTTTTGATAATCTGACGTGTCTGGTTTAAGAGGTCTTGTGATTCTCGGAGGTACACAAATCCTCGAGAGATGATGTCTGGAGATTTTTTGAGTTTACCTGTCTTTGCGTTTACACTTGCGACGATCATAAAGATACCGTCTTGCGCGAGAGTCTTTCGGTCTCGGATCACAAGCTCCTGTACATCTCCAATAGAGAAGCCGTCTACCATCACCACGTTATCAGGAGCTGATTCCTTGAGACGAACAAATTTTGTACCTTCTTCTTGGATTTCAAGAATCGCACCGTTGTCTGGAACAATGATGTGTTCTGGAGGCATACCGACGATTGATTTTGCCAAGTCTTCATGTACGCGAAGCATATAGTGGCTTCCGTGCATTGGCATAAAGTACTTCGCCTTTACTTTTTTATGGATCCATTCGAGCTCGCCACGGTTTCCGTGTCCTGTTGAGTGGATATATACATCAGATGATCGGTAGTGGATGATTTTTGCACCCTGTCGAGCGAGGTTGTCTTTGAGTTTCTGTACCGCTTTTTCGTTTCCTGGAATGATCGAAGAAGAGAGGAGGACTGTGTCGCGAGGAGTTACTTTGAAGTACTTGTGGGTCTTGTTGGACATACGCATAAGCGCAGCAAACTCGTCTCCCTGTGCACCGGTCGCAAGTACGATAATACGATCAGGTGGGTAGTTTTCCATATCATCTGAAGTGATGATCGTATCTTTCTTGATCTTGAGCATGTTCATGTTGAGAACAATCTCAATATTGTTTTTCATACTTCGTCCTTCGACTACAACTTTCTTTCCGTATTTCTCAGAAATTTCGATAATTTTCATTACGCGCTCGAGCTGTGAAGCAAATGTTCCGATAATCAGACGGCTCTTTGTATGTTTGATAATCTCTTCGAGGTTTTCATGCACGAGACGCTCTGGGGTAGAGAAGCCTTGGTTGTCTACGTTTGTCGAGTCCATCATCAAAAACAAAACTTTCTCGTTTTCAAATCGTGAAAATTCTTTTTCCTCTGCTTCTGTCGGCACGCCATTTACGTGATCGAGCTTGATATCTCCTGGAGTCACCAAACATCCGTATGGGGTATCAATAATAATACCCATTGAATCTGGAATCGTATGTGTCACTGCAAAAAATCGCACTTTGAGTTTACCGAGCACAATCGTGTCTTCTTTTTCTACTACACGAATATCAAGTGCAGGTAAATGAGGGAACTCTTCTTGGCGCTTTTTCACCATGATCGAAGTGAGGGCTCGGGTATAAAGCGGTGGGTTGCCGATACGATCCATGATGTAAGGGATACCACCGATGTGGTCGAGGTGTCCGTGAGTGATAATCACACCTCGGATTTTATCCTTTCGATCCTCGAGGTATTTTGTGTTTGGGAGGATGTAGTCTACACCTGGTGTATCATCATCTTTAAACTGAAAACCCATGTCGATAACCACAATGTCATCCTTGTACTCAATAAGAGTCATGTTTTTACCGATTTCTTCTACTCCACCAAGTGGAATAATACGAATCGAATCTCCTGCAGGAGGGATCACGTCGTCTTGTTTTTTGACGGTACGTACGTGAGTGGTGTGTGGTCGTCCAAACCCGCGTTTCATGGGTCGAGGACTTCTCTCGGGTCGTGAGTGTTGAGTTGACTCTGTGTTGTTGTGTGTATCTGATGGGTTCATAGTGTTAATTTAAAATTCAAAAATCAAAATGGAAAATGTGGATGCTCTCGTTTTGATTTTTGATATTTACTTTTTAATTATTTTTAATAAATATCTTCCATATGTTATTTGTATTGATATACCACTCATGGATTGTCAGGAACCGTTCGCCCGATATGGTAGGTTGTCCCAGGGTAATATTTTTTACGTTTGTAGGAGTGATATAGATAAAGTAAGGAGCGTAGAGAAACACGGCGGGGATATCTGCACGTATTTCTGTTTTAAAGGTTTCTAAGTATTTTTTCTTTATAGTTTCGTCTGTTGTTTTTCTATAGTCTTCAAGTAGTTTATCAGTTTTTGGGTTTGCGTACAGTGCGATATTGAGTCCAGGGTCATTGCGCTGAGATGAGTGCCAAAATGGATACAGATCGAGGTCTCGTCCGAGCACTTCTCCGAAAAGAAGGGTGTCGTATTTACGTGGACGTATAATGTTTTGATTTAAGTCTCCGACTTCAAATATTTTGACATCGACACGTGCTCCGAGTTGTTGCCATCGTTTTTGGATACTTTGAGCGAGTGCTTTTAGTTCAGGTGCATCTGATGTTGAGATTGAAAATGCGAGAATCTCGGTGTCTTTGCCAGTTTTCTTTTGGTAGACTCCGGTCTCATCAAAACTCCATCCTGCTTTTTCGAGGATTGCTCGAGCTTGAGTTATCTGTTCATCAGGTGAGGTTGTGAGAGGGAGTGCTTTGTCTGTGTGAAGAGGTCCGTCGATTACCTGCCCATAACCCGAAAGAACTTCTTGGATCATCTGGTCTTTATGGAGCACAGAGTCCAATGCGAGGCGAACTTCTTTGTTTACGAGCACAGGAGCTTGGCTTTGGTTAAAGAATACTCCAAATACTCGAGGAAGTGGTGGGGTAAGAACTTTTGTCCCTGTCTTTCGTAAAAGTGCTACGTTTTGAGGTGAAATGCTATTTACACTTTCTATGTCTCCATTTTGAAATGCATCAAGAAGATTTTTCTCATTTGTGTAAAATTTGAGAACGAGTGTGTCTATAAAAGGTTTTCCAAGTGCGTATTTTTTAAATGACTGAAGTGTGTATTCTGCTGGCAATCCTGAGTCACTGGTTGTAAATGAATCGATCATGTATGGTCCACTCCCAACAGGGGTTGTATTAAATGTGCTGAAAGGGAAGCTTTCATTGTCTACATTTTTCCAAATATGCTTTGGAAGAATGCCGAGTGTTGTATTTTGTATAAATGGTGAGTACGCCTGTTTGAGTGTAAACTGAATTGTTTTTTCGTTTATCTTGTCTACACGGACTCCATCCCAGTTGCTTCTTCGGGGACTTTTAAGGAAAGCATCTTGTGCTTTTTGTATAGTAAATTCTACGTCATCGGTCGTGACTTTTTTACCGTCGTGAAAATAGATATCATCCCTGAGTACAAAGGTGTATGTAAGACCGTCATCTGAAATGCTATAGCTTTCAGCAAGATCGTTGCGGAGCCCTCCTTCAGGGACAGCTTTAAGTAGTCCTGAGTATATGAGTGAAGTCATGTCTCGATCAGCATCAGATATTGCAAGTAT
>CAYJEE010000005.1:0-46395 GCA_964369145.1 uncultured Candidatus Saccharibacteria bacterium
TAGCAGTGAGTGTTGTACCACTTCCTGCATAGTATGGGAATTGACCTGCGGTACCCGCACTTACATTTCCAGAACTTGATCCAAGACATCCGCCATTTACAGCAAAACAACCAGAAGTGATATTGATACCTCCTGTTGTACTAAATGTAGTTGTTGCAAGAGAAAAATTTATACCTCCAATGTCTCCGATTGAAAAAAGTGAACCTGGAGTAGTTGTTCCGATACCCACATTCCCATTTCGATCAACGATAAATGAAGTTCCTGTAGAAGAGCCGACTACAAATCCTGGACGTCCTGCAACGTTATTTACAGCGAGAGATGCCCAAGGAGAAGTACTTCCGACACCCACGTTCCCACCATGAGTAATACTCATGATGTTATTATTTCCAAATGTACTGAATGTAATCTGATTATCTGCAGAATTTGTCAAACTTCTATTGAAAGCAATCGCACCAAGATCTCCGGTATTTCTCGATCGACCAAATTGAATCACACTGCCATTTACATTTGTAGAAAGATTTGGGGATAGGATACTGATACCACCAGCCGGAGACGCATCTGTGTTACTAATCTGGAGCAACGGCAAGTTTCCTGAACTTGAACTTCCTTGTAATGCAAAAGGTGCAATTGGTGATGATGTTCCCACTCCGACATTCCCATTTTTGTCGACAATAAATGAAGTTGCAGTAGAAGAGCCGACTACAAATCCTGGTTGACCTGCGATGTTGTTTACAGCAAGTGAGCCGAATGGAGTGGTGGTACCTATGCCGACAGTGCCAACAGAAGTCATTGTAAGTGTGGTTGCGTAAGAACCGTTAATTGTTCTTAAATCCAAACGACCCTGATAATCAATTAGTGTATTGGCACCATTCAATGCCCACTGTCCATTTCCACCATTTGCAAGGCCAAGTCTATATGAATTTGAGGAAAGTATATGTCCTTGTACAGAGAGTGCAGATGTAGGTGAAGTCGTCCCTACTCCCACATTTCCATTTCGATCAACAATAAATGAAGTTGCGGTAGATGAACCTACTACAAACCCTGGTTGACCTGCGATGTTGTTTACAGCGAGAGAACCCCATGGAGAAGTGGTAGCAATACCGAGGTTACCTGAGTTTTGTATAGTAAATACTTGTGAAGATGCATTGGATACATTTACCAATTCTGCACCTCCATTACCTGTTATCCGCACAACCGGGGTAACTACATTCCCACTAACCAACTGCAAACCACCACCATTCAAGTTAGTAAATGCACCACTACCCGCATCGATAGTGAGCAGTTGAGTTGGAGAAGTAGTACCAATACCCATGCGACCCATACTTCTGTTGAAAGAGATAAAATTACTCCACGCTCCACTTGAATATCGGTCAAAAAGCAATGTGGTCAAATCGGCACTATAATGAAAGCCCATTCTTACCGCAGGAGAAGCATCAAGAGCGAAAATAAGGTTGCCACCAGCTGTGTCTGATCCTGTAGCATTCACTACATGAAGTTTTGCATCAGGTGATGAAGTTCCAATACCGATGTTGCCGTTTGCATCTATACGAAGCCACTCTGTAGTCGCTGCCGAATTTGTAAATCGTAATCCTGCTACACCCGCAAGACCTCGTAATTGACCTCCGTTTGTATTATACAACCCATCGCTTAGTCGTATAAAAGCTTCGTTACCTCCAGTACGATGTAGACTAATTCCAGCACTCGTACCCTCGACCAAAAATTGAGTTATTGGTGAAGTTGTTCCAATACCCACATTCCCATTTCGATCTATGATAAATGAAGTTGCTGTCGAAGAGCCCACCACGAATCCTGGTTGACCTGCGATGTTGTTTACAGCAAGAGAGCCCCATGGAGAAGTGGTTGCGATACCTATATTTCCATCTGGAGAAATTCTCATTTTCTCTGTTGGATTGTTGTTGTTTATACCATCACCATCAGTAGTGAAGACAAGCGCTCCATTCCATCCAGAAATATCTTCTGTAAAGATTCCTCCATATGTCCATCCTGTAGCTGAATTTCTGAATTCAAGCCCACTACCACTTCCATTTCCCACTACATATGTTTTCGCAGCACCGATACGCAAACGTTCGAGGTTGCTCACGTAGAAAGAAAGTCCATAACTTGAGTTGCTGATTTTTTCTCCAGTACCATCTCCGTTTTGACCGAAGACAATATTGCTGGTCCGTGGCAATGAGATATCTCCATTGACTGCAAGTTTTGTCTCAGGATTAGTATTGCCAATTCCAACATTTCCACTCGCAGCGACGATAAACTGAGTCGCGGTTGAAGAACCGACAAGGAATGAAGGAATACCACCTGGTGCATTGACTGAAAGAAGAGCGGTAGGAGTAGTTGAACCAATTCCTACTGCCCCGTTATTTTTAAATGTCGCAATTACAGTAGAACCAGCACCTCCACGAATCACCGTATCACTATATGGTGCATCGATATAAAACTCAGCACTTGCATACCGATATCCCAACCGAGCGAAACCAGTAGTGTCTGGAAGACCGCGACCGATTTGTATTTGTCCTGAATAAGTGTTCACTCCGTTCACGTTTGAACCAGAGAATACCGCCTGATTTCCTGTAGTGGAAACCACAGAAAACTTTTCATTTGGAATTACTGTGCCTACTCCAACATTCCCATTTCGATCAACGATAAACGAGGTTCCTGTAGAAGAACCGACTGCAAACGCTGCTACACCCGCAGTATTAGTGAGTGAAAGTGTTGCAAATGGAGAAGTAGTACCAATCGCTACATTTCCACCAAAAAGAGAGTTACCTGAAACTTCAAAAATATTTCCAGTTGTAGTTGTTGCATTTGATCCAACCACTAAAATATCTGTGGTGTCAGTTGGATACACGATCATACTGTTTGTCGTAGTTGACCATGCAGTCGCTCCTCCACCACCACCAGACGTAATATCTGTTTGCCAGCTTGGAAGACCTCCGTTTATTTTCAATACAAGACCGTCTCCTGATGCAGCAAGTTTGGTGAGTACTCCAGAACCATTTGCATACAAAATATCTCCGGCAGTGTAGCTCGTAATACCTGTCCCTCCATAAAGCTGACCGATAGAAGTAGTTGCAGAAACAACTCCGTTGTTTGCTTGCAGTGGACCATTTAATGCACCGACCACAAGCGCCCCGTTAAACGTATTTGTTCCTGCAAAGACATTGTCTGTATAAAGTTTTGGAATAGTAGTCGATGCATGGATAAATGCTTGCACACGTGAGTCGAGGTAGTAGAGATTTGAACCTTCAGCGATATTTGTAGTAGAAAGACCAAGTGAAGAAGTTGCTACTTGCATGTATCCAGTACCAGCATAGTTACCGAGAAGCACTCCTGCCGCTGTAGGATTTGAAATACCAGTACCTCCACGAAGTACAGAAAGCACTCCAGACCAGACCGGTGTGAAGGTATGAATATCTCCAGATGATGTGATAGTGAGACCTATGTTTGTATCTGTAGATGTCGCGAGAGTTTGTGATGAGCCTGTCTGATATGGAGAGTATTGAGATCGTAGACCAGTAAGACCTCCTCCTGCACCCGCATCTGATCCACAACCAAACTGTCCAGTGGCTGCATCCCAGATGAGCTTATCTGCAGACGAAGAACATGAAGTAAGACCACCACCAAATATGTATCCGTTACCGAGATTGAGACCTTTTACCACACTCAATCCGCCAGTAAATGTTGATGTTGCAGTACTTGAAGTTGCATTGATACTGTTTGCAGTGAGTGTGTTTGAAAGAAGAGCACCTACATACCCATTTGTTGAAGTGATGTTACCCGATGAGATATTTGTTGCATATAAATTTGTTGTAGTTGCATTGGTAGTTGATGCGTTCGTTGCAACCAAATTTGTAATAAAGCTATTTGTTGTAGTCGCGTTTGTAGTCGTGCTATTTGTAACATTGAGATTTGTGAGCGTTGCGAGCGTAGAAGTGAGTGTATCAAACCCAGCTGTTGTCGCTTGGAGAAGTGAGGTAAAGAAAGATGTTGATGTTGCATTTTGTAGTGTTGTTGAACCGAGTGCGAGGAAAGAATTTACACGAAGCTCACCATCGATTGCCGCATCCCCTGTCACTGAGAAATTTTTAAATGGAGATGTAGTACCTACACCAACAAAACCTGTCGATGCAATAAAGATAGAAGATGTTGCAGTAAGTTCGGTGCCGTTTGCATTATAAAACGCAAGCTGACCCGCTGTACCTGCACCCACATCACCACTTCCACCAGAACCAATACACACACCTCCTATAGATATACAACCAGAACCAAGATCAATACCTCCAGCAAATGTTGAGGTAGCTGTACCTGTTACAGAAAGACTTGCGAGCGTTGTCGCACCCGCAGTCAAACTACCAGTTGTATTAAGTGTTGAGTTTGTAATTGTTGCACCAGAAATGGTCACACCAGAAAGCTGATCAATGCGCTGTGACTGAGCAATCTGCTGATAAATATTTGTCACAGAACCACCATTTCCAGTAGAAAGTGATGCGAAACGACTATTTACAGAAGCACTGAGATTTGCGATTTTTTGTTCAAGATCTCCATACGAACCAAATGTTGTAGAAATAGAAGATGGTACAGCTACTCTTTCTACAACTCGTTCAACAATGGTGTTTTTTACTACAACCGCAGGATTGTATTGTGTTGTTGCTGCAACTTTCACAGAAGTAGTTGACGCAGTAGGGTTGATCACTATAATTCCTTGTGTATCAGGTGCAAGGAGGCGCGCAAGAACACCTTCTGTTTTTGTAAATAAACCAGTAACACTCTTATATACAGCAACACCCGCTTTATCAACAACGGTTTGTTTTGCTCCAACCACAAGAGCGAGTGTATTGGTTTTTGAATCAGTAATAACTGTAGTTATAGATTGCCCTGAAGTGAGTGCATTTGAAACATAGGCAAAGGTGCGAGCATGTGCATTTTGTGCATATGAAAATGCTAGTTTTTTTGTGGTATCTGTCACACGGTACTGTGTAAAAGCAACTGAACGCACCCCTCGTGTAATACAAAGTGCAGGATTAGAGACACAATCATGTGTATATTGGTTTAAAGAACGAGTTGTATCAAAGAGATTGTTACCCACAGCAACGTATGTGCGAGCGAGATTTTCTGCATAAAAAGTATTGATGTCAGATGTCGCAGAATATATCGCTCGAGAGGTTTGAACTGCAAGAGGTGCATAGTATATAGATGCTCCTGCTGTCATAAAACCTAAAAAGAAAATAGCAACAACACTTCCAACTTTTTTAAGGATACCACTAGAGAGTGATACGTATGGTGATGGGACTGACTTTTCAGCCTTTTTTTCAAGAGTAACTTCATCCACACGAAGAGTATCTGAGGTAACAATGTGTACAGGAGCATTACTTTCTGCTGTAACAACAGAACCCTCCTCTTTTTGCTGTGCAACATTTTCCTCTTTTTTCTCAACAGAGAGATTGATTTTTTGTTTTTCTTGTTTAAATGCTACTGACTGTAACTCTCGATTTATTTTTAGTTGTTCAGTAACAAGTGCAATGTACTCATTGAGAGACTCCTCTTTTACATACCAAGACTTACCAACCCTTTGACATTCAAGTTTGTTTGCACGACAGAGCTGACCAATATAGTCAGAAGAATAGCCTGAAATTTCTCCAGCTCTTTTGGCTGAGATAAACTTTATATTATTAAAATATAAATCGGAACTCATTGATAAAATTATAGCAAATATATTCATCTCGGATACACAAGATATGTGGATAACTAAGGCTATCTTGGCTCTACGAGATATTTTTATCTTTGTCCATTTTTTAACTAAAATAACCTATGTATAGTGCAATTTTACGATTCACCATATTTATATTTCTAAAATAAAAGTAGAAAATAAACTAAGTGCACACCTAGATATACCCTATTGGCTAAATGAGATCCGGCTCACAATGTAACCTACTATTTTTTTATAAAACAATAATAGGTTATAAAAAGAACGGTTAAAAACTGTGTACAGAATTTAAAATGAGGCTCAAAAATGCCTCTAAACAGGCTTAAAAACAAAAAGTTGGTATATAGTACCCATATCAGTGTATACTTATAAAGCAAGACTCACAGAAAGTGAGTCTGAACATTTAACACAAGCTCTAAAAAAGGATTGTATAAAGATTCATTTTTTTAGAAATTAAAATGTCCTTTATATTTCATTTATTATAGATTTATATAACTAAAGATACATAAACCTTACTAAGTATATGACTATATTTATATATGTTTAGTAATGTTTAATGGCTAATAATATGGCAAAGCTCTATATAACAATAAAACAAGCTTCAAAAATACTCAATGTATCTCCACTTACACTTCGTAACTGGGATAAAAATGGAAAGCTCAAAGCTTCGAGACATCCTATGAATAATTATCGTGTGTATAGAATCGAAGATCTTGAAAAAGTGATCCATGAGATAGAAACCAATGCAGGTCTTCGAAGAAGTACCAAAGCGGAGGTTAGAAAACTCATCGTTAAGCATTTAGATTAGAAATGTACATGTTTATGACCATCCCCCTGGTATATATAAACTTACCTAGCTGTGACCGATACGACTTTTGCACTACGCATAATATTTTAAACTTAAACATATAAATTCTAATTTCTCTTTTGTGTGTATGTGATTATAAAAAATAACATGTATTCATTACTGAATACATGTTATTTTTTATGTCTTATCTATCCGAGATAGCTTTTAAAATATAGATTATTTAACTTTTTAACATTTCGATGGTGATTTGTTTTATGAGTTCCGGATTACCAGCACCTTTAGTTATTTTCATAGCTTGACCGATAAAAAACTGAAACACCGATTCTTTTCCTGATTTGTATTCTGCAACAACAGTAGGATTTGCATCGATGATTTCTTTGATTACTTTTTTTAGTTCCTCTGGATCATTTTTTTGTATCAATCCTTCTTTTTCTGCAATTTCTTCCCCCTTACCTCCTTTTTCATGCATTATTTTGATAATTTCTTTTGCACCACGAGAGGATAATTTACCATCAACAATCATTTTTACTACTTCTGCGATACTTTGAGCATCTAGGTACCCAAACGCACCAGGAAAAGGCAAATTTGAGGCTTTGGTGATGCCTGTAATGTCTGATGAGATGTAATTTGAGAGTATTTTAACTGATTCTTGATTATTTGGGATAAGCGTCTGTAGAGAACTCACCGATTTCTCAAAAAAGTCCCCTATTTCTCGATTAAACACATAATTTTCAATATCTTCTTGTTTTAAGCCATATTTTTCAGCATACCGCTGTCTTTTTTGATGAGGGGTTTCAGGGACATGTTTTAAAAGCTCCTCTTTTGAGAAGCCATCAAGCTCACTGAGCTTGAGTTTAGGAATATCGGGATCAGGAAAATACCGGTAATCATCAGAATTTTCTTTTGAACGCTGAGAAAATGTGATTTGTTTGTTTTCATCCCATCCTCGAGTCTCTTGTTTTACTTTCTCCCCCGCATCCAAAAGCGCACTCTGTCGAGCAAACTCATATTCGATTGCTTTTCCAGCTGCTTTGAACGAGTTAATATTTTTTACTTCTACCTTAGTACCAAAAGTTTCGGTACTTGAAATTGAGATATTCACCTCCACTCTCATCTGTCCTTTCTCCATGTTTGCATCCGAGATATCCATATATTGCAACAATATTTGGAGTTCCTGAGCAAATTTCATCGCTTCCTCCGCAGAGTGTATCACCGGCTCCGTGACGAGCTCCATGAGTGGTACCCCTGCCCTGTTGAAGTCGACTAAACTCTTACCTGGCTTCTCATGACTCGAACGAGCAGTGTCTTCTTCGAGATGAATACGGGTTAATCCCACACCCGCAAGAACACCTCCTTTTACCAAAGGATACTTGTACTGACTGATTTGATATCCTTTTGGTATATCAGGGTAAAAGTAGTTTTTACGGTCAAATTCGGTAAAATCAGCTAATTCTGAGCCCAAAACAGCCCCAACAGAGAGTACTTTTTGCACAGCATTCTTGTTTACGACAGGTAAAGTGCCTGGATGACCCATACAGATAGGACAAACATGAATATTTGGAGCAGAAACTTCAGGATCGTTTGCGCACGGACAAAACATTTTTGATGCTGTTTTTAATTCTGCGTGTATTTCGAGACCAATTGTTGCTTTATACGCCATGGTTAAGTTTAGTATGATTTAGTGTATTCATTGCACCGAGAATACTCGGTGTCCTCAATTTTGTAATCACAAATTATCGTGAACAAAATTGGGGAGCATTTTTACAAGGAAATCTGATAGATTTTTCAACGAATCATCGTCGATTGTAGACACAGTGAGTACCTTTTTTCCTTTTTTCTCAAATTCTAATACTTTTTTTGCCAACTCATCGGGATTGATAAGATCTGTTTTGGTAAGAAGAATATACTCGTCTTTTTTTGCAAGGTCTGGTGAATAACTCTCTAATTCACGACGTACTAAATCATATGTAGTCACACAATCCTCAGTATCTGAAGCTATACAATGAAGCAACACTCGAGTACGCGCAACGTGGCGAAGAAACTTGAACCCTAAACCTTTGCCCTCAGAAGCACCTTCAATGAGCCCTGGGATGTCAGCAATTATAAAACCATACAAATCACCGAGGTTTGGAGATAGTGTAGTGAATTGATAGTTGCCGATTTTTGCTTTTGCATTGGTAAGTGCATTGAGTAGACTTGATTTACCTGCATTTGGAAGACCAACAAAACCAAGGTCTACGACAAGCTTGAGCTCTATAAAAAACTCTGCAAATTCGCCAGGTTTTCCTGGTGTAGACTCTTGAGGTGTGATATTACGAGAACCTTTAAAATGCTCGTTACCAAAACCACCTCTTCCCCCTTTGAGGATCAGTACTGGCTCTTCAGAAAGGATATCAAATTCTTCACCTGTTGTTTTGTTTTTTAGTACTGAACCGATTGGAAAATCCATAATAAGATCATTTCCATTTGCACCTTTCATACCTTTATTTAAACCTGTAACCCCATTTTCAGCAGAAAAATCTTTTTCATAATTGTACTTTGAAAGACCAGCGATATCACGCGTACCACGTGCAAAAACATCACCGCCGTTTCCACCATCACCTCCACCAGGCCCTGCATGATCGACGCCTTTTTCATGTCGCCATGCGACAATACCGTGACCACCATCACCTGCTTTTATATTGAGTGTTATTTCATCGATAAACATACTGACAGAGTACAGGATAAAGAGTCTAAAGTCCATCAAGTCCGTAAAGTTAAAAGTGGATATCTAAAGACCTTATGGACTAGTGACTTGCTGGGCTTTTATAGACTAACGAGCATCTTTGAGTGCAAGCTCAGCGAGCTTAAGTGCTCCCTCTTTACTCCCCGCAACTGCAATGAATCTTCCTTTGTGACAGAAAATTGCGTCAGCTACTCCTGTAACCTGAATTAATTCCTCCCCGCTTTTACCTGCCCACTCCAACGGTAAATCCATACGTGCCGTGTAGGAACGAAGATCAGTACGGACCGTTTCTACCGACCATGTTCCATCCTGTCTCTTAGGAGATATTACTAAAAGTATATCAACATACCTAGAGGTTACCGCTTGATAATCATAATGTTTATCAAGGATTAGTAATGTTTTATCTTTATGTTGAGCTATTTTCTCAATTAATTCTTTTTCCTCTTTTTTAATGTCCTTTATAACAAAAATCTGGCGCTTCAATAATTCTTTAAAAACACCTGTCAAATATTTAAAATTTTCCTCAAGTGCACCCTCTTCTTCAGACCATGTCGCTCTGTATGCCATGGTGATATCTTTTATGTCATACATATAGAGACCCTCTTTTTCAGTCTTCATAAATGTTATGCCATTGTCCATAGCGTCTATAGGCTGGACAAGTCTTTTATCTACTTCATCTGCAACCTCCCTACTCCCACATAGTGCTACCCCGTACTCTTTCCACACCAAACCAAATGATGCGTATGGGATACCGTTGTCACGTACCCCAGCTCCACCACCCTGGTGATGATCAAACCGATCGTTCGATGGGTCATACACCTCCCCCACATCAACCACATAATCCGCATTATTGATTATTGTTTTATCACGAGTTCGTATGACGGTGATATTATTTTCTTCTTCCAATAATAATGTAAGTGTCGCAACTGCAAACACATCGTCAGAATGAAATGAACCACTGTGTGCGACAATCGTTATATTATTTTTTTCTTTTTTGTTTTCCATTTTTTTAAAATTAATTTGTGGGGTTGAAAAAGCAAGGGCGCCCCTTGCTTTGTGCAAGGGGCGCCCTTGTTTTTATTTTGCTCTTTTGTAAATCCAGGTAACTGCGATGAGGTAGATAAATGTTGTCAGAGCCATAACTGGGATAGTGACATATCCGTACTCCATCACATAGACCCGAGAACATGCTCCCCCTTCAGCAGTGCATGGCAGGAGCGAGCCACCGATGCCCCAGTCAGTCAGTGACTGAAAGAGCGCGACTAGTCCCCCGAGGATTGAAAGTGGAAGTGCATAGTAGACCGCCAACTTTTCTTTTCTCCACAACGATACCCCTGCTATAACCACTTGTGGGTACATGAAGATGCGTTGTATCCAACACAGGTCACATGGAGGAAACCCGACAATATTTGAATATATTAAACTTCCTGCAAGTGCAGCAAATGCAATCAAGAAAATAATTTCATCGATGTATTTTTTTACATGTCGATGAGTCCCCTCTTTAAAAGAACTTTGGGTGAAGTAGAAGAAAAGAAATATAACAAAAACAACATGTGATGCCACTGTTGCTCCTGCTATAACTGGTGTTGCTAATTCTTGAATCATAAAAGTTATTGTGTAAGAACTTCTTGTGGAAGTGCACAGCCAGTGGATGATGCAAGTGCCTCAAATTCTTGTGTACCACTTAGAGTCTCACCGTTTGCAAATATCCATGTCGGATAACTTTTAATCCCTTTTTCTGAACATACAGCTGTTTGACCCTGCCCATCTGGAGTAGAACACTCTACATACGGAAGAAGTTTTGCTGAGCTACCAAACATAGCTTTTTGTTCACGACAATGAGGACACCAGAACGTGCCATAAAATGTTGCTCCTGCATCCTTAAGACAGGTCGCAAATGTACTGTATTCTCCCCCAGCAGTGTCTTTGCGAGCAAAAAATGCCCCCGCTAATACCAAAACCAGTACACCAATAACGATAATAATTTGTTTTTTCATACAGTCAATATAATGTAATATATGTGCTTTATTGTAACATTTTTTGTTTTCTTTTTCTATATCCCAGAAAAAGAACAGTGCCTCCAACAACCAGTACAAGTGTAGTGTTTTCTATATGACTGATTATCCCCGCATACTTTATATATAGCTCACCAACCTGCCACCCAATAAGCCCAAGAAGCACTGCTTTGAAAAACGCCCCTATAAACGTTAAGGTTGCATATTTTCTAACAGGCATACGTGTGAGTCCACAAAACGTAGCGATCAAGACACTCGGGATTATAGGAAACACCCGAGCTAGAATCATAGACCATTCATCATACGAACCTTCTTCAAATTTTCTTTCGAGATTTTCTATATCTTTCCAACTTATACCTACCCACGTCCCATAGCGATCTATAAATACCTTCCCTCCTTTATACGCAAGAGCATATATCACCAAAGATCCCAACGTGAGCCCAAATGCAGCAGGTATAGCTACAGTAAACAATAGAGTACCCACCAAAGACCAGGAAAGAGCACCTTTTAAGAAAAGAAATCCTGAACCGAGGAGGATCATCGCTGAAGGAATCGGTACGATAATTTCTTCGATAATCTCTGCAGTAAAAACCCCAAAGCCCCCCAGAGGGATAACGTAGTGCTCCAGTAACCCGATAACTGTTTCAATCATAATACTTTATTGTAACAAAATCCTAAGAAAAATGCTTACTTAAAGTAAAAACTTACTAAAAAATCCCTTGCGGGATTTTTTGATTATTTTTTGTGATGTGGAGCATTGATCATTCCACATTTTTTGTATTTGTAGACCTCACCTGTTTCAGGATTGATAGCTCCACACGGACACGGATCGTTTCGTCCGACTTCATTACCACCTGTTACAGCGCTCACTGGTTTTTCTACCGTCAATGCCTCTGCACCTTCTCGTGCCTCTCGAAGCTCTGTATGCTCAACCGCTCGAACCATACTGGTTTGTATTTGTGGAATAATACGAGCAACCTGATCTTCGATAGATGCCTCCATATCTTTAAAGAGTTTAAGCCCTTCTCTTTTATACTCTGTGAGCGGATCACGCTGACCATACGCACGCAAGTTTACACTCGCACGCATATAATCCATAACCTGAAGATGTTCAACCCAATACATATCCATCGTCTGAAGAACAACCTGGCGCAATGCAGTAATAAATGCATCCCCATCTTGTGCAATTTTTTCTTTCAGAACTTGAGCTTCTCCTGCATCACGTTTTTCAACCACAGATTGTGCAAATTCTACCACCACATGATTCTCCCCTTCCAATACAGTACTTCGTCGATGGTAAAATATTTTTCTTTGATAATTTAATACATCATCAAACTCAAGCACATGTTTTCGTGCGTCAAAATTAAACCCTTCTATTTTCTCCTGAGCTTGCTCGATTGAGCGAGTAATAAATCTATTTTCTATAGGCTCATCATCTGGCACACCAAGTTTTTCCATCATTGATTTCAGACGTTCTCCTCCAAACACCCTCATGAGTGTATCTTCGAGAGAAACAAAGAACTGTGTCTCCCCTGGGTCACCCTGACGTCCTGAACGTCCTCGAAGCTGATTGTCGATACGACGTGCATCATGACGCTCTGTACCAAGAACAAAAAGGCCGCCTAAATTTTTGACTTCATCACTTTGTTCTTTTGTTGATGGATTACCACCAAGCTTTACGTCGACTCCTCGCCCTGCAAGGTTTGTCGCGATAGTGACTGATCCCTTTTTACCCGCTTGTGCAATAATCTCACCTTCTCGTGCATGATTTTTTGCGTTCAACACTTCATGAGGCACGCCTTCTGCTTTTAGATATTCAGACAACAATTCATTTCGTTCGATTGAAACTGTTCCCACAAGCACAGGCTGACCTTTTTGCCATCGGACCTTTACCTCTCGTGCAACTGCTTTAAATTTACCAATTTCTGATTTAAAAATAAGATCATTTTTATCGATACGCGCAACAGATTTATTTGTAGGCACAGTCACCACATGAAGTCCATATACCTTGAAAAACTCTTCTGCCGAAGTGCGCGCTGTACCAGTCATACCTGATAAGGTTGTGTACAACCTGAAATAATTTTGGAATGTAATAGATGCAAATGTTTTTGATTCTTTTTGAACTGAAACTCGTTCTTTTGCCTCTATCGCCTGATGCAATCCCTCTGACCATCGGCGTCCCGGCTGAAGCCTCCCCGTAAACTCATCAACAATCACGACCTCATCATCTTTTACAACATATTCTTTGTCTTTAATAAACAATGCACGCGCTTTTACTGCTGTCTCGAGATGATGTACATAGGTGATACCTTTTTCTGTGTAAATATTTTCTACACCAAGTAAATTTTCTGCATGAGTAATACCCGCATCAGTGAGTGAAATTGATTTGTATTTTTCATCTACCGTATAGTCTACCTCTGGAGAAAGCTTTGCTGCTATATCGGCAAAACGTACGTACAATTCTCCACTGTCAGTATCTGGCGCGGATATAATCAGAGGAGTACGTGCCTCATCAATCAATATAGAGTCCACCTCATCAACAATCGCAAAATGATGTCCTCGTTGTCGAAGTCTACTCGTCTCGTATTCAATATTGTCTCTGAGAAAGTCAAAACCAAATTCATTGTTTGTACCGTACGTAATATCGGCTTGATATGCTTCACGGCGTGTACATGGTCGCAAAAATTCATTGACCACTTTAAATGAGCCAAGCTCGTCTCGCTCCGCATCCTTCTCGGTATGTTTTGGATCATACAAAAAAGATTGTTCGTGATTGATGATACCTACAGACAAACCAAGTGCATTATAAATCTGACCCATCCAGCTCGCATCACGTCGTGAGAGATAGTCATTGACCGTAACCACATGCACACCTTTGCCTGCAAGCGCTTGTGTATACGCAGGAAGTGTCGCCACAAGTGTCTTACCTTCTCCTGTGCGCATTTCAGGAATACCTCCTTGCTGCAAGATCAATCCTCCAAGCAACTGAACATCAAAATGTCGCTGACCGAGCGTCCGACGAGACACCTCTCTGACGACTGCGAATGCTTCTGGAGTTATATCGATAATAGTCTCACCTTTTGCGAGACGATCTTTAAATTCGATAGTTTTTTGAGCCAACTCTTCGCTCGTAAGCTTCTCGATTACTGATTCGTAAGAATTAATACGCTCAACCAAAGGCTTGAGTTTATTGAGTTCTTTGTCGTTTTGATTCCCAAATATACTGCTAAAAATACTCATATGTTGCCTATCATAACACAAAACCACCTCGATGTTAATCGAGGTGGTTTTGGTTTAAGAAAAATTATTTCTTCTTCTTTGCTGCTGTTTTCTTCTTCTTTGGAGCTGCTTTCTTTACAGCTTTCTTAACTACTTTTTTCTTTTTTGCTGCCATGATATTTTTTTATTATCTTCCGTTGCCGGTTGATAAAAAATAAATTAACTTTTAAAAGTTCGTGATAAATATTTTTACATATTCATCATTCCGACCTGTAATAATTATCATACGATACCGACTTCATTACAATATTTTTTTTGCAAAAATTGTGGATAACTTTATTTTCTTATTTGTAATCAAATTTAGAAAATATGAAATCCCCTTGTGGGATAACTTTTTTAACAAAAAATAATTTTGATTTCTCAAAATTATTTTTAACTTTTTTATTTCAACTGCTTCGAGCGAAATAAGGGAGTAACCTCTCTTATTTCCAAGATGCGACGTTGAAACAAAAAGTGAATACCTTTTACTTATTTAATTGATCGATATATGAGTTACCTTGATCTTTGAAGCCTGGATTGTCTTTTATAATCTGTTGTATCACCTCAATCGCTTTTTGTTTTTGTCCCATCTCGGCGTACACACTTGCGAGTGTGAGTAGGTTTTGTGGATTCTTGGGATCTGCCTGAAGTCTCACATTTAATATTCCAAGTACTGCTTGATAATTTTTTAGATCAGCAAATGTACGAAGGATTCGATCATCAGACACTGCTCGCGTATCGAGTTTTACAAGCATTGCTTGAGCAATATCATTTTTACCTGCATAGAGTGCACCAATCGTGTAGATAATATCAGAATCCTGATATCGAGGCTCAAGCATATATCCTTTTTCAAAAATCTCAAATGCTTTTACAAACTCCCCTTTACCAAGGTAACTTGAACCAAGTTCGAAATACATTGTTGGTTTTTCAGGAGAAGCTTCGATAGCTTTCTCGAGATGAGCAATCGCCTTATCGTGTTGATTGTTTCTGTTGTAGAATGATCCGGCAAACAAAAGATATCGTGCATCATGAGGAGTTTCTTTTATTTTCTTTTCGATTTGTTCTACAGCAAACGCATAAAACTCTTGCTTAAGTACGTCTGGAACTTGTGTCGCCTGTACCACTTGTGATGTTGCTGGTACGAGCTGTTCAAGTGCCTCACTCGATCCAAACGAATCATGCGCGAATGATTTTTTAAAAAATTCGAGATTTTTTGAAGGACCTTCTGTATGTGAACTAATCGCTTTAATCAGATTTGTGGATGTACGCATTGCAGGTACATTTACAAAATATACCGTCGCACAAAGTAACACACCTGCCACCGGTACCGCCACATATCGAAACATATCTTCTGATAATGGACGCGTCCACACTCTCTCCCACACAGCCTGATGTACCGTACGTCCGTGCACATACGCAAGAAGTGAAAAGAAAATAATATAACTTATCAAGTTGTCGAACACAAAGAAGTTGTGGAAGAAATACGCAGCTAGAAATCCTGTAAACACCGCTTTTTCTTCGAGAGAAAAATCTGACTTTTTCCACATAAAGTACAGCAGTGCACCGTACAAAGAGAGATATGAGAGGAAACCGAGGATACCTCCTGCGATAAGCCAATCAAGTACCACGTTGTGTGTACGATCAAACCACTGCTCCTGAGCATACATCAATGGGTTGTAGTTTTTATTAAATACATAATTGAAGTTTTCTTGTCCCCATCCGAGAATCGGTCGTTCTTTGAATCCTTCGATTGCCATTGGCCACACAAAATATCGTCCTTGTGTTTTAGCATCCGCAAATGAAAGTGTTGCAAAACGTGAAAGCACCGGACTCTTCTCTACAAACGACGTATCCTTGATACCGATAAACACTCCGATCAGTAGTATAATCGTCACCCCGAGACCAAGTGCCATCTTGCGCACCTTTTGATCGCCTCGTTCCTTCCATGCAATAATCCCTACTGTTATCAATGCACCTCCGATAAACCCAAGAATAGCACCTCGTGTTGCAGTAAAGTACAACACAATACTTTGTGCAACAAATAATAATCCGTATACCCATCGCCACATAGTCTCTTTTGACTTGATGAAGAAGTTTGCCACGAGGAACATATGGAACACTATATAAATAGCAAGATATGATGCGTTCCCAAATGTTGCATCAAGGCGTACGCCTCCTTGATTGATCGTAGCTAAGCCTGCCAACTGGAGAAAGCCATATGCAGAAATCAAACCAGATGCAATCAACGACGTATTCCAGAATTTATCCCACCACTCCTTTGTATGGAACACACTACTTGCCACTATATAATAGACTGCAAGATGAGCGATGAGTACAAAGCCTTCCATGCGCTCATAGTTTGACCAGAGACTTTTTGCAGGATTCTCCCCGAGTAGGTCGGCAACAAATACAACACCTGTAAATACAAGTATAGCTTTTGTAATCAGTGAAAGCTTTGGACGATATTCAACATCAGACAATGCAAGTAGAATATATAATGCAGCCACAATCTCTACGATGATACGGAACATAAACCCTTTTCCGGTAATAAATGGAAACAGCATACTCGAAGATACTATAAACGGCACAAACGGTACCGCAAAAAGCCCCCCAATCACCCCCCACTTCAATGTATTTTTAATATTCATATGTATATTACTATATCAGAAACATCTTGCTTTTTCACCACATTGACCACTTCTAGTAATCATATGCTAAATACAGTAGTATAGAATAATCATGAAATCCTTAAAAAACGGTCTCGTACGTATGCTTCGTTGGAGTGAAGCATACACGAAAACCAACATGATTTATCTTGTTAAAAATAGTTTCTGGGTAAATGCCCACACAGTAACCACCAACGCTTTTGTTTTTTTACTTTCTATACTCTTTGCTCGTTTTGTATCAAAAGATGTATATGGAACGTATCAATTCCTCATATCACTCGGCGGAATTATTGGAGGCGCAACACTGATGGGTATGAATAGTGCCGTAACCCAGGCAGTCGCCCGAGGTTTTGAAGGTACTCTTAAAGCTTCTATATACGAACAACTGAAATTTCTCTATATACCTTTCGTGCTTGGCATACTTGGTTCTGGATACTATTTATTTTTCAACAATCTCACGCTCTCCGTCTCTCTCGCTTTGATTGCAATCCTCCTACCAATCAGTAACGCTTTCAATACTTGGTCTGCATACATATCAGGAAAAGCAGATTTTAAGCATTTATTTTTATATAACCAGATTATTAATATTCTTTATTATGGAGGACTCATTGCTCTGATTTTCATTTCACCACAGACAATCACTCTTATCCTGGGAACATTTTTACTAAACACACTCGCAAACATCTTTATTTATTTTATTGTCATAAAAAAACACACACCCAATACGCAGATAGACACTGAAGCACTTCAGTACGGTAAAAAATTAAGCCTCTCGAGCGTTCTTCCTTTGATCGCACTGCACATAGACAACTTAATCATTTTTCATTTTTTAGGCCCGGCCCAGCTCGCTGTATATGCATTTGCTTCAAATATCCCCGAACGACTCGGTGGACTTCTTCGACCTATCTCAACCATTGCACTACCTAAATTATCTACCATAAATCCTCAACATATTCCGGGCATACTTCGTTCAAAAATTATCCAACTTTTTATGCTTTCAGTTGTGAGTGGACTCATATACATACTCGTTGCTCCTCTTATGTTTAACCTACTTTTTCCTCTGTACACTTCATCTATTCTCTACTCACAAGTGTATGCAGTTGTAACCATCCTCTCTATTACCGCAGGACTTCCCTTAGCCGCTTTGTTTGCTACACGGTCAACACACATCTTTACGCTCAATATTGCTCACCCACTTTATAGTATTGTGTTTATGTCTATTGGCGTATATTTCTACGGCATTCCTGGAGTTATTGGTGCGAAAATTATTTCAGGAGTATTGTTGCTTATCCAAAGTTATACATACTCTCAAAAATCATAACAAACATTACACACTACGCGGCACACAAAGTATGTTTTGTGTTTTATTGGCTGGTACAAATGTTTCCACTACACAACCTGGTTTATTGAATATAAACAAATATGGATTATTTGCTTTTACACCATAAAACGTGTACTCGCCAAGTACATGCTTGAGCTGATCTTCTAATATTTTTTGTGACTCTGGACTCATTTCAATAAACATGACCGGTTTATGTGTACGTATAGTCTCAATCAAACCTTTCAGCACAGACACCTCCATACCTTCCACATCAATTTTAATAAAATCTATTCTATTAATGCCGAGTCCTGAAATTACATCATCTCCCTTTTTAATTTCCAGTTTCCCTATATTTCTTCCAACCTCACTTCTTATAAAAGAACCTATTCCATTGTTTCTACCTTCTGGCGCAAAAAAATCCAAAAATTGATTTGTATCACCGAGTCCAAAATTAAAGCTTTTTATATTTTTAATGTTATTGTCCGCGACCCTGCCCTCGAGTACGTGGAACATTTTTTCGTATGGCTCAAATGAATACACCTGCTGAGCATACTGAGAAAAGAAAAGTGAATGATGGCCTGTGTTTGCACCGATATCGAGCACCACCGAATCCTTATGTAGATATTTTTTACACAAAGAAAGTTCTTCGAACTCATACGCGCCAAAATAAAATACCTGCCTATCTATATGGTCATTCAGATTACCTTTATACACATACCCAAAAAAAGGTACGAGAAAATCATACCCTATATATTTCATAGGCAATATAATCCTGTAACGTATACCGAGTCGCAAGATTCTTATATGTCCCAATATTCTCGCAGCATAATAAGGAAAAATAGCCATCATTGTACGCATTGCAGAATACACATACCGCACACAATCACTATATAATCCTGCTCTTTGTGCGATACGTGACATATGTAAATATTTACGTATAAGATGCATCTGGTGGTTTGTATAAAAAGCTGAATGTTGCGTTAAGTCTTTCTGGTGAATTTCTAGATATTTTTTAGGATCTTTAAGTGGAGCACTCATGCTTATATGATCAATGTTACTTTTTTGATTTATTAGAGTAGAGATTTGTCTATAGTATCTGACTTTTTTACCATCTTTTATCATATTTCGAATTGTAATCGACTCAAACCCGTTCACACTTTCTTCAAACCAATATTTACCCGACATAAACACTTCCCTGCGAAACACAGGCTTACAATCACCTCGTAACCCATACTTAACCATGAATTCTTCATATGTTGGATCAAAAAAATCACGATCATCTTTAAATTGAAATCCTCCCATAAAATCCTCCGCATCATTTTTAATGAGTGTATTAAAACAAATTAAATGATAATCCTCTTCAATACTATTTATCTTTTCTTTAACATAAACAAGAGCATCTTCTGTCAACTCATCATCGTCATCTAAAAATACAATCCAATCAGATGTAATATATGTAATACCTTGATTTCGAGCAACATTCACCCCACCACTCTTCTCTCTTGTTATTACATGAATAGTATTATGTGCACTTGCGATCTTGATAAGAAAATCATTTGTATCATCTGTACTCCCATCATTCACAACAACTATCTCATCTGGACATACAGACTGCTTAAATACACTCTCTAGAGCTTTCTCGAGTAATTCCCTCCTGTTTTTTGTAGGTATTAAAACGGCAATACTATTTTTCATCTTTTTTTAAAACAACAAGAATATGCGGTAAAAACACTTTATATGATAACCCTATATACCCAAGAATGTTCTTAATAATTACTTTAATAATATTTTTTGATTCACCTCTTTCTTCAATAAGTCTCCAGACCCCAGACTCACGTAACATTTTTTTCATTTCAAAATACGTATAGAAATGTAAATTATTTTCAGTGAGAGGATTTTTTCCAAAAAATTTTACAACAATAGGTCTAAAGAAACCTGGAACGTAGGTTAAAAACCATAACCCAGTATGAGTTTCTTTGGGCCATATTTTATTAGGAAACCCTAAATACATGAAGCCTCCAAACTTGAGTACTCTATATGCTTCTTGTAAATAAATCACTGGATATGTCGTATGCTCTAGTACACTTGTAGAGATAGCATAATCAAAAAAACCTTCTGAATACGGCAAGGTAGCTCCATCACCATACAGTGCAAATTGAGGTTTTACATTATAGGCTGTCGCATATTCATTTGCCATAGCAACGAGTTCTTCTTCAACTTCGACACCATACACATCAGCACCAGCTAATGCAAAAGCAATACTAATACACCCGTTTCCAGAACCAAGATCTATAATTTTCTTACCCCTCACTTCACCCACTCTTTTTTTAAAATCATTCACCAAAGACTGTGCATCAGTCATTTTCTTTTCCCAGTTTTTAACTATTTTTTCTTTTTCTGGAATAGAGGCTTTGGGATACCGTCTATAGATGTATTCCTTTGCAACTGATTCTATTGAAAATGTCATAGAATTTATATTATCACAAAACCAATATCTTGTTTACATGATGTTCTATACTAAAATCAGCTACTCTTTTATATGCAGCATCTGCCAATCGTTGCTGTAACGAACCATCATCCATGAGTCTACGCATCTCATCATGTAATGCTTTTTGATTTTCGCATTCTACGACAAGTCCCTGCACACCGTGCTCAATCATATCTTTCCCAGCTTTAAAATTAGATATGATTATTGGTAATTTTGATGCCATCGCTTCTAACACAACAATCCCTAACCCTTCCCAGCGAGACGCCAGCACAAAACAATCCGAGGTGGTTAAAATGTCTGGAATATCCTTTCTTACCCCAAGAAAATGTACACGATCAACAAGCCCCTGCTGTGCGACCATATCTTTTAATTCTTTTTCTTTTGGACCCTGCCCTACTATCAGCACGTGTGCCCCTGGAAGCCCTCGCGAGAAGGCTTGTATGAGAATATCAATACCTTTTTGTTCTATGAGTCTCCCTATAGTGACAAACACAAAAGCATCCTCTGGAATACCCAATATTGCTCTATACTGCACGTTTTTTGTAATACTATATTTTGCTATGGGTATTCCATTATGCACCACAACCACTCGGTCACCTTGTATACCATGCTGAACGAGAGAATCTTTTACCGGAGAAGAGACTGCCACAATCTTTTTAGGCAACCGCTGCAAAAGCCTGTCGAGACAGTACATCTTCTTGTTTTTTATTGCGTCATATATGTTGTGTTCAAAAATAATTATATTTTTAATTCCAACAAAACGGCACACCATAAGCGTTACTACATTTGAAAACCACAAGTGACTGAACACTTTTTCTGGTTTGAGAGTTTTTATAAAAAAATACGTTCTGGCCCACCCACGGAGATCCCAGATAGTGTTCATATCCACACACATAATCTTATCTTTCGAAAGGCGACACTCGTGCATGAGCGACAAAGTTTTTTCTTTCTTAAACGTAAGGAGATGGACATCCAAACCTCTGTGTATCATTTCATTAATATCATCCACCACCAAACGCTCTGCGCCTCCCACGCCAAGATTATTGATACTAATTAAAATTTTTTTATTCACTTTATTTTCTACAATCATAGACCGTAGCATGAATCGCTTTATCTAAATCAGAATACACTGTTTTACAACTCTGTAGATAATTCATATACATAGTTCCCTCATTAATCCGTGGAATATCTATATACAACACATGACCATTGAATGTGCTGAAATATTTTTCATATTCGTCACTAAATTGTGGCGCAGCATACATACGTCGAGCATACTTTCCTGTTTCGCGAATTTCATACCCACCAATGTCATTGTATACAACAACAGATTTCACCTCATCATTATTTACAATAAATTGCTTTGCTTTCTCAAACAAACCATATGGACTTCCGTTGATACGGCCAAATAAATATTCTTCTATAAACACCCCGTTATATATTATGCCAAGCACAATTATATGCATCATTACTATACCTTTAACTTGTGGTTTTTTGAGAGCCCATAGCACAAGCACAAACGATGCAAACCACACGATACCAATAAAGAAGAAAGAAACATAAAATCCAGTAGGACCAGACCCTCCTGAAAAAGGAAAGAGGAAGTTCCAATGTAGTGATGTCACTGCATTAATCCATTCTGTTTTTGGGTGCTGTGGAGGCACCGTATGATTCAAAAATTGAGCACAAAAGAATACAAGAGAAAGGAGTGAGATAAACACAACATCTTTTACCTGCACCGATTCAGTTTCAGTGCTTGAAAAATTATGTTTCGCAAAAAGTGAACCCACAATAAAACAGAGAGGTACTACCAGAAATGCAAAATACCGATCGAGCGCGCCGATTGAGAAATCAAATAACACAAGGTAGAAAAGTAGACCATACCCGATAAATAACCAGAATATTCTGTTTTTTTGAAATAATTCACGAGTAGAAAGAAGCGGTGTGAGTAGTAAAAAAGGAGAAAGATACATGAGCGCTTTTGCAAACTGTATCAGTGTCTGAAACCATCCACGCTGTGCAAATCGAATAAATGTATCCCAGTACCCCATCGACCATCCGAGTCTGAAAAATGGAAATATGAATTGTGAGAGATAAATCACCCCTACCAAACTCACCGCACCTCCCACAATATAACCTAGAAAAAGTAATACCTTCTTTTTGTTTTCAAAATATTTTTTTTCAAGAAAAAAGTCAGTTGCAAAAACCCCAATAGGAATAATGAAACTTAACTTAATCAGAAAACCAAGTATTACGGACACAACAAACGCAACACTCCACAATACGGTGTTTCTTGAAATACGATAATCCCTTGATTTAACATGAAGGTACGAAACCAATGCGGCGAGGAAAAAGAACACCATCACTGCCCCGTCGACGTCCACCGTCAGTGACGCCAATACTCCATAAAAAGAAAAAGTGAAGAGAGATGTAACCCACAGAGACCCTTTTTTACCAAACATCAAATACGCAGCATATGCGACCAAGATAAAATTTAAGACACTGAAACCAAGCGGTATCATTCTGAAATTATCATACCCAATCGCATGCCCTCCCACGCGATAGATTAATTCTGTAAGCGGAGGATGCGGTACGCTTCCCGGTGCAAATACTGCAGGGTTTGCGTAGAGCGGCCACTTGTATTCATCCTGGTGATACGGAATATCAAGACCAGGAATACGAATACAGAGAAAAGAAATAAAAAGTAAACCAAGGATAATCCAGTATTGATGGGTTAAAAACCACTGTTTAACTGATGTCATATTGCTCTTATGCTACCACAACTCAGATACACTCAAACTATTGATTTATATATAAAAAATTGTATTATCATACACAGGAGCACCACAAATGGAATTGCTGTTTTTAAAGGTACTTACAAGCCGCCCAGTAGTATGGGTACTGAGGACTGAAATAGCATCCTCAATCTTGCTGTTTTTTATTTCTTTTCTGGAACTGAACGATGACCCTCCAGAAGAAGCTAGTTTTATTTATCTCATAACGTACGGAGCCTCGCAACACGGTCTGACAAAACTATCTTTGTTTACAACGGAGAAAGCATTGTTTTACCAAAATCTTCTCTCCGAAATACCTGTAATCGGGTGCACTTTCAAGTACAACCCTGAAGGTGCTCAGGAGTGGAAGTGGCGAAAAAGCATCATCCATCACAACTTGCACTGGGCAGGTGACGCCACCAGTACGACCGACGAAAGACAGCTTATCATGCAAAAAGCTCTTGATCTAAAGTTGGATCTGAGCAAACCTATACTCATAATGAGCGGCGGTGCTCAGGTACGTCGAGTGCGACTGGTACTCAGACATTTTCACCCGAACCTGGACTTCTGCTTCAGGTGCAGCAACACCACCGTGGATGACCCTAACAACCCCATGCGTGCCCAGCGCCAGTGGCAGACGTGGGTTGTTGCAAATTTAGTGGGGTGCTTGTTCTACAAGCTTATCGGCGTGAAGTACTTTGCCGATAAAAACCTCAGCCAACCAACCTAACCACAAGGCTCGCGTACATGCACGCGAGCCTTTAACCTTTTAAAATAATAATTTAGCGAAACCAAGTATTCCCTGCTTCCACGGAACCCTGTGAGAAACTCCGCTTTTTCCTTCAAAATCTTTTCTGTGTGCAAGATACCAGTTATAATTTCGCACCAACGCATCTTTATTTGAATACTGTGGTTTCCAGCCAAGTATACACTCTGCTTTTTCTATTGAAACAAAACTATCTTTAGATGCTGTCTCATATACCCATTTATAAAGAGGAGAGATATGCAACAACTCGAGAAGTCTCAGTGTCCAGATCATTGGAGTAGCCGGAAAACCTGATATTTTTTTACCAAAACCAGCTACATCGAGTACCGCCTGATAATCCTCTTTCATTGTCGTAAATTCTTTTGCACCAAAATTAAACACATCATTTACTTTTGACACATCTCCTGTTGCGCACAAATAAATACCTTCACAGAAATCTTCTACATCCATGAGTTGATATCGATTCTTCCCGTTACCTATCATTGGGAAACCGTGTCCTGTTGACGCCCAGTCATAAAACAATGCAAACACTCCCAAACGTTCGGGGCCAATAAAAGATTTTGGTCGAAGTATAGGTGTTACAAGCCCTTTTGAACGAAAATCCTTGCAAATATCTTCTGCAGCAATCTTTGCTTTACCGTATTCCCCTACACCATCGAGTTTATCTGTCTCAGAAAGAGGGTGGTGGTCTGGGATACCGTACACTGCTGTCGAAGAAATATGGATCATTCGTGACACAGCGTTATCCAAAGATGCTTGGCACACATTTCGAGTACCATCGATATCAGTCGTCCGAATATCTTCAGCAGAATACAATGGCAAAGCAGCAGCAGTATGCACGACAATATCAGCACCCTTCATACTCTCTTTCAAAAAATCAAAATTCCTAATATCGCCGATGATCGAAGTGACTTTATTTTTTTCAGGATAATCAAACGGAAGCAAGTCATACGTTACAACCTCATGCCCCCGACTCAAAAGATGCCGAGTTAAATTTATTCCCAAAAAACCAGATCCGCCTGTTATAAAATATTTCATACATAAAATATATCACGGGCTCCCAAAAACAAAAACAGGTTGGCATACCGCCAACCTGTCACTCACCTCACAGCTTTCCACAAAGAGCTTTTATAACAAGAACAGCTCTTGAACAGTATTCCCAGGGTATGTATACCCAAGGAGACCGACACCACCACTGACAGCTCATCCTCAATAACGGGTCATACGGAATACTGTCGCACTCTTTGGGAACAACGACCGTAAGTCCGTAGTACTGAGCAAGTAAGGAAACCCTCCGAACATGATGAGGATGCCCGACCAACACCACAATAGGTTTTTCATACGTACCCCTAATCTGGCGAGCTACCCACTTCAGCAACACATGGGTCTGAACCCATTCTCCAGGAGAAGAGGGGTATTGATACGAGACCACCGAATCTTCCAGGATACTATCTTGCTCTCTTTGCCCGCAAAACGGTATGTTAATTTTTGTGCAATACTCCTGGGCAATTCTCGCAATTCCCCTGTTTGAATCATCTGGCCGACTGCCGGGTAAATATCGGTTAAATGGTGCCGCAATAACTGCCACAGCACCATCAAAATTATTACTGTACGCAACCTTGATCCGCGGGTTTAACAGCTCGTAGATCAGTTGGAACTTAGTCATAACCCCACCTTTCTATATAAAAATGAACAATCCGTAAAGCACAATTGCAGTGTACACACCTGCACATACGTCATCCAGCATAACAGCCCACGGACTCTGAATGTTGTCGAAATACGATGCTGGCCAAAGTTTGGCCACATCAAAAAATCGAAACACAACAAACAACACACCATAATCAACCCATGAACCATGAGCCATAAGGAGAAGTGCTGTTGTGCCAACCAGCATACCCAAAGTCTCGTCAATCGCTATTTGGTTGTGGTCATGATCTCGCACCTTACCGAATGGATCCATTTTTGGACCGAGAAGTGCCTCGGCATGCGGCACACTCCACACACCTACAAGCAAGGTAAGTAAACTTACCACAGCTAGTACGATCAAAGAGTGTGTGTATACAACAAACATACACAAAGGCAGGGAGATGAGACTACCCACCGTTCCCATCCACGGGGCCCACTGACCAACGCCAAGTGTCGCGATATACAAACCAATTTTTTTATTTTTCATGAAATAGCTCCTGGCCCCCATACTACACTTCTAAAAAAAATTGTATAGTATTTATACAAGATAAAAAACAATAAACACATATACTACCCAACCGATAAAAGCCCCAAGAACAACAGGGTCTTTAAAGACCAACCGTTCAGGCGACTCCCCTTGCTCAGGATGCATATATATATGATTTAGCACCCGAAATAGTGCAAGGACTACAAAGAAAGTTGAGTATACAAGATACGGTGAATCATATCCTATCACTGTATATATACCATAACTAATGATGGCTACTGCAGCAGAGACCGCAACCATATAATCGAGAGTTTTCTCCGAATACTCTTCGAGCACACCCCTTCGATCCTCTCGTGCATACTCAGATCTTCGTTTACCTATAACCACAAACAGTGCTCCAAAAAATACACATAACAATATCCATGGAGACAATGGGACATGTGCCACTACACCTCCTACGACGACACGAAGAACATAGAAAGAAGCAACAAGTAATATGTCAATAATCGCAACATGTTTGAACCACAAGGAGTACGCTATATTTACTCCCATATAAAATACTATTGGCAAGATAATCGTTGGTACAAAAAATATCCCTATACACACAATACTCAACAGCATAGCAATTAACATATATGCCTGCTTTTCTGACATCTGCCCAGACGCAAGAGGTCTATGCTTTTTAGTCGGATGTAACGCATCTACAGCTCTATCATGTATATCATTAAAAATATATACAACACTTGCAGATAAAGAAAAAACGAACACTCCGACACTCACCTCCACCAGCTTACTACTGAACGCTTCGTGTGCAAAAAACAACGGCGCATATATGAGCATATTTTTCACCCATTGAAACGGCCTCATAAGCTGTGCTGCACAAATAACAAACCACACAACATCATCAACCACGTATGAAAGTTTAATGCTCAAAGAATCTGTGAAAGAGGTAACATGGTCTACTTTGACAAAACGCGCACGGATTCTTTGTGCAAACAAACCATCAGTGAGATATTTATCTCCCACAACAACAACCCCCTTATCGAGTTTCGGGATTGCAGGCAACACTCCATGCGGTTTGTGTACTGGAAGTACAGGAACATCGAGTTCTTCTGCAAGAAATTGTGTACGCACAGGATCACCATTGGAACATACCCACACGCAGTGAATTTTTTTAAGCGTACTGATTAAATCTCGCGCCGTCTTCGGTATATGATTCGATTTATCTGGCACGAGAGTGCCGTCAATATCTACTATAATAATACTTTCAGGTGCTTGTTCTAGATCTGATGTATAAATGGTATTTCTACGGACGTCCATAAGCAACAACAAGAATAATACCCCCTACCATACAGATATACCCGAGTATTTGCAATACATGAACAGATTCTTTAAACAAGAAAAAGGCACTCATATTGACTATAAGAAAACTCATTCCAACCATAATCGGATACGCAGTGGAGAGCGGTATATTTCGTAATGCAAGAAAATAAAATGGCACATTAAGCACAAACAAAAAACATCCAAGAATAAACTGCCAGTTTGACACAAAGAGTGCAACCGGTGAAAACGAGGATAGATTAAAACCTGTGCGTGAGCCTAATTTAAGAAAGATATTTCCAGATGCATTCAATATAAATGCTACGACTAAATAGATGTAAAACATATTATTTTATTTTTTGCCAGACATGTGCAGAAACACCCACAGTATACACTGCCTTATACCTACTTAAAAACCATTCACCGGTCACAAAACACGGAACCCACTCAGCTTCACCGGCAACAATCCAATCCGGTTGCATATCTTGTACTATCTGAGGAGGTATAACGTATTGATTTTTTACAAGACATTCATCTGTTATTGGATAATATCGTAATGTATCTTTACGAGTGAGCCCAATAAAATCATAAATATATGTGTCAGATAGCGTATGACTAACGATACCGATATTACTCAACCCCACCGTATCGCCCTCTTTTTTATGCTCTTTGATATACAATGCCATTTTATACAATGTAATTTTACTCCCCTCACCACGTGGCATTACAAGCTGGGCATACCCATAGAGCGGACCAGCGCAAAGCACTAAAAGTAACACAACATACACCAACCGTGAAGACACCTGTAGACGACTAAACATATATTCGCCTATCTTGTAGATACCTAACAACGAACACAAGAGCCAGAGCGGAGTCAGTTGACTGATATACCACGGATACATCACCGGATTTGAGAAACTAAAACTGAGAAAATACACAAGTGGGATAGCAAATACCATCCAGTATTTTTTACCATACGCGTATACACCTATCCCAACCATTACCATAAACGGCAAGAGATTAACCGCTGTCTGTAGAGGTATATGTTCTGGATCAATAATTTTACCCCAATACAATCGACTCATTTCTGCCAACTGAACTTTCATCGCTTGAGTTCTTGGTTGATACACAATATCTGCCACATGTGATTTTGTAATCAGTGACTGCGGTATCGGCGAGCCAAAATACACTGTCGCAAACATAATCCACGGTAACACAATTGCGGAAATAACCGCCCCATACACAATAGTTTTTTTAATTCCATATGTCACAAGCCAAAAGAGCCCGATGAGGGGCGCAATGAGTATGGTATCTGGACGCGCAAGCATTGCGACAGCCAGCATACTCGCTGCACCAACATGCTTACCGGAAAACAAATATATAAGGAAGAGTAGTATACACAGAATCCAGAGAGGACTTTCCATACCAGCTGATATGGTTTTTGACATATGAAGAATAAAGATTCCAGTAGCAAATAATGAGAAATTTTTATGTCCAGTAAGAAGTGTATTTAATTTAAAAAAATATACAGCTGATAGTGAAATCAGGAATGTATTTAATAATGCAACGAGCAGTTGAGTTGACACTGAAGGAAATACAACCTTAAGAACCACACCCATAAGTGTAAAGAGTGGCGTAGTTGAACCAAGTACACGTTCACCTTCATTAAATACAAAACCTTTCCCTCCCGCTATATTTTCAATGTATCTATAGATTGTAAACTGATCATCATTTTGGAACTTGACCGTATTAAAATAAAAAGAAGCGAATGAAAAAACTACTGCTACACAAAATATACTGATTTCTATTTTATGTACACTAACAAAACTTTTTATTCTCTGAATTACCTTCATAAATCTTTGAACTTATAATGAATAATAAGTGGAAGCATTTTTATCCCAAGTTTTGCTGCCCTCCATGTACTTCCTGTATAACCCGACTCACCCACTCGCTCTTTATATATAACCGGTATTTCAATAATTTTTTTCTCTTGATGTACAAGCCAGATCATAAGCTCAGGCGAAAAAGTCCCGTCACCGTTTGAATACGGAAAATACCGCTTGACTCTTTCAAGGTTTTTCTTATCGATCAGTTTAAATGTGCACCCAACATCAGTCAACACAGGACCGTTGTAAAGCACTTCAATCACTTTTGCCCAGAGCCAGTTTGCAAAGCGCACCGGAAACGGCATAAATGCCCCAGACCAGATAGCTGCACGTGATGTGCGTGTACCAAACACTACCGGAAAGTCGTCGCTGTAGAGTAAAAATTTATGAAGATCCCTTGGTTCAAAGGTACCATCTGCTTCTACCATAACTACAAGATCACCTTCTGCCTCAGAAAGCCCTCGCATAAGGGCGTGTCCGTACCCTTGCTTTGTCTCCACTACCAGACGGGCTGCGGTCTTCCCCACTTCTTCTCGTGTGTTTCCGCGAGCATTATTGTCCACCACCACCACCTCATCGACAAAACCTGTTGCAAAAAAATCATCAATCACTTTTCTGATTGTTTGAGACTCATTGTATGTCGGTATCACCACACTGACTTTTTTCTGTTTAAACATGGAAATAAATTTTAAGTTTCAAATTTTAAATTTTAAAACAAATGCATTATGAATTACTTTTTGAAATTTGAAATTTTCTTCTTCAATTCATTCATCAATGTCGAAAGGCCCTGACTTTCAACAAATTTTTTTGCGTGCATACGATACACCTCCTCTGCAGTGTGATCGAGTGAGAGCAGTGCTTTTATTTTTTCCAAAATATCATCTCTTTCACCTGTTGTATATGACCCCTCTGGTACAAGATTTTTCATCGACGTATTGGAGACGAGCACTTTTGTACCACAGGCCAAAGCCTCAATGACTGTTTTATCAAAACTTCCCGACTCGGTAAAGTTGAGGAAAATCTCGTGATTTTGGTAAGTTTTAGGGGCATTTACGAAATCCACACCCCTCACAAAGGCCACCTGTGGCTCTATATGGGCCCCTGTGACCCGTTTTTTAAGTCCCTCGACATATTCGTGATCTCGAGGTAATGCATCACCTACAATCGAAAGCTCAACCTTGACACCTTCTGCCAGAAGACTTGCGGTTATATCAATAGCTTTTTCTATTCGTTTTACAGGGGCAATACGCCCAAAAACCAAGAGTGAGCCCTTTACTTTTTGAACCAATATGTCGTCTGTAAATATTTTTGTATCAACTCCTGCCGGCATCACTATCGTCTTTTTGTACCGAGCAGTAAAGGAGCCTGTCGCAGTACAAAACACCTGATCTGACAACCATACCGCAATCCGTGTCCATATATTTCCATACGGATGATTTCTCCAAAAAAATACATTTTTACCGAGCAGCTTCCACAACCATCCGCCGAGCACAATATACTCCTGATTCATATGTACAAACACAGCGTCATACTCTTTTCTGTACTTCCACATGTATGTGAAAAAAGTCATGATGTATTGTACACGTGAATTCCCTTTTTCTTTTCCTAGAGAATACACATGAACATTGTGAGGTAAATTATGTTCGCCTTCTTGTAGACAAATAACAGAGACGGATTCAAATCGTTCGGCAAATTCCTCAAGCCATCTATGAAAAAAGCCGAGAGTTGTGTTGTGAATATCAACTGATTGTGTGATAACTAATACCTTCATGTTATTTTTTGATACAACTCAATGTATTCTGATGCAATCTCATTCCATGTATGTGTAAACTTGAATTCCCGTATTTTTTGCACTTGAGATTCGTAATTCTTTGCATCAGCAAGCCAGAGTATTTTTTGTGTAATATCTTGCACATCTTTTGGATCAACAAACAATGCGACGGATTTGATACGTTCATACAAACCTGTTTCTTTTGTGACAATAAATGGCTTGCCACACATAAGTGCATCAAGAATTGTATTTGGACTAATATCTCCGAGTGATGGGATAATCACTGCATACGACCGTCGTATTTTATCCAAAAATGCCCCATGAGGAGCACGCTCCTCATCTAAACATACACCAGTCTCGGCGACCTGACTATCAACAAACACATCCTTGAGCACACTCATGTTTTTCCACTTTAACACCCGAGTAGCCGCGACAAAATTTTTATTTTGAGCCGGAATATATGACAGTCTCTCTCCATAATAATTTTCTATTACTGCATGTTTTTGTGCTACAAGACCGTACGGACTCATGAAAATATTTTTCTGCCACAGAGTACTCCATACGATTATATCTACCTGTTGTAAAATAAATCGAATAATTTGAAAAATAATTTTCTCTTTCACCGACAGAGGTTGCTGATGTTTCGTATAAAAATCTTTTAGTAATACGAGATCCCCGGTGCGCTCAACATACCATTCCCACAAAAAATCCCCTCCTGTTCGAAGAATCGTCTTTTTTCGAAAAATTTTAGAAGCAACAATAGCAGGAAGCGCAGCGCTAAATGTATCGAGGATAAATACAAAATCTGACTTCCATATGTGTTTACATAACGCAATAAAGTACACAATATGCCGGACACCCGTTGGCAAATAATTGAACCGACTAAACACCTCAACAAAAACAGTATGCCCTTCTGTAGACCACACCTGTGACATATTTTGCGCATATTCAGCCGGCCCCCCAAGTTCTGGTGGATAAATTCCCGTCGCAATACATATTGTGAGTTTTTGTTTCATCATGAGACTACTGTTTCCATATTTTTTCTTTAAACCACGCCACCTCAGCAGCCAACCCTTGTTTAAGCTGCACCTTCGGACTATAGCCAAATGTCTTTTGCATTTTAGAAATATGTGCAGATGTTTCCAGTTGATCTCCTGACCGTGGAGGAAGCTCAACGCGTTTTATTTTCTTTCCAATAATCTCTTCGATCGCATCAATCCCTTCACCAGTAGTCATTGTCTTATCATTACCAAGGTTAAAAATCTCTCCTTTTGCTTTTTCAAAATTATGTAAAACTAACATACATCCATCGATAATATCACTGACATAGGTGTAACTTCTGACATGTTTCTCTGCACCTTTATATATTGTAAATTCTTTTTCTTCAAAGACAGCTTTGATGAGTTTGTGATACAACTTTTCAGGCCTTTCTCGTTCGCCGTACACAGAAAAAAATCTGAGCACAGTTGAGGGGAAACCTTTATCTCGTGCATATGAAAGCACCAGTTGTTCGGCTGCCAACTTAGTCACTCCATAATATGACGTCGGCTTTGGCACAGTCTCCTCATCACCTCCCGCAAACGCACCATACACCGAAGACGTCGATGCATGAATAAAACCTTTTATTGTTGAGATATGTTGTGCACACTGGAGTAATTTCTCAGTTGCAACAATATTGTTACGAACATATTCATCAAAAGATGTCGAAGCTGATATACCTGGCTGTGCCGCAAAATGAAAGATAAAATCAACACCCTCAAGTAAACTTTGTATATCATCTGTAACCAAATCTCGTATATACACCTTCGCACCACTTTCTTCAACATCTACAAGATTTATTTTCTTTATTTCCGGAGAATAATACGGCGTGAGCGCATCAACTCCCACAACTTCGTGACCTTCTTTTAATAATCTCTCTGCCATATGCGAACCAATCGCTCCGGCTACACCTGTGATAAATATTTTCATATACGCTTATGAATCAAAGCTAAATAAATTTTTCTTACCTTTAAACACAAGACTTCTTGAAATAAAAAACGTGATACATGCCACCGATCCTCCCGCGATGATCTGACCGAGATATACGAAAAAATGAAAGTAATCGACAAGAACATACAAAAACACTGTGTTGAGCAACAATCCAAAAAGTGACGCAGCCATATATTTACCCGCCTGAACATGCATGTCTGTCCGAGAAAAATCTTCAAATGTCCAGAATTTATGCAACAGAAGACTTACAAAAAAAGCTACTATCGATGCGATAATCGCAGCATACAAATAATACACACCTGCCATGTAGTATAAAAAAGAGAGTATACTGAGGTTTATCGCCGCACTTGTACCACCTGAGATCAGATACCGAATAATAAGATGTTTTGTAAATCGCTTCATGTTATATCTTGAAAAGTATATCACGTAAATTTTGGATATACATAGTCACGTAATCTTCCTGAGAAGGGATGCTTTTTTGTACACTTTCTTGCAACGCAAGCGTATACGCATGTCTTTTCTCATTATGAACCAACAATTCAACAATTGCGCGTGAAATACATGCCACATCACCCACCGGACACACTGACGCATTATATCCATCCGTAAGGATATCTCCCGCAACACCAACATCTGTTGTAACCACAGGAGTCCCGAGTATCCCCGCTTCAATCAGTGCCATACCGTAGCCTTCGTACTCAGAGGTAGAAAGAAAAATATCAGATGATTTAATAATAGGTAAAACCTCGTCAGTCCACCCATACAGTATTACCGACTGCTGTAAACCCTTTTTTTCTATATATCTCTGCAATTGTTGTTTTTGTGAACCATCTCCCACCACAAGCAGACCAACACGAGGATACTGAGTAACCACAGGTCGCAATGCATCGATCGCATCAGTAATACGTTTTTCTTTTTCGAGACGAGAAACCATACAGACGATAAAATCAAACTGAGGGAAAAAATCTGGTATTTCGGCGACTGATTTATTGTCTACGTCTATACGAATCGGCAATACAACTGGAGGACGCATGAGTCGCATTCCTTTCTGTAACAAAGAATCGGCGATGCGTTTTGATACCACGCGCACACCAGATGCTTTTGGCAACAAAAACTTTCCAAGGACCGTTCGAACCCTCTGGAGAAATGAGGTGTTAAAATACGGACTCAAAAAATCAGTATGAAGCTGAAGATGTAGTGGGAGTCTAAAGTACCGAGAAATACGCCACCCTACAAACCCACATTCAAATGGATCTTGGCAAGTAACAATACTTTCTCCGCGAATGAATTTTTGTTCTTTCACTATCTTCTTACCGAGTCGTATCGCATCCCATACATACATCCAGCGATTAACTGAATTTGTCGGATATACTGAAACATGGGGCGATAGTGCGGTCGTAGAAAAACCTTGTGATTTTAAAGAAAACACTACACTTATATACATTTCTGTATGTTGACCGTAGAGTACGGCACGTTTTGCTACAGCACTCTGTGTATCAAACAATTTCCTGTCTGTTCCAATAGTTAATACATACATATACTTATATAAGATTTAAAAATTCCTGAGCAACCTGCTCCTCACTCCGTACATATGAAAATTTTGACATGCGGGCCATGTACTCACTATACACTTTAGCATCCATGAGTGTTTCTATGCCCCGCGCAATATCTTCTGGGTCTTTTGGGTTTACCCATATCACTGTATCTCCCAAAATATCCCGTATCCCGCAATCCTCTGTAACTACTACAGGGACACCTCGAACCACTGCATCGATCACCATATTTGGACTCACTTCAGACAAAGATACGACCAGTACAGCATATGCCGCATCAATCCTCTCGAACAATACATCATGAGAAGAAGTATGAGTATCCAGTGACACATCAAAAAAACGATCTTTTACCATCCAAAAGGCTTTCTCGAGACCTTCTTTGTTTTTTAAATATATATCTCGAGATGGAGACAGGAGGAGTCTCTCTTTTGGAACAATATTTCGCTTTGTATGATTCGTATATATGTTTTCAATCACAACCACTTTTGCAGTATCAATAGCATAGGCATTAAGAAAAATATCTTTTTGCCATTGTGTAGAAAATACAATCACATGAGAATACTGAAACACAAAAGAAGTGAGATCAAAAATTGTATTTTCTTTAAATGTAAATGGTCTCGGCTCTGTGTAAAATTCAGACAACAGAATCTTTTCTTGCGTACGATTTACATAACTTTCCCACAAAAAATCTCCAGCAACCCGAACAATTACTTTTTTACGTAACAGACGTCCGAGCACCACCACAGGCGCCGCAAGAGAGCATGTATCAAATATATACGCAACATCCGCCTGAGTCATCGCGAAAAATAATCTACATATATAGACTAAGTGTCGAATACCAGGAGGAAGCATAAGTACTGACCCAAACGACACCACACGAACATCACACCCCTGCTTCTCCCATATCCGTGAAAATGCTTCCGCGTACAGTGCAGGACCTCCAAGCTGTGGTGGATATGATGGGGTTGCAATTATAATCCTGTGTTTTTTCATATACTATAGTCCCAGAAAGGGTACAAATATTTTTTCTTTCATAAGGGGCACGACCGTATCCCATCCATATCGCGCACGAACCCTCTCTTGACCACGTTTCGCAATATGTTCTCGCAATTCATCATACTGTATGAGCTCCATGATTGCATCAGCGACACTTTTTGGATTGTCTGCACAGGCAAAAAGACCTGTTTCCCGATCATCAATAAAATCTGGAATCCCTCCAACTGGAGTAGCCACTACCGGCAATCCTGCAGCCATCGCTTCTATAAATGATATACCAAAACCTTCCGAACGAGACGGCCGTACAAAAATATCCGATACGCGCAAAATAACAGGTAAGTCTTTTTGTTCTACAAGCCCAAGAAAGAGTACTCTGTCTCGAACATGACATGCTTCAGCAAGTGTTTTTAACATAAACTCGTCTTCACCAACCCCCGCAATCAACACTTTTACTGTATGTGGCATCCACTGAAGCGCCCTAATCAGATCATCAATACCATTTTTATGACTCAATCGGGACACTGTCACCACATACGTATCCCCCACTTGTTTACCCAATTTTTTTGCAAATGAAAGTACCTCATCTCGTGGAGGTTCGGCGGTAAACAAAGATAAATCAACTCCATTGGGAATCACGATTACTTCTTTTTTTGCACCAATATCATACGCCATGCGAGCAAGAAATTGAGACAGTGCTTGTATCACATCTGCTCTTTTAAACATCTGTACAAACAATGGGTACACAAAAAACGCTTTTCTTTTTATATCAGAAAACGGTGTACCCTCCTGTAAGTTGAGGAAAAATTTTATATTTCTAAAATTTAGTTTGAGAAATAACCCAGCAAACCCGGCATACGTCATCACTGCCCACACCATATCAAAATTATTTTTCTTGTGAAGTTGTCTTCCTTTCCAAAACGCAACAAACGGAAAGAGTAGTTTGGGACAACGAACACGATAGACATCGATACCGCCGATGCGCTCATATCGCACATCTTTTGTATCAAAAAGACGCGTAACCATGGACCACTCTATCTCCGGTATACGATTGGTGATTTCTTTTACAGCAATCTCCGCCCCACCAACAAGTGGAGTGTATGCCATTGAATATATGAGGACTTTTTTCTTTGGGATAGTCATACGAATAGTTAGGAAAATACGATATTACGATTTCATTCGCACGTCTCTTATTCGTATATCAACTTCATTTGTCCATAGACAAGAGTTTTCGTAATACATCTTCGGGCACTTCCCTTACGGCAGATGTATTCTCTTTTACATTAGCATATTCTGGTGATTTTGCCTGCTCGACCACAGTATCCTTCTGTTGTATAGGTTGTGATTTTTGCATCTCTGGAATCATTTTCGGCTCTACCACTGTCTCACGAGGAGTTGGCACCTTGTTCTCCACTTCTTTTGGAAGCACGTTGGTAGCCACTGTTGTCGACGCAACCGTAGATGATTTTGCAAGCACAGAAGAAAGAGCGCTTTTAAGACTTGAGATATTTTCTGGTGTAGGTACCTTTATTTTTTCATGATTGAGTTTTGGCTGAAGCGGTGTCTGAGAAAATTGAGAAGAAGTGGTAGGTGGCTGTGTAGACAAAGCTGGTTGTATCGGATTATTTTGTTTCGGTGCCTCATCAGGACGGACTGATTTTTCAACCTCTTTTTGTTTCAACTCTTCAGCCACTTTCAAGAAAGCGAGTTTGTTTGGATCTTCTTTTGGTACAGCTTGAGATTCTTGTGCCATCGGAGTCTCAGGCACCTCCACAAATACTGGCTTTGGTGTGTCCAATTTTTTCTCTGAAAAATTCTGTTGTTCTCGCGGTTGATATGGTCGATTATCTCTCTCACTTCCACCCCTGTATTCTCCTTGAGAATTATTTGGTCGATACTCATTTCGGCCCCCTCCATTGTTTCCTCCGTTAGTATTCCCTCCTCCATTCATTTTATTAGAAGCAGGAGTCTCTGGACGACTTTGTTCATGGAACTTTGCGATCACCTCTTCTACTTCTTTTCGAGGGCGGGCAAACTGAGCATGCGAAGAATTGATCACATCTTCCTTAAAAGAAATGTCTGGTTTTTGTATTGGACCGATGGTGGTTGAAGAAAACGGCTGTGACGATACTCCGTCAATCATGAGCTTCAAATAAATCTGCGCAAAGCCAAGATTTACCAAATCTTCAGCAGTAAAGACCGGCGCAAACTCTTTTTCGAGCACCTCCGCATCAAACGCACCCACACGAAAGGTAATCATCGTACCGACGTTTCCAAACACCGCATCTCTCACCTCTTCTTCCATTTGTTCGATGTACTGGTGCGCAATCGTCAGACTGAGTTTGTACTTTCGTGCTTCAGACAAAATATCAGCAAAGGACTTGTTTGCAAAAGATTGAAACTCGTCTACATACAAGTAAAAATTTGGAAGCTTGTTGAGGTCTGCTTCACTCGCATCCGCGCGCGACATCGCTGCAAGGTAGATTTTGGTGATAAGCATTGAGCCGATCAGGTTTGCATTTCCTTCACCCACTCTTCCTTTTGAAAGGTTGACGATGAAAATCTTTTTCTCATCCATTATTTTTCGCACATCAAAAGAAGACTGTGGTTGTCCGAGGAGATTTCTCACTAGCGGATTTGACGTAAACTGCCCCACCTTGTTTTGGATCGCAGGGATCGCTTCAGCGATAAACTTCTCAGTCCATTTTCCAAACTCGTCCACCCAAAACGCCTTTACTGATGTATCTTTTACATTTTCTACCACCTTTCTTCGATACTCTTTGTCTGAGAGCATTCGGTTTACACCGAGGAGTGTCGAGCCTGGGTACTCGAGGAGTGCGAGAAGTGTGTTCTGCAAGATGTACGCCATACGCGCAGACCATGCGTCCACCCAAATTTTTTCAAAGGTTGACATGAGACCGTTCACCACCAAGTGACGTTTGTCTGCACCAATATCTTCCATTACATTGAAAGACACTGGATACTCCATATCAAACGGTGCAAAATAGAGCACATCTTTCACTCGATGTTCTGGCACATAGTCGAGGAGTTTCTCAGCCATCGAGCCGTGAGGGTCGATCACCGCCACACCTTCTCCATTTTGAATATCCTGAATCGCCATGTTTTCAAGCAAGGTCGACTTACCCATACCGGTCTTACCGATCACATACATATGTCGAAGGCGATCTTTGGCCTTAATACCAAATTTGATTTTTTTACCTCGAGCATCAGTCTCGCCGAAATAGGTTATTTTTTGAGGATCCATAGTTTGTAGTTATTATACAACAAGAGTCTCCTTTGTTTAAAGGTATAAGTAAGCGAAACCCCCGCTTACGCGGGGGTTTTGAGCAAAGCTTCAAGAGTTTTGAGCTCGTGCTTAAAGCGGAACTCTTCTTTTTCGTGGTCCATGTTAAGCAGGATCATTGTTGGATTCTCCCATGTCGACTCTCTGTTGTACGGCACAGGGATGACAGCGACGGCATCATTATACAACTCCGTTGATACCACCCTGCCAACATAGAAGAGATGTGTTTCACCACTCAATGTGAAGCGAAAAACCGCCTCAAACCACACAGGCCCAGTATCCTCATTTATAACGGAGATACGGATCCCGGACGGCGGAAGCGAAAGTCCTTTGCGGAGCACGGCAGCACTGAGCCGCATCGTAATTCTAAAAACTAAATTTGAACTCATTGGAGTTCCTCCTAATCAACAAACTACACTATTTTTTAACCAAGTCAAGCCTCTTTAATTTCCTTGTAGCGCCGAACTAGTGTATCGATTTGAAGGTGACCACAGCATCCACGAAGTCAGCCCCACGTCATACGTCGCCTGTATCTGGTCTTTCACCTCTTTTGTCCCATAGATACCTCCATAACTAAAGTCCTGCAGCCACGGGCGCAGCTTGGTACGAGGATATGCAGGCTTCTTGTAAAGCTTTGGCGAAGTAGACGCGATCGGTTCTGCTCCGATAAATGCAAACCGTGTCGTCGTCGCTTCTGTCCTCTTCACCGCTTCCCCCATCGAGTGAGCGATCACCCCATACACATTTTTGTTTGGATCAGGGTATCCATTGAAATTCTTTGCAAAATGAGACGGGTAGACCATCGGTGCAATATAATCAAAATACGGGAGTGCTCGCTCCAAGATCTGCCCGATACCCATATCATCATATGCGACAGTTACTATGCCGAAAAGGTCTGCCGAAGTGACTACACCAAGTGGACTGACTTTTTCATGAAGGTATTTGAAAAAAGTTTCGAGCGCTTCTTGTTTGTTTGGGTTTACGTACGAAGCATCGGCCATGTTGCCGTCCGACGGATATCGTATGTAGTCATAATTTAATTCATCAAAACCAATATCATATGACTCTCGGGAAAGCTCAACCACCACATCCCAGTAGCCCCTGCTTGATACATCGATAAATGAAAGTCCTTTGCGGTCTTTCCATACACCACCTTTTTTACTTTGCACCGCTTGCTCTGGATATGTTTTTGTATAAAACGGATCCTGGAAGACTGTGATGCGCCCGATGACATAAATTCCTTTTTCGTGGAGACTTGCGATAAATTCTTTCATGTCAGATGCTCCACACCCCTTCATTGATGCAGATGCAAGTAATGGACTTTTGGTCTTAAACCCAATCGTTCCAGAAAAATCTTTAATATCAATCATGATCGAGTTGAGCTCTGTAGTGTCTACGAGGTCAACCAACTTTTTTCTAAAGCTCGGAGTACCGACCACACACTGCGTCATATAGATTGCTTTGACGGCTTCCGGGGTTTTGATATGGGCAACTGGTGCCTTGTATTCTTCAACCACCTCTTCTGTTATTTTTTCAGTTGCACTTACCCGTGCCTGGTTTGTATAGGTATCTGGAAACACACTCGGAAAAACAAAAAACAGTGCACATGCAAGGAGCGCAACCGCAACAAGAGAGATACCGAATGCATGTGTCCGTATCATAGTCATTGATCACCTTCTGTCTCTGAAGAAGAGACGTCATTACTTTGTGTATTAATTTTCTCTTTTTTTGAAGGAGCTCTCTGTTCTGTAATAATACTTTCTCTAAATACTGGGTTAACAGTTTCTCTTCGTCGTGGGACTCTCTTTTGTATTTTTTTAGGAATAGTGATATGTACAGAGAAGCTAACGAGAAGAGCACCTGAGATAATAATCATGAACGTCTTCCATGCGGAAGGAAATCCAATAAATGGAATGAGGATAATAAAGATGCCCAGAAATAATGTACGTCGGTTGGTAATCATTTACTCATTATAGCCTTAAAACGTCAAAAGCAAAAAGTGAATACCCAAGCGGATAACAAATTTTAGATAAAGAAAAGAGGGTGCCTGAGTAGACACCCCCCTGTAGACTGTGTAGAGATATAAGTTCATCTTACACACTCGTTCTGCAACCCCTTTGGAGGAAGCAGTATTTTATTGTCCACAACCCGCACACGACTTTGCTGCGCCCGTAAGAGCCGTAAGGTGTACGTATAGGAGTGCCACTCTTCTCCAACCGCTTTTTTAAACAACGCGCAATCTGCACACAGGTTGCCGTTGTTAATATCACCCTCCTCCAGAGCTAACACATGAACACCCGCCTCTCTCGCAATCTTGTCCAAGGTACGGGTAAACGTATTTGCTGGAGTGAGCTTAGTTCCACAGTGTCCATGACAAAACATAATCGCCTCCTTCCAAGTAAAAACCTATTTTTACAATAACATACTATATATAGATTGTAAACAAAAAACAGCCTTTTGAGGTGCTGCTTTTTGATTTTTTATCATCACTTAAAGGTTTCAGATTTGAGACAAGGTCGCGTATAAAATGGAGAAAATATTTGTAGACGTACTGGTTGTACGGCGTAAAATATTTTACTACATTTTAGACGATGAGATTGGCCAAATATGGAAGCTTTCTATATTTTCTCAACAAGGATAGTATTTGCCTCCCCTTTCATATCGAGTGCCCCGAGGATTGTTACTGTATCCCCTTTCTTTATCATTTTCATTTTAGCAATTTCCGCTTTCGCACCTTTCACTGCATCTGCAAAAGTTTTTGCTTTCTTTACAAGAACCGGAGTCACACCCCATGAGAGATTGAGCTTGTTGAATGTTCGCTCATTTGAAGTGACTGCGTACACAGGCATTGATGCTTTAAATCGAGCAACAAGCCATGTCGCTTTCACATCATCAGAGATGACCACAAGCGCTTCGCTCGCTGTATCTTCTGCTGTATTTACCGCTGCTGCAGAAAGTGCATCAGCAGATCCGAGGGTGCCTTCTGGAGTTTCTGAAATCGCAAAACCAGTCTCATATTCATTTTCAATTTCCTCTGCAATCGTTGCCATAGTGGTCACTGCATCCACAGGGAAATCTCCGAGAGTTGTTTCTTCTGAAAGCATCACTGCATCTGTACCGTCGATGATTGCGTTTGCAACATCTGATACCTCTGCTCGTGTTGCTACCGGAGACTTGATCATAGACTCCATCATCTGAGTCGCAGTAATGATCGGTTTGCCGAGCGCATTACACTTTTCAATCATCATTTTCTGGTAACCTGGCACCTTTGCATACGGTACTTCGATCGCCAAGTCTCCTCGAGCAATCATGATACCATCTACGAGGTCAATGATTTCATCGATGTTTGTAATCGCCTGTGGTGTTTCGATTTTTGCGATAATACCAGCATCACATTTTCGTTTTGCCAAAATGTCTCGAAGCTCAGTAATGTCAGATGGTCGTCGTACAAAAGAAAGCGCTACATAGTCCACTTTGTTTTTGATACCAAACTCAAGATCAGCGAGATCTTTGTCGGTCAATGCTTTAATAGAAAGATCAGAGTCTGGCAAGTTTACACCTCGTTTACCTTTTATATCTCCACCCACAAGCACCTTACAGATCACATCGTTTCCTTTGATGTCAGTCACCTGGAGTTTCTTCTTTCCATCGTGAAGGAATATAATATGTCCTTTCTCTACTTCTTTTGGAAGGAGTGGGTAGTTGATAGACACACGAGTCTCATCACCTTCGATTTTGTCTGTAGTGAGTGTAAATGTTTGCCCTACTTTAAGCATCACTGATTCTGTTTTGAACATTCCGATTCGGATTTTTGGTCCACCGAGGTCCTGAAGAATCGCCGCAGAAAGACCTGTTTTTTTCATAGCCTTTTTGAGGTTTACGATTCGCTCCTGATGTTCTGGAAAGTCACCGTGCGAAAAGTTAAGTCGCATCATGTTCATACCTGCCTGAAGCAATGCAGTGAGACTCGCCTCACTGGTTGTCGCTGGACCTATAGTTGCTACAATTTTTGTTTTTTTCATACTGAAATATTTATCAATTAATGAATAATGCTTAATTTGTGACTCTAATCCACAAGAGGCTATGATAGCGTAAAATTAAGAAAAATGCGAGTTTTGGTGCGAAAAAGGGCGCCGAAGCGCCCCCTTATGTCTACCTGATGAGTTTCGCCATCCACCCCTGTACCGTAGGGGTTAGGACGAAACCGAAACCAAACAACGCAATCCCAATCATTACTGACAAACAAACAATTGGGAGTCGGAGGTCATTTTTGACCTCGTCTTCGTCTTGAGTCATCCGAAAATATTAAACCATACTCACCAATACAAAGCAACTAAGCCTGTGGAGCTCGCTCTGGAGCAGCTGCTTCAGCACCTCCCATCTGCAACTTCTGATATATAAGCGAAAGTGCAAGTGTGGAAACCGGAACAAGTACGATAAAGCCGAGTCCAAATAATGGAAATACTGACAAAAATCCGAGTACTATAAAACAAAGTATGAGGCGGAAAAAGCTCCAGAAATACCCCTTGGTAAGTGCAAGACTTCTTTTGATTGCAGGTACAGCTTTCAAACCTTCTTTGATGATGATGTACTGTGTGAGACTTGATCGTAATGCAAAAATAACACCAGGAATAATCAACAAAATAAAACCAATAAACGATCCGATACCTACAAGAATCGATCCTCCGATCAATGAAAGGATTGTGGTTTTTGAAAACCGTGAGACATCTTCGGTGATTGGTTTGTTGTCACTCACTGCCAAGGACGCTTTCATGAGTATCATGGTTCCGTACCATGAAGCGACAGTGCTGATGATAGAGAGAAGGACATCCACAAGTCTCCCTGACTTGTCTTCAGAAAGCATATCTGCAACCACAGCAATCAATCCAAAAATAAGAACTGTTTTTAAATAAAACTTTTTATGTACTAAAAATAATTTCCACGAATCTTTTAGCACTTGTATTACATTGAATGTCTTTTTCATATATATAATCATACACGCACCCCAAATTAAAGACAAGAATTTTATACAAACAAATTGGGCGCTGTATTGCTACAGCGCCCGAGAGACCCAAACCAAAAAGGGCCACAAACAAAAGAATATCGTGAACTCATCTATCGGTATTTTATTTTTTTCTGTAACTTTCATACCGACCCTCCCCTACAGAAGAGTCCATGTCGCAGCATCTGATGCTGCAAAAAAGTACCAGATGCCAGCAATGAGTCCGCTAAGCAAGCACCCGACAAAAAGAACCAAAGCAACAGTTGTACGCGTCTCTCGAGACGGCACGAACCGAAAACGAGCTAGCTTTTCGCCAGGCAACGCCTGGATTATGTGTTCTAACATCGCATACCTCCCCTTTTATATAACCACATCCATAGAATAAAGCAAGGTATGAAAAAATTCTGTTCAAAGTGCGCGTAACCTCGATTCGGACCTGCTACCGAGTGAGAAGTGAGTGACCTCACTTCGCAAGACCTTTTGAGGTTTTTTCAAAAAAATAATTCCAAACTTTGTGCGCGTACCAGGATTCGAACCTGGGACCTACCGAGTATCAGTCGATTGCTCTAGCCAGCTGAGCTATACGCGCACAAAATCAATTATTATTTTTTTGAAAGAATCCAAAAGGTGTACGACTTTGTTTTCTTAGAAGTACTCTTCTTAGAAAACAAGAAGTGCCCCTGTGGTACAGCCTCTGTAAGAGGTCAGTCGATTGTCCCTATAAATACTCGCAAAATATATCAGAAAAACCGTATTTTTACAAGAAAACAAAAGCCGGCGTCCACAAGGAACGCCGGTCAAGATAAGGTGCGCAAAGTTAGCTCCGCACACCTGAATGCTCGTCTTTGCGGGCTGTCCAATCGGACTCCCTAAGACGCCGAAGCATCTCCCTCTTCTCCTTCTTCTGAGAGAGGATCAGGGACAAAACCCCTCCCAGGAGGGATAGCAAGCTGACCCACATGAGGCCAGCAAAAAAACTGTCATCAATCGGATCCTTCGGCCCTAAGGCCGTATAGACCCCAAAGAGCGCAAAAAAAACCGCCGTTGTACAAAACAAAGAACTGAGTTTCATAGTTTAAATTATACATCTGCGTTATATACATGTCAAGTCTTCTCCTTTGCATAGAAAAACACCCCTTTCGGGGTGCTTTTCTGAAACTTACTATTCTTTGTTTTGTTCCGTTCTACCGGATCTTTCTCCGGTGCCAAACTTTTTAAGGACATGAAGTTATAGTCCATTGTGCATCCAATTGGAATGCGCAATATCGACACCATAAATGAGTATCAAAGATACATCATGGTTTCAAAATTGAATTAATCCACGAGCAGCTTCCGCTACCCGTGCCTTGTTACGACTTACTCCCTGTCAATGAGCTTACCGTGGTACCACATACGTGATCCTTCGGGTATTCCCATCTCCCTTGAGTTGACGGGCGGTGAGTACAAGACTTGAGAACGTATTCACCGCGGTATGTCTGACCCGCGATTACTAGCAAATCCAACTTCATGAGGTCGAGTTTCAGCCCTCAATCCGAACTGGGGCCACTTTTATTACGATTGGCTCAGGGTTTCCCCGTCGCGACGCGTTGTGGTGACCATTGTATTATGTGTGTAGCCCAAGGTATCAGAGGGACATGCTGACCTGGCGTCATCCTCACCTTCCTCTCAGCTCTTTATTTACAAAAGCTAACAGAAACGGGACGTCCCGAATCACTTCCTTCTTATACTTTCTACTTATTATTTATAGTTATCGTTTCATCTCGTTTCTGTTTTATGTCCTCCTTGCTTTTCTACGCAAAGAGCTGAGCAGTCTCGCCTGACACTTGTAACAGACAACGAGGGTTGCGTTCGTTACCCCACT
>CAYJEE010000006.1:0-8430 GCA_964369145.1 uncultured Candidatus Saccharibacteria bacterium
TGCGAATGAGGTATTATTAGGTCGAGTGTCCTAATTGAGGGGTAACTAGAGGCCTTTGTATCTGTGTATATTATACACCGATTAAGATCACTTTGTCAATAGCACCAAAACCGCCCTATTTAGGCGGTTTTTGCTTCTCTATATTTTTTGATTAAAGCTCTCTGTTCGTCGCTTGCTTCTTTAAGAACTCGTCGAATTACCTTTGCTTTATCTTTAGATTTGGCATGCAAGAAAAACTCAGAAAAGTCATTCTTTTCCTTATTTTCTGGGCTTTTCCGAGTAAATAATTTCATTAGAGTTTTAATCATATAAATGAATCTGGTTGTTCAAGTAAAATCTCTGGAGTAACAACTTTAACTTGAGCATGCGGATATATCTTTAAAAAGTGTTCAAACTTCACATTTGTCTTTGACCACTTACACTCATATGCATTGATGCTGTCGCCTTGAACTTCAAGAAAATCCACTTCTTTCTGATCTCGTGTCCTCCAGAAAAATATGTCTGGTGGAAATACAACCCCTGAATTATTTTTTAACAATTCTGAAAAGAAAAAGTTTTCAAATAATCTACCTTTATCTTCTCGTTCAAAGAGTGCCTCTTCTATCTGTCCTAAAACAGCGTTTCGTATACCTGTATCAATAAAGTAAACTTTGAAGGATTTTTTTAACTCATTTCTACTATTTTTTGCATAAGATCTTACTTTTTTAATGATATATGATTGTTCAAGTAATTTGAGGTATTTATCCACATTTGCTCTACTTGTTTTGAGTGTATTCGCCAGTTCTGATACAGACACTTCACTACCAATTTGATAAGCCAGCGCTTTTATTAAATCCTCAAAAATCTGAGGATTTTTAATAGACTCAAAAATATAAATGTCTTTATACAAATAATTTGTTGTAATATTTCTCAGTAGATTTTCTTTAACCGACACACCTTTTTCTCCAACGATTGCTGGATATGTTCCAAGTTTTATATATTCATACATATCTTCTAGAGCTACACTCTGAGAAGCTTTTATTTCCGCCAGAGAAAGTGGATACAATGTAAACTCAAAAGACCTCCCTGTAAGGGGTTCGTTTATTTTATTTGCCAAGTCAAACGATGATGAGCCTGTGGTAATAATCTGTATGTCTGGGTATGTATCAATAAACACCTTAAGAATTTTTCCTATATTCTGTATCGTTTGAGCCTCATCAAATACAACAATTTTTCTATCGCCAACCAGAGTTTTAAGCAAATCAGGCTCCCCAACTTTGAAGTAATTTCTTACGACAGTCTCATCACAGTTAAAATACGCATCTGAATCATCTTTTGTGTACTTACGTAATATTTTCTTTGCAAGCGTAGTTTTACCCGCTTGTCGTGGGCCAAATATGAGTATTGCTCGTTTTTTAAACAAAAGAGGCTCTATTTTCTGCTCTAGAAATCTATCAAATATAATCATAATTACATTATAACAATTTGCTCAAAAAAATGCAAATTGTTAGATTTAGATAAATATGGCCATAAATATAGGTTGCACACTCTGCAGTTTTTATCAAATTAAGTAATTTACAAAAATTACACATTTGCTAGACTCTAAACGGCCTTAAAGCGTCAATTTCTACGGCCTGGGGACCCCGCAAAGGGTTCCCTTTGCTATTCATAAGAATTACTTACTTCAAACTTTCTTCAATAAAAGCAATTAATTCAGGTACTTGCATTCGCTTCTGCTCACCGGTGTCTCGATCTCGAATTGTCACCCCTGTACCCTGCTCGATTGTTTCGAAATCACACACCACACAAAATGGTGTGCCGATTTCATCTTGTCTTCGGTATCGTTTTCCAATATTTCCGTTGTCATCAAATGTCACTCGGCCAAATTTTTTCTTGAGTTGTACAAACACCTCCCGAGCAGCCGATACAAGCTCTGGTTTGTTTTTCAAAAGTGGAGACACTGACACAATCACTGGAGCAATCTTCGGTGAGAATTTCAAATAGCTTCGTGTTTCCCCTCCTAAATCATCTTCGGTGTATGCTGATGTAAGAACTGCGAGCAGTGTCCGATCAACACCAAAAGAAGGCTCTACACAATGAGGAATAAATCTTTCTTTTGTTTCTTCGTTAAAGTATGACAAATCCACCCCTGAAGCTATTGCATGTGCAGATAAATCAAAATCCGTTCGATATGCAAGACCATACAACTCTTTTCGTCCAAATGGATAATCAAATTCAAAATCAATTGTACGTTTTGAATAATGAGCCCTGTCTTCTGGAGCAACCTCCAACTCATGTACTTTTTCTTTTGGCAAACCAATATCCGTCATAAAACTATGTATCTCTACAACAAACCCTTCAAATACTTTTTCCCATTCTGACTGCTCAACAAAATACTCGATTTCCATCTGTTCTAGTTCTCGGAGACGGAAAATAAAATTACCGGGAGCAATTTCATTTCGAAATGCCTTACCGATCTGAGCCATACCGAATGGAAGTTTTGGATGAAATGAATCCAAAATATTTTTAAAGTTAACAAACATACCTGGAGCAGTTTCTCCTCGAAGATATGCAATCGATTCATCTGTCTGCATTGCCCCCATATGCACAGGAAACATCATATTAAATTTTCGTGCATCACTCAAAGGATTTCCATCAGGTGAAAGGATTTTCTTTTCTTTAATAACCATATCCATTTGTTCAACAGACATACCAGTAGTATCAACCCCATTTTCTTCAAGAATATGATCCGCTCGATATCTTTTTTTAGTTTTCAAATCTTCAACCATAGGATCGGCAAAACCAGCACCAAGGTGTCCCGATGCTTGCCATATTCTTGCAGAAGTAATCAGCGATGCATCTACTCCGTACATATCTTCCCGATCAAGTACAAAACGCTTCCACCACACGGCTTTAATATTATTCCTCAACGCTACACCAAGCGGCCCATAGTCAAAGGTACCCGCAAGTCCCCCATAGATTTCAGATCCAGGAAAAATAAACCCTCGGCGTTTACAGAGAGATACGATCTTTTCCATCAATTCTTGATTTTTTTCTGCCATATTTTCAAATAGTATATTAAATATGTCTCACAATCAACCGATTAACCCCTTTGCTCAGAGTTTTTATAGTGGATGCAATTCGCGAAAGACAAGAAAAATAATTGGAGCCGTACTTGGCGTACGGTGACAATTATTTTTTGAAGTCTGACAAAGAAGTGCGCCACTATAGGGACTCTTACTGGACAATACCTGAGAATCCATCTGAAGTGTCGGTAGTCGAAGGATCTGCCGTCACATCTACTCTTTTATTTACAAATGCATCAGTTCCTGACACTAGTATCTGTCCGGTAAGCGCTGGACTTATACCTACCTGTGACGCACTCGGATTTAACCTCACTTGAAACTGCACTTTTTTCGCTGAAGTACTAAATCCTGCAAGCGCAGGTACAGTACCCGCATTCCATGAGACTGTGCGAGTATCAGGATCATATACAACACTTTCTGTATTTGGAGACACTGCTCCCATCCAATCCACATATACCGGCAAGACAGCTTTCACTTGTGCTCCCGAGACATCGTTGTGTGTATTTGAAAGCGCCCACTCTACTGTATAGGTCGATGCGATTTCTTTTCGAGGTGGGACAGGTCCAGTATTTGTAAACACGCCAGAACGAAATGTGCGTGGGATAAGTTTAAGATTGGTAAAGAATCGTAATTTTTTTGTTACTGTTGAAGTTACATTATCCACTCCTCCTCCCACCAAAGACCGCACTCCCTTCAACGTCACATCAAAAGTAATTTCTGGATTTTTAGTATTTTGAGGAACATTAAAATCCTGAAGATCAAAACTTGTTTGGATTTTTTCTCCTGGTCGTAAGTCTGTGAAATTTTGATTTGTATTTTTATCCCATACAATCACATTTTGTGTTGACTGGTAGAAGCCACCATCAAGAACTCTCACGCCAAATTTATTGAGTACTTGTCCTGCCATACGTACCTCTACCACTACATTAGACAATGAGTCTGCCAGTGTATTTACCAAAGAAAGCTGCGCTTGAACACGCCCTGTTGCATTGGCTCCTACTATGTCAGAAGAATCTCCTCCGATAGAAAATGTTGTATTGAAAAATGGTTTACGCAAAGAGATAGTGGGCATTGCGGTACCGAGTATAGTATCGAGCGTTCCCTGCTCACCTTCTACGCCCACCATATATCGAAATGTTCGCTCTTCATTGTCCTGAGCAATCACTTTACCGGTAATCGTAAATACTTTTTTATCACCATTTTTTAAATCACCAATCTTCCATGTGCGATTATCATTTTCTGGAGTGAGTGATGAATCGCTATATGAAAATCCGTATGGATACTCGACTGCAACAATCACTCCTTTTAACAACGACGTTGAATTTGACGTAACCGTCACCTGCATTTGAAACTGCTGACCAGAGTTGACCTCCTGAGGAGCAGTCACGTGTACCAAAAGCGGCGATGACCCGATCATCACGTCGTATTTCTTTTCTTTAGTAAATCGCGCATTTGACCCAGCGACAGTGTATTCCATTTTATAATTCAAGGTTTTCGGAATATCCTTATCCCCAAATACAACAAACTTGGTTGTTGTTGTGTGCACCGAACCTTTTCCGATAGTTTCTATATTCTCAGTTGTCCATTTGAGAGGCTCTGTACTCTCTGCAGAGGCTCGCGACCCATCAGGATACTCGACAGTGAGCACCACATCTTGCAATGCGGTCCTGTTTTCATTTATGAGCGACACCCCAAGATCAACCGGTTCACCGGAGGCAATACTTGCAGGGCCAACAATCTGGATATCCACGTTTGCAGATGACACCTGATTGCCCTCCATGAAAAACATATAGAACGCGATTCCGAGAGATACGAGAAAAAACAATAACGCGCCTCCGAGAAACTTTTTTAAAAGAGGATGTGTCTGAGGTGCGCTCTCTACACCATTTATCTTAAGGCCCGTCTCACTCCCCCAACCATCAACAACATTCTCTTCACGCGGGTTCATTTGAAACCGATGTGAAGCAGGAGTAAAACCTTCTCGTGAATAGAGTTTTCGTTTGAGTTGTTCTATTCGATCATCTTCTACAGTCATGGATTTATTATACCATTATCTTATGTAAACATACGAATAAATACACATCTACGAATGGTTACTTATGAATTCATTCGTAGGTTTTCAATTCGTATATTCGTATATTTATAACTGACTTTCTTGTAATCCTTTGTTGATATGTTGAATAAAAAGAGTTCGTGAAGATCGCACCTCTTCATATACAGATGTATTGTATGTGCTCACCATAGTACAGAGAGAACTTTCCACCTCGGAGACATATCCCAACAAATGAAGCATTCGAAGCATAATCAGTATTTCAAGTACCGACACATCTTCCAGTCTACACACCGAAAGCTCACGCAGCCCTTCTGTTAGACTTGAAAAAAGCTGTTCATCTTTTTCTTGTCCCACAACGAGCCGCAACACTTGGGTACATATCCTCGCAACCACCGCTTTAGCCTCTTTTGCTTCTGTGGCAATGTAAAGATTTTTTTCGAGAATAGCCGAGGTGATACGCCACGTAGACCTACCTTTCACCAAAGAAATGTCGATAAGAGAGTACTCCTGGAGTGCATAGCGAAGCTTTGATTCACTCTTTCTTACACCTGTCGCAAGTGCGCTGATTAAACCAAAATCTTTTGTATACAAAAGATATGAGACGTTTGCATCATACGGAATACGCTTGAGGATCAACGCTTTGGTGGTGTATATCTGATATGACATACAGAATTTTTTAATACAACGAGAATGTAATCGACAATGAATCAAGACTGAGGAGGTGTGGACCAGGAGCGTCAATTATGGTTACTTTCTGTATTCCGGTTGGTTTTTGTATCATCTCTCCCCATCGATCCATAAACTCTTGTCCGATTCCCTGTATAGTCAGTGATACCATTTGTGATGGTTGTAGATTTTCTTTTTTACGAGCATCTTGAATAGCTCGGATAATATCTCGAGCAATTCCTTCTTCGATCAGATCAGGTGTAAGTGTGGTATCGAGCTCCAGTGGAGCAGTCATCGAAGGATCAGAGACTACTTCTTTTACATTTACTTCATCTGCAATAATCGCTCGAAGTTCTGCATTTATATCTTCTTGTATTACAAGAGACGCGAGTGGTTGTCGTACTTTTATATTTGCCTTTGCACGCACCTGAAGTGCTGCAGAAACAACCTCACGAGCTTTTTGCATTTGCAAGACAAGGTCAGTGTCAACATGTTCTTCTACTGGCCACTGTGACAGATGGACGCTCTCAGCATCTCCTTCTCCTTTTACCGCCTGATAAATATGCTCAGCAATAAACGGCATGAATGGAGCTATTATTTTTGACAGTTCTTTGAGTGTATGTGCGGTGTACCACAATGCAGTACCTGACACTTTTACATCATCAGATTTGAAACGGTCTCGAGAACGTCTCACATACCATGTAGAAAAATCATCAACAAAATCAAGAATTGGTCGCGCAGCTCTGTCGAGTTCGTATGAATCCAGTGACTCGGTGACTACTTGAGTAAGTGATGCGAGACGCGAAGTAATCCAGAGATCAAGCGCGGTCGGATCCCCTTTTTCCAACACATCTTTCTTGTACATGTCATAGAAAGACAAAATGTTTACCAATTTTGCAATTATTTTTTTATGTATTTCATCCACACCTACGGTTGAAAAATTTAGATCCTCCCCTTTTACAATCGGCGAAGCGACCATATAGTAACGCACCGCATCTGCACCATAGGTATTGACCACATCCATCACGTCTGGATAGTTTTTCAAACTCTTCGACATCTTACGGCCATCTTCAGCGAGAACAAGACCGTTTACAATGACATTGTTGTATGGAGATTTTTCGAAAAGCCCTGTACCGAGTACGAGTAATGTATAGAACCATCCTCGTGTTTGATCGAGACCTTCTGCAATAAAATCTGCAGGAAAGATCGGACTGTTTGTTTGTTCAAACAGCTCTTTGTTTTCAAACGGATAGTGTTGTTGAGCATACGGCATCGAACCAGAGTCATACCAGGTATCAAACACCTCTGGTACTCGTCGCATCACCTCACCTTTTGATGACGTCAACACCACTTCATCGATATATGGTCTATGGAGATCAATCTCTGCATATTCATTGTGAGGCAAATCTCTCCAATCAACCTCTTTTACCTCCGCGTTCATAAACGCATCATCATAATAATGAGTAATGATTTCTTCTTTCGAATATCCACGTGACGCAAGATCAATCAAATGAAGTGGTGCTCCATGACTCACCACAAGAATATTCTTTCCTTCATAGCGCGCATTGATATCATACATCGCTTCACATGCACGCTTTCGAGTATCTTCCCAGTTTTCTGCACCATCTACATGAGTCGTAAATCTTTCTTTGATTGATGCAAAATGTGTCATAAATGAAGGCCACGGCTTTCCGTCGTAGTCACCAGTATTGATCTCAACCAGTCGAGAATCCTCGATAATTTCTCCAGTATATCCGATAGTCTCCGCAATAATCTGAGCTGTTTCTTTTGTTCGCACAAAAGGAGATGTAATAATCACATCAATCTGTGTATCTTTGAGCTGGGCTCCCGCATCACTCGCCTCTTTTTTGCCGAGAGCGGTGAGGAGGTCATTGTGAAGAGGGTTTGAGCTGATTTTATCTCCCACTGCATTTCCCTCTGACTCTCCATGTCGCACCAAAAAGAAATTATTTCGTTTTTCTATACGAGACTTTAATTCACCGACAGATCCGATATATGCACGTTCACCATCTGCACTTTCCCACACAGGAAGCGGTGCGCCCCAGTATCGCGCACGGGACACTGACCAGTCTCGAGCACCTTCGATCCATTTACCAAAACGCCCTGTACCAATCGTCTCTGGCACCCATTCTACTTTTTCATTGAGTGCAGACATACGATCTTTCAAATCAGTCACTTTCACAAACCATGAAGACGTCGCATAGTTTAGAAGCGGAGTCTCACATCTCCAACAATGCGGATATGAGTGAATTATTTTTTCTTTACTGAAAAGCACACCTTTTGCTGCAAGCACTTTGATCACTTCGATATCTGTTTTTTGATGTGCATCTTTTTCACCGTCTGCGTTTTTAGGTTTTGCAAAAAGACCTGCAAAATCCGTCACTTCTGGTTTGATAATCCCATCGAATCCAACATGCTGAATAAACGGTAGTGAGTTTTTCTGACCGAGAGCGAGGTCGTCTTCTCCAAATGCTGGAGCGATGTGCACAATACCTGTACCTGTGTCAGTCGTCACAAAATCCCCTGCATATACTTTCCATGCATTTTCTTTGTACTCGAGAGCGTCAGTGTTGTAATAATCAAAAATTGGTTTGTAGGATTTTCCAACAAGATCTGAGCCTTTTA
>CAYJEE010000006.1:8530-31206 GCA_964369145.1 uncultured Candidatus Saccharibacteria bacterium
TTGTAATAATCAAAAATTGGTTTGTAGGATTTTCCAACAAGATCTGAGCCTTTTATTGTAATCTTTTTTGCATTATGTATGCCGTTTTCTCCAAGAACTGCCAGCTTATGTAAAACATCTGGAACATTAGGTCTTGATAACACAGCATCTTTTGCAAAGATATAAGTACCAGCTGACACACCTTCGACATCCTCCGTTATAGAAACCTTCCAATACTCAATGTCTTCACCTACAGCAAGCGCTGCATTTCCTGGAAGCGTCCACGGTGTCGTGGTCCACGCAAGCAGATATGTTCCCGGTTCATCGACGAGTTCAAATTCTACATATACAGAAATATCAGTGATATCTTTGTATCCTTGGTTTACTTCAAAGTTTGAAAGTGTTGTGCCGCATCGTGGACAAATCTGCATTGTCTTAAAGCCTTTGTAGACCAGACCCTTCTCATTGAGTGTTTTGAAAGACCACCAGACAGACTCGGTGTATGTTTTGTCCATCGTCTTGTAGTCATTTTCCATATCCACCCAGCGTCCCATACGCGGAATGATTTTTGTCCATTCATCTCGATATCGCATCACCGCATTTCGAGCAGCTTGGTTGAACTTACCTACTCCAAGCACTTCAATATCTTTCTTGGTCTCGAGACCGAGTTCTTTTTCAATTAAGTTTTCGATCGGTAGTCCGTGACAATCCCATCCCCATCGACGAAGCACTCGCTTACCTTTCATTGTCTGGTATCGAGGGATAACGTCTTTAATAGTCCCTGCAAGGATGTGTCCATAGTGTGGAAGCCCGGTCGCAAATGGAGGGCCGTCAAAAAATACAAAGTTACCAAGAGGCGCGTCTTTTGTCAGAGTCTTTTCAAAGATTTTTTCCTTTTGCCAAAAATCGAGAATTGCTTCTTCTCGCTCTGCGGTTTCGCTCTTTAGTTGTTTTTCTTTATCCTCTGCCATATTCTCTTACGTGTTATAGGCCAATACTATCATTTCCACCGATTTTTATAAAGAAAACCTTAGCCCTAAGCCCGGCTTAGGGCTAGATATATCAGAGATACACTTTGATATTACATTTCACTTGGGATTTCAATCCCAAGAAGATGGAGACCCGAAGTCATCACATCCACAAATGCTTTAGTGATTGCGAGACGGTATCCTGAAGTGGAGTCAGAAGCATCGATAATTTTATGAGACCCATAAAATGAATTGAAAGAGCCTGCAAGTTCAGTGAGGTAGGTTACAAGCTGGTGCGGAGCATATTCTCGCCCTGCTCGGTCGATAATACGTGGGTAGCGCTGAAGGAGACGCTCGATATGTGTCGTCTGCCAGTCTGTAGGTAGCATAGGAGAAACTTCCACGAGACCCTCTGCTTTCTTAAGTAACGTTGATGCACGGACCGATGCATACTGAAGATACGGACCAGAATCCCCTTCGAGTGAGAGTGCTTGGTTGATATCAAAAATAATATCCCCACCGATTGATTGTCGGAGGATTGTGTAACGCAACGCAGCGAGGGCTACTTTTTCTGTAATATCATCTTGCTGTGCAACAGAAAATACTCCTGGTTTTATTTTCATCTTTGCCGCTTCTTTAACTGTCTCAATCATCGCTTCAGCAGTGACGACATCCCCGGTTCGTGAAGACATTTTTCCACTTGGCAATTTCATCATTCCATGAGAAAGATGGAGAAGTTTTGCACCAAGATCTGGAAACACTTCTTCAGCAGCTTTTTCCACGACACTGAAAAATGCATTTTGTTCATTTGCAGTAATAGTCACCGAGAGATCGAAGTTTCCAATTTTCTCTTTTTTTAATGCAATAAGTCCAAGCTCTTTTGCTTCGTATGTCGGCAAACCTTCTTTACTTAAAAATACTCGTGTATGAAGTCCTACTTTTTCTCCACGATAAATCACCGCCCCTTCACTTTCTTCAAATACATCTGTCTTCAAATATTCCTCCACAAGTGCTTTACCAATAGGAGCTGTTTCGCTTTCATAAAAATGAAAATCAAAATTACTTCCGAGGCGTTTATAGAGTGATTCAAAATAATTGAGTGACACTTCTCGACCTGTGTCATACAGCATATTCACATCAGGATCTGATCGGTCATACACCACTTTATTGAGTGCAATAATTTCTTTTTTAACTTCCTCATTTTCTTCAAAAAGTTTTGCACCTGTTGCATACGCTTTTCCGAGCATATGAGCATCCATCTCAGTACCAACTTCCATACTTTGCAAACCCCATACCGCTTTTGCAACATGAAGTCCTACATCACCATGATAGGTTGCACGAATTACTTCTGTTCCATGCGCTTCAAATAGGCGAGAAATTGATTCTCCGATAATATCATTCATTAAATGGCCAATATGGAATTCTTTAAATGGATTTGGCTGTGTGTATTCAACAATAATTCTCTGCCCTGAAAGTCGAGTGTGATTTCCAAACGTTTTTCCAACCGTCACAATTTTTTCCACCACATTTCCAAAAACTTCTGGAGTAAGTTTGAAGTTAATAAAGCCGGGACCAGCAGTTTCAATAGATGCGATTTCAGGCAACTTGTGTGCCAGAAGTTTTTCGACAAATTCCCCCGCAAGTTCACGTGGGTTTTTACCGTACTGCCTTGCATACACAAGAGCGATATTGGTCGCAAAATCCCCATGAGTCGTATCTCCTGGGTATTCGAGCACCACATCATCGTCGATCGAAAGTGTCTCCGCAATCCACTGTTTAATTGTGTGCTGTAATGTCATTACGGCAATAATAACATTATGACACTTATTTATAAAGACGGATAAAAACTTCACGAAACCATAGCTCTTTTGGAGACTTCGCAAGGCGGGTGAGAAGTGAGTGACCTCACTTCGTAAAACCTTGAGCATCTGTACTCAGATGTGAAAGGTGTACTGTCCCTGTAAGGGAGCCGAGACTGAGCAAAATTTCAGTAGAAATTTATGCGTGCTCCAAAAGAGCTATGGTGAGGTAGAAGTTTTTCTAAAAACCTATTTCTTACGCAAAATCGAATCAATTTTTTGAGCGATTTTTACCATATCTTTCTCCTTTTTCCCTCGCGTTGTCTCTGCTGCAGTACCCAAGCGCATACCAGACGGATCCATCGGCGAACGAGTCTCTCCGGGAATACTATTTTTATTTACAATAATACCTGCCTTCTCAAGTTTATCCCCCGCTTCCTTTCCAGAAATACCGACACCTCCCATCCATGTGTCCATGAGAATCAGATGCGTATCGGTTCCACCTGAAATAATTTTCCATCCAAGTTTTTTCAATTCTTTTGCAAGTGCAGCTGCATTTTTTACAACCTGCTGTGCGTATTTTTTAAATGCTGGAGTATCTGCCTCTTTGAGCGCAACTGCAACTCCTGCAATTTGATTCAAATGTGGCCCACCCTGAAGACCTGGAAATACAGCTCGGTCAATTTTCTTATACAGCTCTCTTTCATCTATCTTTGAGAAAATCATAGCGGAGCGCGGACCCCGAAGTGTCTTGTGTACAGTCGTGGTCACCACATCTGCATACAAAAATGGCGATGAGTACACCTTGCCCGCCACAAGTCCACCGAAGTGAGACATGTCTACCATCAGGAGCGCTCCCACACTATCTGCAATTTCTCGAAACTTTTTGAAATCAACTTTGCGTGGATACGCAGTAAATCCTGCAACAATAATCTGTGGTTTTTCCTGCTGGGCAATCTTTTTTATTTCTTCGTAGTTGATCACTTCAGTCACAGGGTCGACTCCAAACGGAACTTGCTGCCAAAATTTACCAGTCGCAGATACTTTGTGTCCATGAGTCAGATGTCCTCCGTGATCAAGTGACATTCCCATAATCTTTCCCTCTTTTGGCACGAGACCTACATACACCGCCAAGTTTGCAGGTGAGCCTGAAAGTGGCTGCACATTGACGTGCCATTTTTTAGAAGACAAACCAAAAAGTTTAAGTGCTCTCGCTTGAGCTAGTTCTTCTATCTGGTCCACGTACACCTGTCCCCCATAGTACCGCTTCCCTGGATACCCTTCTGCATATTTATTGGTAAGCTCTGAGCCGAGCGCTTCAAGCACATCTTTTGATACGTAATTTTCAGACGCGATGAGATTGATAACACTTTTCTGTCGCTTCTTTTCTGCATCTATGAGTTTTTTGATTTGAGTGTCTTTCATATCTTTTAATTATCTTTGAGTAATGTGCTTACACATGAATGTACAGATGCATATACGGTATCTTTGTCAGCAGTCGCATCAATCCTGTGCACATGTGTACTTGTAGTGTGCCCCGAAGAGAGTATATCGAAAAAAACTTCATACCCTTTAAAAACCCTCTCATGATACTCTTTTTCCTGTAGATCAAAATGATTTGATTCAGTTCTATTTTTTCTTCGAGCGTCTGCAATCTCAGGGGTAATTCTGAGATATATATAATGAACAGTTAAATCAGCAAATATCTTCTTTCGTAAATCCCAGAAAAAATCCGTTAAATCTAAATTATTTTGCCCATACAATTGGAATGCAAAACTAGATCCATCGCATCGGTCAGAAACCACTGTTATCTGTTTCTCTAAAGCAGGAATGATTAATTCATCAATGTGTGATGAGCGGGCAGACATAAACCCGAGCAACATTGCCTTTGGTGGCACTTCTTTTGCAATGTCACCCAGTAACACCTGTCGCAATGCTTCACCAAACACAGATCCTCCCGGCTCTCGTGTGTATACAAAATCAGGAAAATCAATTTTCAGACGATTCATCATTTCTGTTTTTCCTGAACCATCCAACCCCTCGAGTACAATAAATTTTGCCTTTTTCTCTGTCATATTTGATTGTGGTATTATTAATCATATCCCTCGGCATTAATCATATACTTTACTTTATGGATCTACAATCAATCAAACATATTCAAAAACAACTCCCCGGTGGAGGTATGGTGTTGGTACTCGAAACAGGTGCAACTATCACCTCTGAAGCAGAAGCGATGCTTCAGGCGCTTCATTCTCGATCGATTGGAGGTATAAAAAACCACCTAGAAGTACTCGCCTCAAAAGGCCCTGAAAAATTTATGTCCACCTTTTACGTAGGTTACGGCCATAAGTCGATTGGAGACTGTGGCACCTGTACACTTTTTATTGAAGGTGTATCAATGCTTGTTGCAAAAGCGATCCAGGACTGGCCACTTTATTCTGGACAAGAGGCATCGACTCGGTATATCGATTTTGCGCACCAACCATTTATTGACCCCGCACAAACACCAGAATCACATACTATCCTTGAAACTTGGAGAACTTTTTATATGAAAGGTCTCGCTGTACTTTCTGAAGAACTACCAAACCGTTTTCCAAAACAAGAAAGTGAAGAAGAGAAAATTTATACGAAAGCTATCATGGCTCGGGCGTTTGATATTATGCGCAGTTTCCTACCTTCTGGCGCAAGCACAAATCTTGCATGGCATACGAATTTTCGCCAAGCAGCAGACCACCTCCTTCGTCTTCGTCATCACCCACTCACAGAAGTCCGGGATGTCGCAGAAAAAATCGAGGAAGCACTCACCGAAGCCTTTCCAAGCTCTTTTGGGCACAAGCGTTATGATGCGACAGAGAACTTCAATCAAGAATGGATGAACACACACTATTACTTCACCAAAAAAGAAGGTGTGGATTTTGCACTCACTCAAAATTCAGTTGATACGCGGCTCCTTTCACTCCACAACCAAACCCTACAGACACGTCCAGCAAAAACCGAAATACCAAAAGAACTTACTGAATGCGGTACTGTTCAATTTGAATTTCTTCTTGATTTTGGATCTTTCCGAGACATACAACGCCACAGAGCAATTACCCAACGCATGCCGCTCGTCACCATGGATCATGGTTTTGAACCGTGGTACTTGGACGAACTCCCTCAAGCACTCCGTGAAGAAGCGGAGGCTCTCCTTGAAACACAGAGGGTTGCTTTGGAAAAGTTACATCTCTCACCGACAGAAGCTCAGTACTATATTCCAATGGGTTATCGATTACCAAATCGCATCACCGGATCACTTCCTCATCTTGTATACCTTGCGGAACTTCGTGCAACTCGTTTTGTCCACCCCACACTACGCAAGCGCGCAATCCAAATCGCACATACTCTGACTGAGACATTTAAATCACACGGACTCATTGTTCATCTCGACAAAGATCCTGATCGATTTGATGTAAAACGAGGTGAACACGATATTACTATTAAGTAAATGATTGCAATTATACGGACGATTTTCTATACTCAACACATATGGCACTCAGCGACAAAAAAATTCTAGAAGAACTCAAAGCGGGCAATATTATTATTAGCCCTTTTACCAAAGAAAACTTAGCAACCTCAAGTTACGACCTTACCCTCGGTGAATACTTTTTTGCCGAACAACCCCCAAAACACTTCCAGAATATCTTCAATATTTACGAAAAGGATCATGTAGATCATGTATGGGGCACTACCCCCAAACGAGCACGCCCTGCAAAAGAAGTATTCTCTGATTACAAATTTACCTTTGGCAACATCGCTCCGACTGACAAGGTAATTCTTCTTGCTCCCGGAGAAACTATCCTCGCCCACACCAATGAATTTATTGGCGGATTAAACCACATCACCACGATGATGAAGGCTCGCTCTTCACTCGGACGAAGCTTTATTGAAGTATGTAAATGTGCAGGATGGGGTGACGTAGGATATGTAAACCGATGGACAATGGAGATTACAAACAATTCAAAGCACTACCATATCCCCCTTGTAGTCGGGAGACGTATTGCCCAACTTATCTTCTTTGAGACAGGCCCGATCCTCGACAAGAACTACGCTCATTCAGGAAAATACCAGACAACCACAGATATAACTAAACTCAAGAAAGAATGGGATCCGCTTTCAATGCTTCCAAAGCTGTATACTGATAGAGATATTAAGAAAAGAAAATAAAAGGTATTTACCTTTTATTTTGACGTCACATCTCGGAAATGAGAGAGATGACTCTCTCATTTCGCTCGAAGTTAGTCGAAATAATATATTCACAAAAAGCACCGAGAGGTGCTTTTGTATAATACAAAAGGCATACCCGGAGGCACGCCTTTTGTTTAATTAGTATATCAGAAGCGAAATATAAAAGTCGAGCTATTTAACCTCTACTCCCATCGATCTCGCTGATCCCGCGATGATTTTCATCGCAGCTTCCACATCATGAGCATTGAGATCTACCATCTTCTTTTCTGCAATCTCCTTAAGCTGAGCTTTTGTGAGAGTACCGATTTTAGAAGTAGCATTCTTTCCTGATCCTTTCTCTTTTCCAAGAGCCTTGAGGATCAAACTTGATGCTGGAGGAGTTTTGAGTACAAAGGTGAATGTTCGGTCTTCATACACTGTAATCTCTACAGGCACGATATCGCCCATCATCTTTGCTGTCGCATCGTTGAATTGTTTTACGAATTCACCGATAGCTACACCCGCCTGTCCAAGCGCAGGACCAACTGGAGGAGCTGGGTTTGCTTTACCCGCAGGGATAACGAGTTTTAGTTTTTTTGTTATTTTTTTAGCCATAATTTTGGAATTTTATTTAAAATCCCGAGAAGCGCGGGAAACGACACTATACCTTATTTATAATAAACTTTCAATCCTTTCGTAAAAACTTTCATAATCTGGATGAAATCCGACGTGAGAAATTAAAAATACGAGGAGCCTTACGTAATGGTAAGGTGACGAGAATTTTTAATTTGGGAACGAGGAGTTCGCCAGATTTGGAAGTTTAACTCTTGCGAACCTGGAGGAAGTCGAGTTCGACGGGTGTCTCTCGTCCAAACATAGCAACAAGTACCTTCACCTTACCTCGCTCTTCATCCACTTCTGACACCTTACCTTCGAGGTCTTTAAACGGACCATCTACGATTGAAACCATATCACCTGCTCCTAAGTCGATCTTATGTTTTGCGGTATGCGCATTCATACGAGCAAACAAAGATTCAACTTCTTTCTTTTCTACAGGCACAGGAAACACACCCGATCCCACGAAACCAGTCACACGTGGAGTGTTTCGCACTACGTACCACGAGTCATCAGTTACGATCATGTCCACAAGCACGTATCCTGGGTAGATTTTTTCTTCTTCCTCTACCCGCTTCCCTGCTTTGATTTTGATTTTCTTTTCTACAGGCACAACTACATCAAAAATCTTATCTTCCATACCGAGAGATTCGATACGCTGCTTGAGATTTCTTTGCACTGCATTTTCGTACCCTGCGTATGTGTGAATCACATACCAATTACGCCCTTCGCCAATTTGTTGTTTTGACATACGATTTTTTTAAATTACTGAGGAATAATTAGAGTACAAATTTTTCTAATACAATCTTAAAGATGTAATCAAACAGACCGAGAAAAAACGCAACTCCAAAAGAAACCAAAATAACCACAATAGTAAATGCGATCGTCTGACTTCGCGTTGGCCAACTCACATGCTTCAATTCAACCTGCGTATCTTTAATGTATTGTATAAGACTCATAAATTTGTTCTAAAAAACGCCCTCGGGGCGCGACTAATACATATATAATACTCTTATTTAGATTAGTAGTCAAGCACCTCAGAGTGCATCAAAAAATGCCTCAGTTGAGGCATTTTTGCTATACACTGTGTAAATTATGTTACTTCACAGAATACGTAATCGTCACCTGAGTCGTAAGCTTGTTTTCGCCAGAAGGAACTTCTGGTGAAATTTTGGCAACATCGGCAGTCATCATGCCACCATACGCTCGTTCTGACATAACCGGGTATGGTTGATCGTTTGATTCGTAGAAACTGATAATCTCATCAAACTTTATACCGAGTTCTTTTGATAATACCTTTGCTTTTTCTTTTGCGTCAATAATAGCTTGTTTTCGTACTTCTGCTTTTAAAGCTTCCATATCATCAACAACAAAATTTAATCCTGACACATTTGAAACACCAAGACCTCCAACCAATGCAAGCATATCCCCTGCTTTTTCAATATTTCGCACTTTAAGCTCGATTGACTGACTGATCTCGTATCCAGAAATTACAGATTTACTCGGAGGACACGCATATGCTGTACACACAGATGTTGTGTAGTCATATTTTGGATAGATATTATATGAAACAGTTTTAATATCTTTTTCTGCAATTTCTCCATCTTTCAATGCATCGAGAATTGCATTATTTTTCTTTGTCGCTTTATCTTGTGCCTCTCCCGGAGTTTTACCTTCTTCAACAACAGAATATGTAAACGATGCAACATCTGGTTTTACAGACACCTCACCCTTACCTGTGACAGAAATAACATTCATCGCAGGAACATTTTCACCAATAAATGAATACTCTTTGAGCGCATTTATTGCCTTAATTCCTACAAATACCGCAAGCACCACAATAAGAACCATTGTGTATTTACCAATTTGTTTTTTGTCGTTTGGATCGAATAATGTTTCCATGTATATATTTCAATTATCTGTTAACTTATCTAGTATACCATACCTCTCTGCGAGATATACCACTTGCTCAAACAAACAAGCAACGGTCAATAACCCTACTCCACCAGGCACAGGAGAAAGTGCTGTTATATACGAACTGATATCCTCTCTCTTCACATCCCCCACTATCTTTTTTCCTATTCGATGTATACCCACATCAATCACCACAGTTTTTCGCACAGGATCAACCCATTCATGTGTTACCAACTCTGGAACACCGCATGCTACCACCAGGATATCTGCAGTACGACTTATTTCCTGAGGATGTTCTGTCTCTCGATGAATAACTGAAACTTTTGCTCCGGAAATTTTCAACAGTCGAGCAATGGGGCCACCAGCCAACACCGACCTTCCGACGACCACAGCATGCTGACCTACAACAGGTACACCGTAGTAGCCGAGTAATGTAAGCACAGCTTTTGCAGTCGCAGGAGAAGAATACATTGCACCTTTTGCAAGTTGCTCCTGATGATACTCTGTAAGGCAGTCCACATCTTTTCGTGAATCAATACACTCAAGAACATTTGTAGATATGTGTGCGGGAAGCGGCAGTTGGACAATAATTGCCGTTACGGAATTATCAGCATTAAAAGACTCTACTTCTTTTTGCAGTTCATCTTGGATAATAGTGTCTCTGTATTTTTTATGTACAACCTCAACTCCAATAGACTGCCCAAAATCTATTTTTTGCTTGATATACACATTTGAATCTTCTCTATCACCTACCTGCACAATCACCAGTTTAGGGACAAAAGAACATGTGCTTACCTTCTGCAACAATGTTTCCCTCAATGCTTCTCGAGGAGCTAACCCTGAAAGTATCCGTGGTTGTGTAATTTTTTCCATATATAATCAGATATAAGTAGCCCACCAACACCAATCGCCAAACCGGCAACAACATCAGAAAACCAGTGTACACCAAGATAGATTCGACTCATACCCACTATAAGTGGAGTAAGAATACAAAATGCTCTATGAACATATCGACGTGCAGCATCTTTTGTGTGTCGCATGTAACGCAAGAAAAATAAACAAAATGTTGCCGCTATCGCTGTGTGCGCCGAAGGAAAACTCGGACCAAATGCAGTAATAATACCGAGCTCGGGACGAGACACATCGCCCCACATCTTTACTATCCACACAAGCATATAGGTGATTGCCAATGCTCCCCAAAATTCAATGAGTGATTTTTTTGTAGACCAGCGATACAAAAAGAACGACACGAGTAGGAATAGGCAAATAGCCGGTACCGTATTAAAAAACCATGTAAATGTATAAAATCCAATAGTTAGTCCTGAAGACTGGATAGATTGAAAAAATAAATGCACCGACTGATCGATTGTATTCATACAGACAGTATAACTTGACTCTTTATTTAGAGCTAGATAGGATATTGGAAGACTTATGCCATGCAATGAATGCGACGAACTTTCAGCCTTGTTTGGTTACGGAGTCGCGGTGGAGGATAAAATATTCATCGCAGAATCCTTCCGCAAACCCGAGGTTGCACCTCAAACTGAACCTTCTAATAAAGAGATTCCTCTTTACCCCTCAGAGAATACTGACTAGCAAGCTTTTAATGAGTGCACCGACCCTTGTGTCGGTGCACGCTTTTTTTTAAAACGTTGCTCTCGCAAAAATACCAGCTGGCAAAAGTCGCTCGGTATCTTTTTCTTTAATCGCAAGCTCGCCGGATTCAACCTGTGCTTTCGGTAATGCCCCCTTAAGTGCATTTGCATACGAAAGATGTGAATACTCTGAAGCATACCCAGTCACCACCACAAACAAAGGGTTTGGAGAAAGTAATTTCACCACCTTTTCAAGAAGAGGGAGAAAGTCCTCATCAATATGCCACATATGATCTTTGCTTTGCTTTTTCACCCCCCGACCATAGACTGGTGGATCCATCAAAACCGCATCATACGTCACACCACGTTTTATATCCCGCTCAACAAATTTTCTTACATCATCGAGCATAAAGCGAATAATCGCCTCATCGAGACCTGCGGTCTTTTTGTTTTCATGAGCCCAGGTGATTGCTGCTTTTGAACTATCAACATGTGTCACCTCTGCCCCTGCATGTGCAAGTGCACAGGTAGCACCACCAGTGTATCCGAAAAGATTTAGGACTTTAATTTCTCCTCTTTCTTTCCCCTCCATTTTTAATTTTGATTTTTGATCTTTTATTTTCCCCATCATCCACTCCCATTGAGCGACTTGTTCGGGAAATAAACCCACATGCTTATTGTTTCCCATTTTAAGAAGTAACGGAAAATCACAAACCGAACATTCCCATTTTATCGGAAATGTTTTTTTAGTATGCCATTTTGCACCCCGTTCTCCTTGTGTAAAATGTGCATGTGCAGTAACCCAGAGTGCTGGATTGCTCTTTTTCCACAAAACCTCTGGATCAGGGCGAGCAAGAATAATATCCCCAAACTGCTCGAGTTTTTCTCCGTCTCCTGAGTCAAGAAGAGCATAGTCTTTATGCGATGGAGTAATAAGAATAGTCATATATTAGTTATACCACAGAAACACGTTGCAGCACCGTATATCAATGAGGATTACACACCTTGTACCATCACAGAAACAGTTCGTTCTCTGTCGTGATCAAGTTCTACGAGCATAATTTGTTGCCATGTACCGAGACTGATTTTACCTTGATGAACGATCAGTGAGATAGATGATTGTAAAATCATAGCCTGTGCATGTGCATGTCCATTGACACACTCGTGAATAACACCGTTTTCGTCTGGCGCACAGAGATGGGTATTGCGTTTTCCTCCTGCATTTTTTGTATCTGCAATATCATTGTGCCCGTAATCATGCATTGGATCAGCAAAATCATCGAGAATTTTTCTCAAATCTGCAGTATATCCGATCTCTTCAGATGGGCCGATAAGATTTTTCTCATCTTCATTTACCCACAAACTCGCAGTCGTATGATGCGTTTGTATCAACACACTCCCCTCAACCACCTGAGAGCGATCAATGATGCTCTGTATATCCTCCGTAATTCTTATAAAATGAACTCTGTACTTCGTATGGTATGTTTTGGATTCGTAGTGTGCGATATAGTTTTTCATAGTATGTATATTAATACACTACAATATTTGCTGTATCCGACGGTTTGAGTGAGTTGTAATACGCCCATACACCGCTATACACAAAATTAAACACGTACTCACCATTAAGCCCCAGTGCTTTTGGTTGATTCAAATCAGAATATGGTGGTTTTACACTATCACTTGCAAAGATTCTCATCGATGTATTTGTTTTGTTAACAAATTTTACCGTCGCCCCTTTTGGTATTTGAAGTTCACTCGGTGTAAACCCTTTTGATGTATAGGTCACGACATATACATTTTTAGGAACGGCTTTTGTAACTGAAGTTGTCTTTTTTGTCGTAGTTGTCTTTGTTCCTGAGGATGATTCAGATGACGCACTTGTTGTAGATATATCATCTACAATTAGCGGATCATTTTCTACAACCATTGATTCTTGTGGTAACATCGTAAACCCGATTGCCCCAAGCACAACAAGAGCAATAATTCCGTATATAATATTTTTTTTCATATACTGTGTATTATATCAAGACAATTGTATCCTGCATATTGGTACATACGTGTGTTTATGTACGAGCGATAACCATTTTTTCGTAAATATCAACAAGAGATATAAATGAGCTCGCAATAACAGGACCAAGAATAATTCCCTCTGGACCAAAAAAAGAAATTCCTCCGAGAACTGAAAAAAGTACAATAAGTGGATGAAGTCGTGTCCCTTTTTTATATAGAAAAGGCCCGAGCACATTGTCGATCATTCCCACCAACAACATCCCCCACACAGACAATCCAAGTGCAAACGGAATATTACCAATTACAAATAAGTAAATCACCGAAGGGACTACCACGAGAGCAGTACCGAGGCCCGGCACAAGCGCACAGAGTGCGGCAACTGCACCCCACAAAAAAGCATTTGGTACGCCGAAAATAAACAAACCGAGTCCTGCAAGAAAACCTTGTACTAGTGCGATCAACACAGCACCCTTCACAACCCCGCCAATAGTCGCTGATGTTTTTTCTAATAATTCTACATCATATGCATCATGCAGTGGTGAAAGACGAATGAGTTTTTCCAAAAAACGCTCTCCATCTTTAAGAAAAAAGAAGAGTGCAAGAATAATCAAAAATACATCTGCAATAACCGTAAGTGTACCAAACAGAAAATCTTTAAAGTTGTCTGTCGCCCACCCGAGAGCGTATTCAACATATTGATCAATGTCGATTGAAAAATCAGGAACGAACTGTCGTACCGGCACCTCAATTGCTTTTGCGAGATAATCAAACTCACTAATATCATTTGTAGCAAGTTTGACATATAAAGAATGTGACTGATTGAATGCTTGTTGTCCGAGGAAAATGATCGGCAATAAAATAAAAATAAGTCCAATAATGATTGTAATTAAAGAACTCACCACTTCCCTACCTTTTAAAGCGTTAAGTATTTTTTTGTATAACGGAAATAATACAATAGCGAAAGTTGCACCAAGAAATAATGCGGTAAAAAATGGCTTAAATACAAAAAACATAAGTACAAGCACCGCTCCAAACAAGAGTGAGAAGAAAATTATTTCAACTTTATTTCGATCAATCATAGCAATATAATTATATAAATAACGATAGAAGACGACGCCTCAAGTATACCACGAGGATATCTAAACTTTCTACAGCGAACCAGAGATAAGTGCAATAATCAGAATTCCGAAAAAGTTCATCACGAATGCAATCGGGATAAATAATTTCAAATGAACTTTTGACACACCCATAAGTGCGATAGCAAACTCATCTGGTAATGGTGATGCGATAATCAATGCTCCAAGCAACGGGGAAAGCCAACGGAAAAACCCTTTTTTGAAAAAATGTTTTATCTTTTTTTCGTTTTTAAATGTATGCAATACCTCCATCACATCTTCAGCAAAACGATCTCTCACGAATAAAAAAATGACAAGGTCACCCATCATGGACCCAAATGCTCCCCAAAATGCAACAAGTAGAGGCGATGCTGACTTTGATATTTCTGCCAAAGCAATCGCTGCAGGGGCGATCGTAAAAGCGGACGTAAAGAAAAAACCAGCAACCAAACTCCCGATAATTTTTAGCTCATCGACTGCAGAAACAATATCTTGGATCACACCAAAACGAATAATTCCTATCGCTACAAATACCGACATCACTATAAAAAACAAATCTCGCTCTAAGTTTGTGTATGGATTTTTTATTACGTTTTCTTCAGTCATAAATATACTTAAAAATTAATTTTCTGTTCGCCAATGGGTATGGTTTGATACGCTTTCTCAGAAACCCATTCCACAAGTAATGCGAACGGTTTAATAAACACTAGAAAGAATACAGCACTCAGAATATTGAAGATTACATGAGCGTTTGCCACCTGCTGTGATGTTCCCCCTCCAATCATATCAATAAAAGCATTGAAAAGTCCTAAAAACGGTATGATACATATCACACCGATGAGATTATAGAGCACATGAGCTGTTGCGGCTTTCTTTGCACCATGATTCATAAAAAGTGATGCTATAAATGATGTAGATGCACTTCCGATGTTTGCTCCGAGCATAATACCAATACCGATCGGTGCAGATAGCAATCCTTGACCAGCGAGAATAACTACAATAGCAGAAGTAATGGTGCTTGATTGAAATACGATTGCTGCAATTGCCCCGAACAAAATCGCCATATACACATTACCAATTGATTCAAACAAATGGAGAAACGCTTGGTTAGTCTGTAGACTCAGTACAACGTCTGAAATCAATGCGAGCGATAAAAACACAATACCAAAATATAATACAGGTTTACCGTATCGCTTGTACTTCCAATCATATGCGTACATCAAAAAACCAATGATAACGATATACGGAGCAACGCTTGTAAAATTTAATGCGACAAGCTGAGATGTGAGTGTGGTGCCAATATTTGCTCCAAACATCACCCCTAAACTACTGTAAAAACTAAGCACACCACTATCGACCAAACTCACCACCATCATCATGGTGGCTGCAGAAGACTGAATCAGTGATGTAAATAGAGTACCCACGACAGTACCTTTAAATGGATTTGATGTGAGAGACCGGATCATGTCCTTAAATCGCTCCCCTGCCACCAGCTCAATATGTTTACTAAATTTAGATACTGCATTGAGCATAATAAACACTAATGCAAGCACCGTCGCGAATGCCGAAATAATAGTCATGGAGAAATTATATCATGAAGTATATACACTACTAGGCTCGTTCACCGATTTGTTCTCGCCACATAGCACCATACAAACCTTTTTCTTGAAGTAGAGCCTCGTGTGAACCAACCTCAACAATCTTTCCTTTTTCCAATACATAAATACGATCAGCGTGCATAACAGTAGATAGTCGATGCGCAATCAAAACAGTAATATGTGAACTATTTTCTGTCACATCACGAATCGTAGAGGTGATCTCTTCTTCAGTAATCGAGTCGAGTGCAGAAGTCGCCTCGTCAAATATAAGAAGTTTTGGTTTTCGAAGAAGTGCTCGGGCAATAGAGAGTCTCTGTTTCTCTCCACCAGAAACTTTCACTCCCCCTTCACCGATCACCGTATCAAGCCCTTTTCCGCCCCGCTGAAGGAGGTTTCCACACGCGCTTTTAGTAAGCGCACTTATACACTCTTCATCTGTAGCATCAGGCATTACAAACAATAAGTTCTCGCGAATAGTCCCTGCGAACAACTGCGTATCCTGAGTTACAAAACCAATCTGTTCACGAACACTCTGCATGTCGACTTCATTTTCATTGACCGTATTGTAGGTAACATACCCTCCTTTCGGTTGATAAAGTCCCGCCAAAAGTTTTACAAGACTCGTCTTGCCAGAACCAGAGGGTCCTACAAATGCAATAGTCTCACCCACCATTGCTTCAAAAGAGATCTCTGAGACTGCGGGTTCTGTCCCACTTGGATACTGAAACGTCACCTTATCAAATGCAATTTTTTCAAGCTGGTTGATTTTTTGAGGGTGTGCTGGCACAGCTTCAGTTGGAATATCCAAAATATTCATATATTTTTTAAGAGACACTTCAACTTCACGATAGGTATTGAGCACATTACCCAGTTCCTGCAGTGGACCAAACACAAAAAATGAATAAATAAATAAAGAGAAAAACTGACCAAACGTGATGGTACCGATAAAAATCAAGTAGAGCATGAAGAGCAGTATGGATGTGCGGAGAAAGTTAATGCACGTCCCCTGAATAAAGCTGACGCTTCGAATGTAGCGAAGCTTTTTGAGTTCGAGAGCGAGAATTTTTTGCGTAGTGGTGTTAAGTCGACCAATTTCCTGATCTACAAGCCCGAGACTTTTTACAAGCTCAATATTTCTTAAAGACTCAGTGGTTGACCCTGCAAGCGCAGTAGTCTCATGAACAATCTCTTGCTGAATAACCTTTACTTTTTTAGTGAGAAAATAACTGAGTCCCCCAATAATAGGTATGGTCGCAGCATAAACCACCGCAATACCCCAATAGATAGAAATTGCGTAGATGGTCACAAATATAAAGCCAATCAGAGATACAAATGTAATATTGATAGATGAGGCAATAAACTTTTCTACATCTGTACGGACTTTTTGAAGAACCCCGAGAGTCTCACCACTCCTCTGATCTTCAAATACAACAAACGGCAATGCGAGTGAATGTTTTACTCCATTACTGTAGAGCTCTGCTCCTATTTTTTGAGTAACCTCATTAAGAAAATAATCTTGAAAATTTTTGGCAACACGCGATACAAACGCTACTCCAACCGCAAGAAGAAGCAACTTGAATACACCCTCAAAAAATTGTTTGAGAGTATACGCATCATAGTTTGTGGCGTACTGGTCAATAATATGCCGGAAGATCAAAGGGTCAAGCAAAGTAAAAACCTGATTGATTACTGCCAACAAGAGCACCACCACGCACAGCTTCCAATATTTTTTTAGATAACCTCTCAATAATTTCATAGTATAGTTTGATAGCTTACACCGCTCCTTATATCAAAGAAATAAGCACTTCGAGAGCTTTTTTTATATGATCTTTTGTAGACTGATCAGTAAGCTCACCCTCTTCATTAAACTTTTCTTGTGCCATACCAATATAGAGCTCTGGTTGCCCCACAATTTTTGCATCAAGATACAGTAATATCTTTTTCAATTCTTGCTGAGCGACTGCAGTTGCAATTGATCCCACAGATGCACCCATTACAAGCACAGGTTTTCCAGCAAATGAATTTTTACCCCACGGTCGAGAAGCCCAGTCGATGGCATTTTTCAGCACACCAGGAATTGAGCGATTGTATTCAGGAGTTGCAAACACAATAGCATCCGCAGATTCGATTTGATTTTTAAGTGTTTGTGCTGCTTCTGGAAATGAGGTTTCGAGATCTGAATTAAAAAGAGGAAGTGTGCTGATATCTGCATGCTCAACTGTCATGCCTTCAGGCACAAGCAATGTGAGTGCCTTTGTTAACCCTGTATTAAATGACTGTGCACGTAAACTTCCAGAAATAGCAAGAATTTTTTTCATAATGTACTTGTTGTTATGTTTAATAGCATTATTGTAAGTGATTTACTTTACAAAGTAAAGTGTTATATACTATATGCACAACTTTTATGCTCAAAACCGAATCTCAGCGCACCACATTATGCACCGCCTGCCCCATCGCAAAAGTCGCAGACCTTGTCGGAGACTCATGTGTTATCCTGATTATTCGTGACCTTCTTGCACATGAGCCGCGGCGTTTTGGAGACTTTGTTGAATCACTCTCTGGTATAAGCTCACGCACAATCACTAAAAAACTGAAGCATCTCGAAGAACACGAGATTATCGAACGCACAGAGTTCAGTGAACGGCCACCACGAGTTGAATACTCATTAACCAAAAAAGGACACCAACTGAGTGCCCTTCTTAAGGAAATGGAGCGATACGGTAAAAAATTATAACTACATTTTATACATTTGCCCCGACCTCCACGGTACACCAAACTTTGGAAGCACATATCGATCGAGACCCCAGTATCCTGCGATTTTCCATGCAAGAATCAGTCCAATACTCAACGCAAACAAGATCGGGTTTGTACTGACTGTACCAGCGAGTAAGTAATTGAGGTTCATAAAGAGACCAAAAAAGGCAGCAATGCCGACAAAACACCCAACGATAAGACCGACACCTACGAGCACCTCCCCATATGCTACTGCGTAGGACCAAACTTTTGCATACGGAAGCACTGAATTTTGAAGAAATGTTGCATACCACCCTGATACATCAGGGTGCGCCCCGCCAGTTTTTTGAAGTGCGCCATTTACAAAACCAGAAATTGCAGCTCCTGCACCTTCACCAGTCCATGCAGGACTAAACACTTTACCCCACCCTGCAACGAGCCATTCCCAGCCCACATACACACGAACAACAAACCAAAACCACGCCATCTTTGTATTTGAAAACAAAAATTTAGACAGCGGCGACTCTTCTATAACAACATATGCCATACTGAAGATTATTAGTGATTAATATCTTTATTATCTACCTGTTCTGTTTTTGTGGGAAGTTTATAACTAAATGATATTATTTTTTATAGATTTAATACTGCTTCAATTTCTTTAATTCTACCTGCTGAACTCAAACAGGATGCCTCCTGCCCACTCTGCAAAGCAACTCCATAGTTTTTCAACATTACACCATAGACACCCCATGCAATTCTTTCTTTGAAAGATGCGGTATTTTTATAAAAATTCAATGCAGCCTCTGTTGTCACTTTTCTATCTGGACAAAATAAGACGACTCGACCAACATCCCAAAACCTATCTCCATAGAAAGAGTTTGCCCAGTCAATAATACCTGACACCTTTCCATTATTTATAATAAGATTACTTCCACCAAAGTCACCGTGAACTAAGATTCTTTCCTTAGTGGAATAGCTTGAATACTTCTGTATTTGAGTAAGTAGATACTGAACAAACTCTTTATCAAAATAACTTATACTCTCAAATACTGTCCAGTCTGATATATCCCCATTACAAATCAGATTAAAATATTTATCAAAAGAATGCTCAGGTTGCTTCCCTACTGACCATATACCAAATCCTTCATTATCAGAATCAACCTCCATCATTTTTATAGCTTCTATTGTTTGAAACTGTATTAACAAAGAACTAAAATCTTTTTTCGCGTATTGTTCTTTAACAGTTTCTCCTAGAACTTTTTCTGATATACAAAAAAATAAATTGGTACTATATTCACCGATTTCTAGAATTCTAGGTATTAAAATTTCTGAACTTGAAAAGTTTTCGTGGGCGTACTTATCTTTCAAAAAACCTTCATCTGTTATGTTAAATCTAACTACATATTCCTCGTCATTATTTATGTATGAAAAAGCATCCGAGTGCTTACCCTCTTGAATGTGGATCAATTTATTAATCATGCCTTGGTGGTATTTTTCTAAAAATTCCTCTACACCTTTCACTGTAATATGTTTGGTAGTTTGATCCATGTATATATCTTATCAAGATGAAATCAAAAAGTCCTTACGCAGGTAAGGACTTTTTGATTTTTGACAAAACAATATTTATTTTATGGGGTGACTATCGGGAGTTTCCTCCGAATGTATCCAGCTCGTCAGTTGGATACATTCTAGGCGCCAGATTTTTGACACTCGCTGGTGCGAGCGTAAACCAAAAATCTGTTCAACTCCGAACGTAAAGCTTCGCTTTACTTAGTCACCCAGATATGAAAAAACCGCTTATGCGGTTTTTTCATATCTGGGTGACTATCGGGAGTTGAACCCGAACTAAAAGCTCCACAAGCTTCTGTGCTACCGCTACACCATAGCCACCATATATTATTCCCTCACCATACACTAAGCATAACTGCTACCGCTACACCATAGCCACCATATATTAACCTCACTATACACTAAGCATAACTGCTACAGCTCACACCATAGCCACCATATATCAAGAGCCTTTATGTAAGTTCTCAATTTCTCATTTATATCAGAAAAAATAAGAAAAATCTAGAGCAGCGCTTTGGTCCTCAAAAGCTCATTATATCGCTCAAGCATTGCCTTTGCCCCAGAATGTAGTTGTGTCGGCAATGTATCGAGCGTAAACCACCCGATATCATCAAACTTATGTGGTTCACCGTTTTTCACTTTTTCACGATCAACATGCACAAGATGATCAAGTGCGACCCAATGTGTCGGCACACCATTATCAATCCTGTGCATATCTCTGTATCCTAAAAATTGAGTCTCGCCACACAAAACAGAATATTCTTCTTTAATTTCTTTTAAAAGAGTATGCTCGACCGTATCGTGAAGCTCTAGTCCCCCTCCACCGACATCCCATGTCCCTTGTTCATCCCTACAGTTTTTCCCACGTAGTTGCATGAGAAAATTTCCAGACCCATCATGACAAATGAAGGTTACGGTAACACCCACATAATCAATACCTTTCTTCATAGAAGCTCTATTATACCATACCAGACCGTGCTTGCTCGAGTCTTCCCTTTCAGCATATACTCAACCTATGAATACTTCACAAACACTTACTTTTGATCCCTACGATTTCTCACAAACAGAAATCTCTGATGTACCTGTATTTTATAAAAACCTTCCATGGGCACCCTGTGTTCATGTGTATATTTCATTTAATACAGGTGCATTTAGTGACCCTGTCGGAAAAGAAGGGTTGTCTCATTTTCTCGAACACATGATCTTTGATGGGTCACCGAGCTTTGCTGACCGAAAAGAAGTAAACGAATGGAGAAAAAATGAAACGCTCGATACCTGGAATGCATATACCGGACACTACAACACCGCATACCACCTCAAGTGTCTCCCTGAAAAACTAAAACCAGTTCTTCTGAAAATGACTGAACAGATTTTTGCTCCCCTCCTTCGAAATGAAGACACCGAGCACGAACGTAAAGTAATCACCCAAGAAGCATGGGGATACTTTCAAAATGAAAAACTGTTGACTTATATCAGAGAATTTACCGGAAAAGTATTTCCTGGTCATTCGCTTTCTCGTGTTTCTAGTGCGCTCGGATGGCCCGAAACTATTGCTGTCATCTCAACCGAAGATATTCGTACGTGGCACAAAGCCCACTACCACACAGGAAACATGCGTATTATTGTTGTTGGAAATATAAACGACTCATCTCTCCAGAGTCTCAGTGAGGTACTCGAAACAATCCCTCGAGGGATCCGTACCACACGTACGCACGAAAAGACACCCCTCCCAGAAATCAACGAAATTATAAAAACTGCTGATGAAATCGGACTTGTCAAAGAGCAGGTTGAGATCAACATCTCATTACACAAAGACATACCCCTAAACTCTCGAGATCATGAGCACGTATTTAGACGTGTACTCCAAGACATCTTGCATGAAAAACTTCGAGATGAGCAACCTCTCTGCTATGGCGTACACGTATCCAGCAGACGCGGCGCACATTATGTAAATTTTTCTATTGATATTAAAACCTCCGAAGAACACCAAACGCTTGTACTTCAGACAATTAATGAGCACATAAAACTCCTTATACACTCAGATATCTATAAAAACCGATTTGAACAAATGCGCACTATTAGTCTCGAACAACTTCGAGCAAGCGAGCATGACTCTGAAGATATCGCCCACAGCGCCACATCTGAAGTAGTACGAACCGACGATATCAAAAAACTTATAGAAAACCTAAATGATCGAGAAAAAATGACGTTTGAAGACATGCAAAATATAGGGATGTATCTTACCGATCCTGCATATACAGTGACGGAGATTATACTGCCGTCGAAGAAATAAGAAAGAGTCGGGTCCTCACGCAAAAGTGCCCCACACTTTTGCTTCCTGGGCACCAACAGAAAAACCCCTTACGGGGTTTTGTCTGATTGGTGCCCAGGAGAGGAGTCTCTCCTTCGACTCAAAATGTTTTCGTCAAAACATTTTGGTTTAGGCACCGACTCGCGGTCCCATCTGTTGATGGGAACCCTCGCTCCGTCGTTCGAGTCCTCTCCGCAAAGCTCTGCTTTGCTCTGGGCACCATAAGAAAAAACCGCATTAAGCGGTTTTTTCTTATGGTGTGTTTAT
>CAYJEE010000007.1:0-30073 GCA_964369145.1 uncultured Candidatus Saccharibacteria bacterium
CTCACTCGTTCGCCTTGGTCTACTCGACCTGACTACCTGTGTCGGTTTACGGTACGGGTTTTGTGTACTTAAGCTTAGAAACTTTTCTTGGAAGCGCGCTTTATAGGATCCCTCTTGACGAATCTCAAGGTTTCGCAACCGCTCGAATTCCACATTTAAGTGAGTGTCCGGATTTACCTGGAACACAATCTCACGGCAGTGACTCAAATCCAATAATGAGCCCTATATACAGCACTCCGTCCTTCCATCGCATTACACAAAAGTTAGGGAATATTAACCCTATGTCCATCGGATGCGGATCTCTCCATTTCCTTAGGCCCGACTAACCCTGCTCTGATTAACATTGAACAGGAAACCTTAGTCTTTCGGCGTGCAGGGATTTCACCTGCATTGTGGTTACTTGTGCCAACATTCTTACTTCGCATCGCTCCACCATGGGTCACCCCTTTGGCTTCAGCGCAGATACGAATACTCTCCTACCGCTTGCAATTGTAAAAACAATCACAAACCCTCAGTTTCGGTACCATGTTTAACCCCGATTATTTGCGGCGCAGATTCTCTTACTGAGTGAGCTGTTACGCTATCTTTAAAGGATGGCTGCTTCTAAGCCAACCTCCTCAGTGTCTGAGAAAATCCACCACCTTACGTGTACTTAACATAGATTTAGGGACCTTAAATAGAGATCAGGGCTGTTTCCCTTTTGACGTATGGAGCTTAGCCCCCACCGTCTAACTGCTAGACTGTAATCTTCCGTATTCGGAGTTTGATAGGACTCGCGAGATTGCTCCCTGTCGAGTCCTTCCAGTGCTCTACCCCGGAAGGGATCATCTAACGCTAGCCCAAAAGCTATTTCGGAGAGAACCAGCTATTACCAGGCTCGATTAGCTTTTCACTTCTTACCACAAGTCATCAGATAGTATTGCACGGCTAAACTGTTCGGGCCTCCCTTCATCTTTCGACAAAGTTCACCCTGCTCATGGTAAGCTCGCTCTGGCTTCGGGTCTGATGCATACAACTTAACGCGCTATTCACACTCGGTTTCCCTACGACTCCGCCCGGTAAAGGGCTTAGCCTTGCTGCATCCATCAACTCGTTGGCTCATTCTTCAATAGGCACGCCGTGACGGACCGCACGCTATGTAGAATATTTTTGTGTTAACACAAAAATATTCCGCACACTGTGCGGCCCGCTCCGACTCCTTGTAAGCATATGGTTTCAGGTCTATTTCACCGTCCTCTCGGACTACTTTTCACCTTTCCCTCACGGTACTAGTTCACTATCGATCTCTAAAAGTATTTAGCCTTACCGGTTAGTACCGGCAGATTCCCCCGAGCTATTCATGTCTCGAGGTACTCAAGAATAACAACAAAGAAGATAGTATATTTTCATGTACGGGACTATTACCCTCTGGGGTCGCGCTTTCCAGCGCATTCCATTAACATACTATTTTTTAACTTCTCTCAAATAAATTTGACGTTGCTACCTTACAACCCCGATGCATCACGCTATGTACATTATTTATTTTATATTTTTTATGATGGAGAGGAAACACACAAGCCCCCTCCTATCACGCCCCGTAGGACACTTAGGAGGAACTTGGTTTCCCCAATGGATTTTTACTGACTCCAGTCTCGAACGTCCTTGCTGTCGCCACAATGTCCACAACACCGAAGTGCGTGGGCCCCAGCTAAACAGCTCGATTCTTAACCTATCAGCTAATCATCCATCATAAAAAATACAAAATATTTATACACACTGTGATGCATCGGTTTGGGCTCATTCGTGTTCGCTCGCCGCTACTAACGAAATGTCGTTCTTACGAACATTGTTTTCTTTTCCTCCAGGTACTGGAATGTTTTACTTCCCTGGGTGTGCGCTCTACATAATTTGTAGAGTAACAGCAAAAGCTGTTGGGTTCCCCCATTCAGAAATTTCCGGATCAAAGGTTGCTAGGTACCTCCCCGAAACGTATCGCCACCATGCCGCGTCTTTCATCGCCTTTTAGAGTCTAGGCATCCACCATATGCTCTTAAATTTCCCATTAGGAAATTTAAAAACCACAATTATATTTTTTACATTCATACTCTGTTATCTAAAATTAATTAGAAACAAAATATTGTTCCGCCTACTCACCCGAAAAGACCCATCATTGGTCAGTAGTAAGTGGCGGGATTTAGTTGTCAAATATCTGGTCAGTCCGTGGAACAAAAAATCCGCACAAGGCGGAATTTAGGCAACAATCAATTAAGCTTGTTTACTAAACGCCGCTTTTTAGATCTCTTGTTTTTGTCATACCGAATGAAGCTAGTATATACGAAGCGTTTAGTCCTGTCAACCGACTTTTACACTGATTTTTAAAGGGTTTTTAGGGCTTAGAAAAAGACCGTAAAAACCACCCTTTTAGGGTGGTTTTTGGTTGCTTTCTATAGAACTTTCACAATCTGGATGAAATTCAACAAAGAAGACTGTCAGATTTGGAAGTTATATTATCTTCGTTCTTTGATCTCCTCTCTCACCTTTCGTATCGCATCCGCTGCCGCCTCCTGCCCACCGAGACCAAACGCCAGTCCAAGTGCGAGAGAGACTGCTACCACGAGACCCGTAAAGAGTGTCTGGATAAATGCACCAGCGATACCCATCTGAGAAAGTGCTACAAGAATCGCAAAAATCCAGATTGCCCATTTTGACACTTTACCGAGCATCGCAGATGAAGTAAGTCCTGCTGTTCGTGAAGACGCGACCACCACTTTCTCCAGCGCATCTCCCACTACGACTCCCACCAAAAGGATAAGGACTGCAACCACAAGCTGTGGAAGATATCCAAGTACCACCTGACTCAAAAACTGAGTTACCTGGACAAGTCCAAGTACATCAAAACTCGCGATCAAAAAGATAATAACGATTGACGCTTTCAAAAGCCATCCGACAAAGTGAGAGGCTCGAAGCTCTAGCCCTGCTCGTTTTACAATACTTTCAAAACCAGTTTTTCGGAGCGCTTCATCAAAACGCACTGCATCTAAGAACTTGGTGACAGTGTGTCCGACAAGTGCACCGATTGCCCAACCGAGCGCGAGGATCACAAGCGCTACGATCAGATTTGGAATAAACAAAAGAATTCCTGACCACAAACTCTGGAAGGAAGTTTCGAGTACTCCTCCCCATGATTGAAACATCATATAACGTATTAGTTATTATTAACTTCTAATACATTTATTCTAACACGGAACTAGAGTCCCAGTTTGTTGATTATCTTCTCATGTGGATAATCGAGTATGTCGCGAATCAACTTGTCGTACATAGACATGCGGTAGGTAAAATCAGCGGTGGTAAAATATGCATACTTAAGCTCTTTGCCGATTTCTGCTTCGAGCACTTTCATTAAGTTTTCGAGGTGAGTTTTTTTGATATTGTCCCCCACTACCAGGAGGTCCACTCGACTCTCAGGATCTTGTATAAAGACACCTGAAATAACAAGAAGTTTGACCGAGCCAAGTTGAGAAACTTTTTTTACAATCTCTTTTGGTTGAAGTGGTTTTGCGTTGATGAGGAAATTTTGAAGTGATGAAAGATACGAAAAATTGCGGTTTAAGTGATAGCCGTATGCAGTGACTCTGGTTTCTTTTTTCTTACCTTTTCCTACCACAGTTTTCCCTGTAATTTTCTTTTTTATGAGAGATATTTTATCCAAACCAACGAGCTCTTTTCTTACACGAGCCGGGTCTTCTTTTACACGGTCGGCGATGTTGTTGACCTCATATACAGTATCCGGATTAAACAAAAACAAACGCATGATTTTCACCTTTGCTTCTCCGCCAAATAATTTCGATAGAATTTCCATAGGGAGATTATAGCAGGTTCACCTCATTATGATAATTGACATGAGTCATAAAATATTCTGTTTGTATAACAAAAAACCAAGGGTAACCCTTGGTTTTTTGTAGCTTAGTAAGCCAGTGTGAGCTATTTAAAAGTAACTTTGTCACAAATAATTTCTTCACCTTCGTTCAGAAATTTTTCTGACCACGTCTCGCTACTGAACACTGGTGTGTTCAGGCGCTAAAGCGCAGCTGCGACCGAAAAGTTACTTTCAAGTTACTACTTGAAAGTAACTTTTCCTCCTGCTTCTTCAACAGCTTTTTTCAAAGCGTCTGCATCTTCTTTCTTCATACCAGTCTTAAGCATTGCTGGAGCACCGTCCACGAGATCTTTTGCTTCTTTCAAACCAAGTCCAAGTGCTTCTTTCACAACCTTGATAACTGCAATCTTTGTAGCACCACCATCAGTGAGCTCTACATCAAATGAAGATTTCTCTTCTGCGCCACCTGCTGCCGCGCCTCCCGCTGGAGCCATAGCTACTGCTGCAGCTGATACACCAAATTTCTCTTCTAGGTGTTTTACCAACTCATGAAGATCGATCACTGACATTGTTTCAATTGCTTCTACGATAGATTTAAACTTCGCAGGAGTAGCAACTGTTGTATTTTCTGTTGTTTCCATAAATTTTGTTCCACTGTCACTTCTCGGAAGTAAGAAAGTTTACTTTCTTACTTCGCTCAAAGCTAGGTGTAATAATTTTTTAAATTTTTGTAAATATAATTTTATTGCTTCTTCTTCGCAATCTCACTGAGCCCCACAACAAGTCGCTGTATCGGTGAGTTGATAAGGTTAACAAACTGAGCCTGAAGAGTTTTCATACCAGGGATATTTGCAACCACTGTCATTTCTGACTGGTTCATAAACTTCCCTTCAAACACACCTCCGACGATTTGTACTTTCTTATCAAACTTTTTCTGAAATGCAAAGATTTCGCGAGCAGGTGCGAGAGAGTCTTCTCCATACACCATCGCAAACTCTCCGGGCATCTCTGGCATATCACCTGAGATTCCACCTTCTTTCAATGCTTTTCGAGAAAGTGTTTTCTTTGCGACAACATACCCTACCTTGTTCTCTCGAAGTGTTTTTCGAATCGCACTGGTGTCAGAAACTGGCAACCCTTTGAAATTCAAAAACACGAGAGATTTTGATTCTGCTACAATCTTTTTAAGATTGTCTAAAATACCTGACTTTTTTTCTTTTGAAATAGCCATGAATATATACGTTAACGAACATTGATTAATACGACCCTAAGGTGTTGGAGAAAAAGTGTATATACACTTGTCTTGGCAGATAGCCGAAGCTATTAAGAATTCCTTCATCTGCTGTCTCTGACCTTATTGCCTCCCACTATACCGGAAAAGGGCTTTGGGGTCAATACACACACATTTTGACAAATAACATACAAAAGGTATAAATACACATTGGAGGCGGAAAACATGCCAATCATAGTAGGTTCTGAAACTTACCCCAAAATAATCGCAACGATACAAGGCTTCTCACAGGCACACAGAGGCGGTGATGTTGCCGGTATTACAGGGATGGACGTTTGTTCAGAAGTAAACAAACAACCTGTAGGCTTAGACGAAACCTACAGGGGAGCCCTCAATCGGGCAAATGCGGTAAAGAAAAAATATCCAACTGCAATTGCAGTTGGTATCGAGAGTGGCATTATTATGATAGGCAATGACACATTCGACATCGCCATCGTCATAATAATCGATGAAAATGGAGGTGTCTCAACCGCCACATCGCAAGGTCTTCTTGTACCCCGCAAGTTCTTCGAAAGAGCAGAGGTGCAAGGTTTGAAATGGCACACCGTCGGCTCTGCTGTAGCAGAAGAGCTCCTCGGGGATCCTGGAGACCCTCACCTTACCCTAACCGAGGGGAGAATCAGTCGAGTGGACTTTATGGCTCAGGCCGTATTCACCGCACTGCTCATGCTCCCCCACTAACACGCGCTCCCAACTTCAACCAGAAGCTGGGAGCGTTTTACTTTACCTACCGAAAGAGTCCCGAGAGCAATCCCCATCCTTTTTTCGGTATCCAGAGGAAGCTTTCGAGTGCGGAAGTTTTTTGTGATCCTGTATACACGTTGGCGACCAAGCTATCGGACTGCATCTCATCCATCACAACACCTTCTTCTTTTTCTTCTGTAGTCGTCGCAATAGCCACCTCTTTTTTTACCACCGGTCTTTCGATATATACAATTTTTGTCACAGGTTCGATTGTGGGCATTCGTACCTCCTCAACCATCTCTTCTTCGAGCTCATTACTTTCTATTGTGGAGACTTTTTCTGCAACAATCGTACCGAGTGGATCTTTCAGCACAATCCTGTCTGTACTCGTCACCACTCCTCCATATGCAAATGTAACTGCTTTTCCTTTTTCGATAATGGTATCTCGTGGCAACTCAAGACGACTGCGTGCACCCTCTATCACCCACTCGCCAATATTTACTTCCCCTGAAGAATTATTTTTAATCTGCACTCCACCGGAAACACTCTCAATCAAAAAAGTTGGCGCAATAACTGACACTTCTGTACGAGATACTGCTGACTTATCACTGTAGACCGCATTAAGCACCACCACATAATCACCTGCAAATCGGTATCGATGGTTTACGATTTGTCCTTGCGCAGTTGTCCCATCACCAAAACTCCACGTGTACTGAATATAATTTTCTGGAATCCCCGAAAGTTTCAAAGGTTCCGCTTTGAAACTGAGCTCACTCGCCACTGATGTAAATCGTTTCCTTCCTGCCGATACCTCAAAACTTAATACGACTTTTGAGTCCGAGGCGGGAGACGGATTGGCATGAGACGATACTGTGGTATTGTTTCCACCTACAGAGACCTGGGTTGTTGTACTGTTTTGATCCCCTCCACTTCCGGTCGTTTGCCCACTATTCCCTACGGTGATCACCTGATTTGCTTTAAATGTTTTTTGAGTATCTCTTCCTGTAGCGGTGACAGTTAATGTATGACTACCTGTCGTACTATCTCGATAATAAAAAGTTCTATTCGCTGTGTTTTTAGACATCGTGGTACTCACCGGATTACTCGATGAATTGAGGAATTCTCCTGTCGGTGAACTACTCTGAAACACAAGATCTGTTGTCTCAGCGATTGATTCTTGAGCTCCTGCAGTACTTTGAGACTGAATGGTTAGAGAATCAGATATGAGAGCAGGAGCAACTGTCCGCGCTTCATTGGTAAACACAAACTGACTGACTTCTGCATATGCAAGTCCTGAACAGGTAAGATATACGATACAGATTGCAAGAATTTTTTTCATAAAAGAAAACCTCGCACGCGAGGTCTACTGGTTACTGGTAATAGCCTGATCTTCTCCTTTCATCGATGAAGCCTCACTGTTTTTATATATTTTTATAACAACTAAAAATATAACACTCACAATAATCAAGGTCACAAACCCACTCAACATTTTCCAAAATTTCTCATCGACGTATTCTTTCATGGATTATTGGTATTATTTTCTTCTATTTTTAATAAACTGAACAATGAAATAGATTATTGAAATGAATGTGTAGAGACCGGCAAAAAACCATGTAAGTAACTTCCCATCAAAACTTAAAATCATTCCATTTCCACCAGCTACATTAAAAGCAACAAGCAATGAAAGTACAATATATGTAACACTTAGATATAACCATATTTTATATTTTTTCTCTTCAAGAAAAGAAGCTAACAAGCTTACCAAAAACAACACTGCACTCCAGTAAAAAACATAGCCAATATTCTGTGTCATTTGATAACTAAATAATAATTTTACATAGTCATACAGCCAAAAAAATATTAGAAGTGACAACATTAACGATGAAATACTCACGATTTTCTTCATATTATTTCTCTAAATTATTTAATAAAGTCTCAAGCATTCCAATCAACACTTCAGCATCTGCATTGGTGAGTCTCTGTGGTTTTAGTTTCTTTGGAAGTGGTTTTGCCACCTTTACCTTAAGTACATTCTGGAAGCGTTCTGCCTTGAGCTGTGCTTTTGGTATTTTCCCTTTCTGTATTGATCTAATAATACCATCGATTCGTTTTGAAAGTGTAGTCTTGCGTGCCTGTCTGATATCAAATGATTCAATCGTTTTCTTCATGATTTGGAGAAATACAACTGGGTCAAACTCTGAAGTAGGAGCGAGGGTAAAGTCGATCGTACCATCTCCCGTAACATCGAGTGTGAGTTCTGGTAGCTGGGTGGTGGTATTGAACACTACTTCTCCTTGAGTTTGAGTGGTGACAGGGATATCCGTAAAGGTAGAGGTGGTGGTGTGACCTTCTGGAGTCACCTTTTCGGAGATATAGGTGAAAGTACCGGTACCGGTGCCCTGGAGGACTGCTTTCTGAAGATTTTCCTCTGGTAGGTTTATATACTTCCCTTCTCCAAACTCAAGATATGAACTGTTGGGAATATCTTCTTGAACATAGCAAAAGTCTTCAGTATCGAGACATACTTTTCCGGTGAAGTTACCTAGAGAGTCGTAACTTCCGATGGAGACTGGGGAGTGGATGCTGATGCGGAGACGGTTTTTTGTATCGATTGGTTTTGTATTTTTCAAAACAGTATCAAACACAATACCTGTCTTTGAGATCACTGATTTAATTAAATTATTTAAAGAATCCACTTCTAGTATGTCTTTATGCTCTCTATTTACTTTACTTAATGAATTATAATCCTGAAAATTTACCCAATACTTCTGCCCCGTCATAAACAAAGCACTTGGCTCAACCACTGTCTTGTCACCATCTACCGTAAAAACTGGTTTCTGGTCAAGAATATAACAGTTAACTATACCGATCTCTGTACATGACTGGGAATATTTTGGAATGTAATTAAAACTTGCCACTGTATCAAGTCCCCAACCCGCAATCTCAATGAGTCGAATATTTGCAGGAGGTGCCCACGCATCAATACGGTCATGCAAAGTCTCTGCTTGAGCAAGCAAAGAAGATGAAAGTTTGATCGGGAGTTTTGTTGCAGTTGTTGCAGGATCTACTCTTCCCTCTTGCCCCAAGAGAAAATTTTTATATTCAGGATATGAATCGATAGTACTTCCATATGCATTGATATATGGAGTGGTTACTACACCGGGTAGTCCAGAGCCAGTAAATGTTACAGGAGAAATATCCATTCTGTTTATGTATTCCTCTGAAGGCAGGAGTCCGTATGCTCCGGGCATATTACGTCCGAGCTCTCGTGCATGCTCTTCATCCAAAAGTACTCCGCCTGCAATCTTTTGATCATACCCATGCAAAAGCACTGGTACTGCAACAGCTGTACCGATCTGTGGACTTGCAACAAGTATTACTGTATCAATATGATCTATGAGAGCACTTTCACCCACATCTTTCATATGCTGAAGTTTAACCATCAAAGCTTTCGCCAAAAGCCCTCCATTACTATGACCGATGATAGTCACCTTACCTGTTGTCGATGAAGCGATGAGGTTTTCGAGAGTTTCAATGAGAGATTTCTGTCCTCTTTGATACCGAGTACCATGCTCTACAATATCATCAACACTATAACGCCAATCATATGCATAGCTTTCCCATCGCGCCATACGCTCCGGCAACAGAGGATCAGTCAGACTATCGAGCGTTTCAAAAAAAGATTTGTAGATATTTTGTCCTGCAAAACCTAATGGTACTGGGGTGTTTGTTTCAGTAATTGCGTCTCGGGTATAGATCCCGGATTTTTTACTTGTTCCATCTGGATTCAAATACAAATCTTCAACATCAGTTTTTTTATTTGATTCCCAGAGCTGATCTTCACAATTAATATCACATGTCACTCCCCTTTGTGTGTACAAACGGCTTGCTTCGAGTCCTGGTAAAAAGAGGACGTTTGAGAGACCTGAAGAAGTAACAACTGCAGTCTGATTGAGTCCTTTGAGTTTGAAATACATATCTGCTATATGACTATCAGAAGCAAACTCACCATAAGGAAAAGACAAAGGATCAGGACTACCATACATCGAAGAAAGCTGGCAGATACCTCCGCCATCAGATGTATGAAAACGAGGAAGTAGATAATAATGCTTTTCTGGTTTGAAATCATATGTCGCTCCTGAATCTGGTTCCACAAACGAAACAATCCCATCATACCCACCAATATATATCAAAGAAGCCCATCCGTTACCTTTATGCCATACAAGAGTCGCAGCTTCTATTTCAGCAATTGAATTTAGTTTAGTATCACTTTCATAAACCCATACACTGATAAATTTTCCATAATACACAGTACCCGGGTTTGATACTTTAAGTTCTACTTGAGAAAGAGTGCCGCTAATACCTTGACCAAGATATTGATACACATGAGAACCATTCCAGTTTGTACAGGAAAATTGATCAGACAATGTATTCATATTTTTAGTGTTTACAATATCTGCAAAGACAGTCATGGGCATAATAAACAAAACCGCTCCAAGAAGAGCGATTTTTAAAAAAGAAAAAACAGAAGTAGACGAATTAAGGGGCTGTGACGAGAGATGTGTATGTCTCATGTAAGTGATTTAAGTATAATAATGAATATCACCAAGCGTCAACTGAACTGTGGATAACCCATTTACCCTAAAGCAAACTTACTAAAAAATCCTTCGTGGGATTTTTTGATTATATTTTTTGATGTGGAGCGTTTATCATCCCACACTTTTTATATTTGTAGACCTCTAACTACATAGGCTAAACCTATGCTGTTGATAATAATTATAAAAACCAGTAATTGATACTGGTTTTTCTTTTTATTTCAACGAAGCTTTGAGCTGAAGAAGGTTTTGGTTTCCGGGAAGTTTGAGGAGACCTTGATCGAGGATTGCTTTTGCTTTTGACTCATCTTTGAATACATCGATGTAGACATGAGCGAGCTGTGCATAGAGGTACTCTTGAGTTGGATCATTTGCGATAGCTTTCTTGTATGAAGTCTCTGCCATTGCATTGTCCTTCACATAGTATGCATACAAGTCACCGAGGTTTCCGAAAGATACAAAGTTTTTCGGTGCGAGCTTGCCTGCATAATCCCAGTATATCTTTGCCCCTTCGAAGTCCCCTGCTACTTTGTGATATGTACCGAGATCAATCCAGTACGCAAACTGTCGAGTGTTTTGTGAAAGACCGAGGGTAAGTTCTTTTACCTTTTTCTCAATTGCTTCTTTTACAGAAGCATCGATTGTGGGATCAAATACAATCGGACGAGAAAGTGATGGCGCTTTCGGTACTGTCTGTGCTGTTTCCTCTACGCGCTCTACCTGATATCCCGATGGAAGTGTGGCTGTCAGCCCATCACCCAGGTTGAGGACTGTTGTCGATGCAACCGAGGTTGACGTGGCTACACCTGAAGAAAGCTCCGTTTCTTCTTTTGCTCTTCGGTCGATGAGTATATAGAGTGCGATGATAAGGATAAGTATACTGGCTACAATAATTGTAATTCGTTTTGATGACATCATACTCCGTATTGTATCAAAAACAGCAGAAAAATACAGTTACACATGTCTAAATGTATAGCAAAAAACCACCCCCTTTCGGGAGTGGTTTTTTGTTAGCTTAGGTTTTCACCTAGACCAATCTAAGATTAGTTAGATCGAGTCTGGATAAGACCAGAAGCTGAGAACCCTGGAAGACCATATCCGTTTGACCAGTCAATATCAGCTGTTGCTGAAGTTGAAGTCGCATTTCCAGACCATACAAAGTTGTTTCCTGCTGTCAATGAAGAAGAGGTTGCAACGTTGAAGCCTGTAGTGTTTGTTGTTGGATATGCTGAGTCACCAATCACTGTTGTAACCACAGAAGATCCTGTTGTCACACCTGCTACTGAAGCTCGAAGCTCGAAGTATACAGTTGCGCCAGCTGAAACCTGTACTGGGTTAGATGATGGTGTAATTGCAAATGCTGTATCGTTGATTGCAGTTGCTACGTTTGAACCAATCTGACCTGAAGTACCCTGTCCTGAAATAGGATTTGAGTATGCAGCATCATTGTAAGCGTAGAGTGCGATCTGAGTCACAGTAGCTGAAGTTGTTGAAACTTTAAACTTGAACTGTGAGATTCCGATAGAACCAGCTGCGTTTGCAGTTACTTTGAATCGTGCAAGACGACCATCAGCGATACCTGTTGATCCAAGTGTATCCTGAGCAAGTGTAGGGAATGATTTGAACAATCGTACACCAGCTACTGATGTAGAACCTGTTGCGTTGATTGTGTTACCAGAACCTACTCCTGTACCCTGAGTACCTGTTGAATCAGAACCGTTGAAGTCAACTCGGATCAAAGAACCCTGTGATCCTGGCTGTGATGTTCCCACCATAGCGAGGTCAGCTTTAACTGTCAAAGTCTTGTCTGTGTCTTTTGGAAGAGCTACAGCTGAAGCAAATGTTGAAGTAGCGTATGAATTGCCACCTGTAAATGTCGCTGTACCAACCTGTGTTGCACCGTCCCAAATAGTCACCTGTACAAGATCAGATGAAGAACCTGATGTGAGTTTCAAACCAAGTCGGCTAAGGTTAACCGCTTCGTTTGTAGCTCGGAATTTGAATACACCTACTGTTGTACCTGTAGAACCAGCTGCTCCAACAGAGTATGATGGGCTAGATGAGTCTGTAGATACTACGAGTGATCCTGTTCCAACTGTCATAACCTGACCAGCACCAGTTGAACCAGTAGCTGTCACGTTGTTTGAAGAAGTTACACCAGATACAGCAATGTTACCGATCTGTGTTCCTGTAATACCCCACTGGAATGTACCAGTAGCAGCTGAAGTTACATTACATTTCAATGTCAAAGTCTTTACTGTTCCTTTTGAAACAACAAGCTGTGAATCGAGTGTAAATGTATTTGTTGTAGCTGATGTAGTCACAACGTTTGAACCTGTGTTCAAAGCTGTAGCACCATCAAACAACTGACATGATGTTGCACCTGTGTTTCCACCTGTGTTTGTCAAAGCAAGTGATGAGAATCGTACATCTTCACCTGACTGTGATGCATCAAACTGGAAGTTAGCAAATGTAACACCCTGTGAACCTGCAACGATTGACTGTGCTGAAGGTGTTGTTGAAACACTAATAGCAAGAGCCGCTGCTTTCACTGTCATTGTGTTCATAGTGAAGATACCCGCAGCTGAAAGACTTACAGTGTTACCTGTTGTCTGTCCTGTTACGTTTGTCCACTGTGAAGACGGTGTTGAAGAAACTGTAAATGTTGTGTTGTTAGGTGTTGCTGAAGCAAGTTTACCTTTCAATGTGTATGTTCGCACTCCTACTGGGAATGTAACTGTATCACTGAATGTAAGTGATGTTGCAACCTGATCTACTGGACCTGCAACTACTGCTCCGTTTGAGTCAACGATTGTTACGTTTGTCAAAGCGAATGTGTTACCTGTTGTTGTAGAAACTGTAAACACCATGTTCTGCACTGCGACAGATTCACCCTTGAAGTCTGTCTGGAAACCACCAAGTACCTGGTTTGGTACGTTTACTGCAACGTTTGCTGCAGCAACAGAAGTTGCCTTCTGGATAGTTGTAAATGAGCCACCTGTTACTGAAACAAGTGAACCACTAAAGAATGGTGTACCTGTTGTAAATTCAGATGCTGTTGTTGCTGAACCTGTTGTTCCAGCTGTAGGTGTTACACCATACATGTATGTCTCACCAGTAAGGTAGATGTCTGTTGCTCGATTGATATCGAACTGTACAGTTCGTCCTGCTGTGTTTGAACCAATGATATCACCCTGAACATAGATGTCTTTTGAGAAACCTTTGTCGATTGAGATACCACCTGGGAATACTGCAGAATAGTACTTACCATCTGTAGAAACTACAGTGTTGTATGCTGTTCCATCTACATAAACCATTACGTTTGCAAGATCGTTAGATGATGCAGAACCTACCTGGTTGAATCGGATAGAATTAAGCTTTACTTTCTCAGCTGATCCAGCTGTTACTCGAACACCAGCAAATTTGTAACCGGTTGTACCGATTTCTTTTGACTGAGCTGAGTTTGGATCAAATGATGAGATAGCAAGTGTAGCTGCTCCGAGTGTAAGTGAAGCGTTCACTGTGTGCTGAGCACCCATGATAGGAAGTGATCCTGCTACTGTAGCTGATGTATTGATAGCTACAACATTAAGACCAACAACCTGTCCTGCGTATGCACTCAATGAAGAGTTCATGTTACCCGCGATTGTAACAGTCTGAGATGTGCCTGCTCGGATTGTCCATGGCTCACCAACCATTGCCTGGTTGTTTGAGTTAAGAGTCTTTGCAACACCGATCTGCATTCCGTTTGAATCCAAGAGTACTACTCCTGAAAATACAGCGTTCTGTGCGAGACCTGATCGCTCTACAGTAATAGAGTTCACAGTTACGTCAGATGAACCTGCTGTAAGTGTAAGAGTTGTAAATGGAATTCGAGAAGCTGACTGAGGTGCAAGTGAGTTCGCAGGCTGTGATGCCATTGAAACTGTAAGTGCGCCACCAGTAGCAGGAGTTGTTGTACCACCTGTTGTAGTAGTAGAACCACCCATACTGTTAAGCTTTGCTCGAGTGATAGCTCCTACGTAACCAGCTGCTGGGCTGATACCGTATTTAGTCTGGAACTTGATCACCGCTGCTTTAGTTGCAGGACCAAATGTTGATGTTTCCATTCCTGGAGAACCAGCACCTGTTGATGCAACTTTAGTATCAGCACTCATGTTCAAAACCTTCTGGAGGTTCATTACATCTGTACCTTTACTTCCTACTGTTAAGTTTGTGTTAAATGTGTAACCTGTTGTAGTCGTAGTTCCACCTGTTGTAGATGAAAGCTGTGACTGCAACGCGTTGATTGTTGCAAGAAGGCTAGTGATCTGTGCCTGGAGTTCTTCTGCAGTAGCAGCAGATGCAGTAACTGGTGTTACTACAAATGAAAATGCCATTGCGAACCCTGCAAGACCAGCAACCAACTTTGCGAACTTTGATTTTGCTGTCATATATTCGTTTTTTGTAAATTGTGACCATCCTTTACTGTTATTATTAAAATGTAAAGGTATAGCGCACGAACCGATAATAAACTTGATAATTTGTGAACCGAGTCCCATACCCCTTTTACAAGGTATGTACTCAACTCAACTAACCTCTCAGATTTATATTTGTGCGACCTACCACATGGTGGCAGTAGATGCACAGACCGACACAAATCTGAAAGATAGTTTGCGATGTTTGGTCTGTGTGTCTGTAAATGCTATCGAGGTGGGATATTGTCTTCAGTGCAGAAATGAGCTTTCTTCTGTTACGAAGATAAGCCCTAAAACGTCTTGATATTAAGTTGTCAATGATCTGATTCGTGCGGGATAAACGGACAGTTTTTTCTGTAAGCTTATAAGTAGTACGCAAAAACAAATCTGCGTGTCTACTTATTAAGACAATTATATATGCGAGACGGTGTCTCAACAAAATAATTATTGTGGATAACTATGCCTGATACTCTATATTTCTCCAGGTAAAACCTGTAAAACACCTGAGTATTTGCACGTAACCCACGCCGTAAAGTATCTCACAAAAGAGGGTCAAAAGTCAATATAATGAGGTTAGTAACAGGTTATACACACCCTTTCTACTACACAGAGAAACAAGGATATTTTGAGGATGTGTAGGGCTCTTTTATGCACCATGTCATACGAGAAATACAGCCCGTATCGCCTGGTTAGGCAAGCGAGTATCTACTCCATCTTCGTTCCCCTGTTTTCTTAAGGACACCGACTTCTATAAGAGCTATGAGCTCCCTTTGGATTGTTTTTTCACTACAATCCCGTATAACCTGAGCGATATCCTTGATCGTAAGATCTTTCTTTTTCTTGAGTAAATTTATGATTATTGACTGACGATTTGTCTTTTTGAATGTTGTTGCTTCGCCATCTTCTCTGTGTACCGATGAGGTGTCCTTAATATCTGTACTATGTCTTTTATACTCAGTATCTACCCTCTCTTGCGTTGCACGTTGAGTCTGTATGGATGTCCCTTTTGTGTCTGTATGGGATACATTAAAAAAGGTCTGCGGTAGTGGAAATGAGTTTCTTTCTTCAATATCCTTTTTGACAGAATCGAGTCCCTGAATGAGGTTCATGAATTCAGTCTTGAGTATAGAGAAATTCATAGGTGAGACAAGTCCCGATCGAGAAGCTACTTCAAGCAATGAGACGACTTCGAGCACTCGTGTTTTCACATCATTTGAAAATTCAAATTCTCGTGACTCACGGATATCCTTAAACCCAATAATAAAGGACAAAAGCTCTGACACTTTTGCACGCAAGGTCCACTTCATTGGTTCGGTATCACCAAAAAGATTGGTGACCATGTAGAGAGCAGTGGCGAGCTTCTCTGTCTTTTTGTATACAAAAACAAACGATGGGTCTTTTGAAAAATAATCAATAGGGTTTTGATTATTTACAGATAATGCAGCGTTACCCTGTCCTTGTGCCTGCATGCCAATGTCGTTTGTATGACTTTTATTGTCCATTACTTTTATATTATTTTTAGGGACATTTATTTACTGTCCTATATTGTCTTATATAATACCACACGTCCTTTATACTTTCAAGTACTGTCCATTATATACCTCTCAAGGACTCTGTTGCAAATTTTTCTGTATATCTACATTTTTACCATATCACTTTTCCACGACATCACGTTTTTCTTTTGTGTTACAATAAAGAAAATCTAACACAATATTTATGGGACGAAAGAAAAAACAACCGGAAGAAAAACTGGACGATGAAGCAAAGGGATTATTTACATACCTCCAAGAAGAAACTGTGCAGGGTATCCTCGCCGTATTCTTTTTTGTACTTTCTACTTTCTTTACCCTTTCAGGATTTGCTCGAGGAGGCAAGGTAGGTACATGGTCATACGGTTTTCTTAAAAATCTATTTGGGTATGGGTACTGGCTTCTCCCTATCCTCTTTCTTATATTGTGTATTTCTTTCTTCAACTCCCTCAAGAAAAAACTTGCACTCACGCACAGCGTCGGAGGACTCCTCTTTTTCTGTTCGACTTTAGCTCTCCTCAATATCTTCACAAGTACCGCAGAACTCGGAGGGAAAGGTGGAGTAGTCGGAAACCTGATCTCCTCACCACTCCTCTCTTTGTTTGATCTCTACGCATCAGTGATTATTCTTTTAGCGTTGAGTGTGATTTCATTCCTTATTATGTTCGACATTCCGCTCAAACTTCACTTTGCTTCTCTCTTTAAAAAGAAAGAAGTTCTCCCTGTCGAAAACCCAGATGCCGAACCAATACTCGCACCTGCCACTGCACAAGCACTTGCCCAAGCACAAGCAGACGAAACCAAAAAAGAAGAAGCAAAACCTTTGAGTAAAAAAATATTCGGCGACGATGAAAAGAAAGATTTTGACCTTGGTGGTTTTCTCTCGCTCTCTGGAAAAGAATTTGTCCCTCCCCCACTCACACTTCTCGAAAAAGATCGTGGAAAGCCTGGCGTGGGAGACATCAAAGCAAATTCAAATATTATCAAACGTACCCTGGCAAACTTTGGTATCAATGTAGAAATGGATGAAGTGTCAGTGGGACCTTCGATCACACGGTACGCACTCAAACCTGCAGAAGGAGTAAAGCTTTCTCGTATTCTCGGACTTCAAAATGACCTTTCTCTTGCGCTCGCTGCACACCCTATCCGTATCGAGGCTCCTATCCCTGGCAAATCTCTCGTAGGCATTGAGATCCCAAACAGCACCAAAACCACAGTAGGTATGGGGTCTCTTCTTGGAGCACCTGAATTCCAAAATAGCGAAAAACCTCTCATGATCTGTCTTGGTAAAGGGATCTCTGGGATGTCATACTTTGCAAACCTCGCTAAAGCACCTCATATGCTTATCGCTGGAGCTACGGGCTCAGGTAAGTCTGTGACTATCCATGCAGTGATCACCTCGCTCCTCTATAGAAACTCTCCAGACAACCTAAAATTCATCATGGTTGACCCAAAACGAGTGGAGCTCACGTTGTACAACAAAATCCCTCATCTCCTTACCCCAGTGATCACAGACGCCAAAAAAGCTATTCTCGCACTCAAATGGGCAGCAAAAGAAATGGATCGTCGATATGATCTACTTCAAAAGGAATCTCTTCAAAACATCGAATCGTATCATAAGAATGTAGTTGAACCTGCTCTCAAAAAATCTCGCGGTAATTCAGAAGAATCCCCTGTGGAAACAATGCCGTATATCGTGGTAGTGATCGACGAGTTGGCAGATATTATGCAGGCGTACCCACGCGAACTCGAAGCAGGTATCGTGCGTCTTGCTCAAATGTCCCGAGCAGTCGGTATTCACCTCATCCTTTCGACTCAACGTCCATCGGTAAATGTTATCACTGGCCTCATCAAGGCAAACGTACCGACTCGACTCGCTCTCCAAGTAGCATCTCAGATAGACTCACGAACAATCCTCGACATGGCAGGAGCAGAAAAACTCCTTGGTGCTGGAGATATGCTCTATCTTTCTGGAGAAATGTCCCAACCACAGCGTATTCAATCTGCGTATATTTCTGAAAATGAGCTCAAAGGTGTCGTAAAATACCTTGCAGACAATTATTCTCTTGAACTTCCCAATGAAATCGATCTCTCTGGTAAAGTGCAGGACGGTAAAAACTCTATTTTTGAATCATCACTTGATGAAGAAAATGAGGGTGGAACTGAAGATGAGCTATACGAGGAAGCACGTTCTATCGTGATCGAATCAGGCAAAGCTTCGACTTCTTTCCTCCAACGAAAACTCGGTATCGGCTACGCTCGCGCAGCTCGACTGATCGACAACCTTGAAGAAAACCAAGTCATCGGCCCAGGATCAGGTGCGAAAGCTCGAGATATTCTTATTAAAGCCGACGAGGGAGATACTGTATGAAACACAACGGCATCTACTACTTAAAACTATACCTACTTGTTTTCTTTGGAATATTGGTATGTGGATATAGTATCTTTCAGGCTCAAAAAATTATTCGAGGACCACGCATCACCGTACTCTCTCCATTAAATGGTGTAACCTACACAACACCCCTGATCGACATAAAAGGTGTTGCAAAGAATGTCAGTGTTCTTTCGCTCAACGACCGACCTTTGTACCCAGACAAGAATGGTAATTTTTTTGACCGATTGCTCCTCTTACCCGGCTATAATATACTTAAGCTCGAAGCAAAGGATCGATTTGGTTCAGTGACCAAAAAAAAGATTGAGATTATTTACCAAGAACGGCTTTAATATACATATATGCAAAAAAAACCAAAGAAAGAAAAAGTGGCAAAAGGCAGCGATACTGGTATTGCAGACACACTGCGAGAAATTAAAACAAAATTTGGTGAGGATTCGATTATGATGCTTGGAGACAAGCCTCATGTCGATGTAAATGCTATCTCCACAGGCTCTATCGGACTTGATGCAGCACTTGGTGTAGGTGGTATCCCTCGTGGACGTATTATTGAAATTTTTGGACCAGAATCTTCTGGTAAAACTACCCTTTCTCTCCATGTGGTCGCTGAAGCACAAAAAACAGGTGGTATCTGTGCATTTATCGATGCGGAACACTCAATGGATCCGGAGTACGCTCAGAGACTCGGTGTTCGTATCGACCAGCTCCTCATCTCTCAGCCAGACAACGGTGAGCAGGCACTTGAGATCGTAGAGTCTCTCGTCCGCTCAGGTAAAATGGATGTAATCGTTATCGACTCTGTAGCAGCACTTACTCCAAAGGACGAAATCGAAGGAGATATGGGAGCACACCACGTCGGAAAGCAGGCTCGCCTTATGTCCCAGGCACTCCGAAAGCTTACTGCTATAGTCGCAAAATCTAAAACAGTCGTTATCTTCATCAACCAAATCCGTATGCAAATCGGTGTGATGTTTGGAAACCCTGAAACTACTCCAGGAGGAAAAGCTCTCAAGTTCTACACTTCTGTACGTATCGATATCCGCCGAATCGCTCAGATCAAAAAAGGTGAAGAAATCATGGGTGGACGTATCCGAGTGAAGGTAGTGAAAAACAAAGTGGCTGCCCCATTCAAACAAACAGAGTTTGACCTCATGTACAACGAAGGTATTTCTCGTGAAGGAGAAATTATCGCCCTCGGAGAAAAGATGCGTATCATAGAAAAATCTGGTACCTCATACTCATATGGGGATGTAAAACTCGGTCGTGGATATGATGCCACTCGCCAATTCCTCAAAGAAGACAAGAAAATCTCCGAGGAAATCCTCAAGCAAATCCGAGCAAAACTCAAAGACAATGGTGGATCTGCAGTACCGGTGAGTGCGTCTGAAAGCGAAAGCTCGAGTGATGAGTAATTGACATATTTATACAAATACTTTATTGTACTATTCAAGTGCTGGTGAACTTATTATTCTTCTGAGTTCTCCCGGAACCTTTCTTGGCGGGAAGGTTCTCTGTAACTCAGACGGGTGATACGCGGGTCACCAAAAGGCACGCAAAGCCCTTCCCCTCAAAGGTTGGGCTTTTGTATTGTAAGTGATGCTAAAATACGCTATAATCGCACAGTTATACTCATAATATAGAAAATCTTATGGCAATGCTTGAATACAACGAAATCGTAGAACGAAAATATATTGTCCTCGATGGTACTCCCTACGAGGTCGTCGACTCACATGTGTTTCGCAAACAGCAGCGAAAACCAGTGAATGCAACAAAACTCAAAAACCTCATCTCAGGAAAAATGACTGAGCAATCTTTCCATGTATCTGAAAAGGTAGAAGAAGCAGAAATCGACAAAAAAGACGTGAAATTTCTTTTTGCCAACAAAGGTGAATACTGGTTCTGCGAAACTGACGATGCTTCAAAGCGATTTAAAATCGAAGAAGATATGATCGGTACCGGAGCGAAGCTTATGAAGACAAACTCTATTATTTCCCTCCTCATGTTCCGAGAGAAAATCATCGGTGTAAAACTCCCTGTAAAAGTAGACCTCAAGGTAACTGAAGCGCAGGATGCAACCAAAGGAAACACCGCTCAAGGCGCAACAAAAAGTGTAACTGTAGAGACCGGAGCAACTGTATTTGTACCGATGTTTATCAAAGAAGGAGAAACGATTCGAATTAGTACTGAGACTGGAGATTACGTCGAACGCGTCGGTAACTCGTTCTAATCAATAAAATCACTTTATCTACGTTGTTACGGTTCAAATTTATTCTCTCACCGTACAAAAAGTACGGCTCGCTCATAAATTATCCCGCGCCTAGTATCTAAAGCAATTTAATTGATTTAACTATTGTGATTACACAAAACAAAAACCGCCAGATAGCGGTTTTTGTTTTTAGCCGATGAGATTGGCCAAATGTGGAAATTTACCGTGCTACGTATGGGAGAAGACCTAGGAAACGAGCTCGTTTAACTGCTTCAGCTAGATTTCGCTGATTCTTAGCAGTCGTTCCTGTTCGCTTTCGAGAAAGCATTCGCGCATGCGGGTTGAGGAATTTCTTGAGCAAATCAACGTCTTTATAGTCGATATGCACTATGTTGTTTTGAGTAAAGTAGCACTTCATCTTTTTTTGTTATTGTATGTAAATTATATTATTTATGATTCGATGTCAACCAAATCAAACTTGTTATTTCTGAGGACTTTTGTTCGAGTTCGAAGGACGGAACTTTTCTCTTGACCAAGATGTAGATCAACTACTTCGCGGGAAAGAGAAAAGTGAGTACTGAAGAAATCGGACAAAAGAACCGGAAATAACTAGAAGGGTATGTCTTCTGGGTTGATCTCCTCCTCTGGATACTCGATGGTATCGAGTGGAGCTTTCTGCTCATCTCCCGAAGGGGCACCCTGTGGAGCAGATGCTCCACCGTATGAGCCTCCTGCAGGTGCTCCACCAGTACGAGGACCAAACTGGATACGATCTGCGATGATTTCTGTTCGATAATTTTTCTTACCGCTTGCATCATCCCAGCTTCGAGTCTGCATTCTTCCCTCTACGAGAGCTGATGCTCCTTTTTTAAGGTACTGATTTGCAATCTCTGCTTGGCGACCAAACACAACAATGTTGTGATAGTCTGCACTCTCCTGCTTTGCACCATTTTTATCTTTCCACACTCGATTGGTCGCAAGTGAAAAACTTGTTACCGTAATGCCCGATGGGAGCGCTTTGAGCTCTGGGTCTCGAGTAAGGTTTCCTATAACAATGGCTTTGTTGAGATACATATGTGTTATGCAATTACGAGATCGTCGATTGATTTATCAAGAACTTCACCACCCTCGGCAATCACCTCTTCAGGTATTTCCTCAGAGATCATTTCCTCACGCTCTTCTTGTCGAAGAACCATTTTACCATTAAGGAGTGTGTTCTCTCGTACTGTTTTTACAATCAAATATCGAAGAACTGTTGGAGAGAGGTCGAGTGCTTTCTGGATTGAGGCGATTGCTTCTGCTTCTGTATCAAATTTAATCCATCCAAAGTATCCTCGGTTATATTTCTGTCGCTGTGTTGAAACAACTTTTACCATTGAGTATGCGAGGTCGATCAAGATAGGATCTTCACTTGAAATAATATCTGATCCATTTTTTACAAGCAATTCTTTAAGAGCCGCTACTTCATCAACGATTTTTTCATCAGGCAATGAAGCTACCAAAAGGTAACCGAGTTCATATACCTTTGAAGAATCGGTTTTATTGGCTGTTTTTGAGATTTTTTTGTTCGCTTTTTCCATGAGTCAAAGACTATCACAAGTACGAGGTAAACGCAACCCTATGGGAGCATCGGTACAAACAACCGTTTTGCGTTAGAAATAAGGGTTTTTTTGACGATTTCTTCGTCTTCCTCCTTTATACGGGCAAGTGCAGAAACGACTTCTGTGACGTATTCTGGGCTGTTGCGGGTGCCTCTGTGAGGCTTCGGTGCCACAAATGGCGCATCTGTCTCTGCATGAAGAGACTCGAGCGGGGTGTAGCGTACGAGGTCGTCGTAGTCGTGAGTAAAGGTGAGCACCCCCGTAAAAGAGACGGTAAACCCGATATCGAGAAATCGCTTCAGCACATCCATATCCCCTGCAAAAAAGTGAGCGTTACCGGAAAGTGCTGGATGTGTCTTATGGTAACTTTCGAGAATATCAAGGGTATCATGATATGCATCCTGAGTCCCCTTGCTCGAACGACAATGAAGCATCAATGGCTTTCCTACTTTGAGCGCAAGCTCTATCTGATGCTCAAAAACTTTTTTCTGAGATTTTTTGATTTCCTCAGCGTCACCTTCGAGTCTGAAATAATCAAAACCACACTCACCAATAGCGACCACTTTCGGATCACGTGCAAGCTCATCAATCTCTGGGGGCACTGTCGCATCCACCACATCTCCCGGGTGCATTCCAACACATGCAAACAAATGCGGGTGCGCATGAGCCAAATCCACTGACTGCCGCGAAGTTTCCACACCCGTCCCGATTGAAATAGTGGCAATTCCCTTTTCTTTCATACGGAGAATTACCTCTTCTCTGTCAGCATCAAAATCTTTGAAATAGAGGTGTGAGTGGATGTCGATGTAGTTAAACATACGAATATACGAATTAAATACTTACGAATGGTTACGAATAATACTAGTCTTTACGCACAAAAAGTGGAGTTTCTGGCACTTTATTTTCTTTAATGAGTTTTTTTATTTTTTCTGAAGTTTCAGGAAGGATTGGGTTGAGCATTCGTGCAACTGAATACAACCGAACAACAAGACCAGAAATCATTGTTTGTCCCGCTTCTTTGTCAGTCTTTACTACTTTAAACGGCTGATTTTCTTGAATATACTGATCGAGAGATTTTATTTCATTCCACACAAAATCTGCCGCCTTGCTGATTTCAAATGAATCATAAAATGCAAAGTACTGTGACATATCTTCCCATTCAGCAATTGCAACCGGAGCATCTAGATTGTCTTGTGCCATCTTCATAATACGAGAGGTGAGGTTACCAATACCGTTTGCAAGATTTGCGTTGTAGCTTTCTTTAAACCGTTCGAGCGTCATATCACCGTCTTCAAACGGATTCACTTCGCGTGCGAGATAATATCGAACCGCTTCATATCCATATTCTTCAATTAATTCATATGGATCAATCACGTTACCAAGACTTTTTGACATCTTATGCCCACCGGATGTGATCAGTCCGTGCACAAGCAAACTTTTTGGGAGCGCGACGCCTGCAGAAAGAAGCATTGCAGGCCAGATCGCAGCATGAAAACGTAAAATATCTTTTCCAATAACATGCACGTCTGCTGGCCAAAATTTCTGAAACAATTCATCGTCTCGTCCATAACCAAGCGCTGAAATATAGTTTACCAAAGCGTCACACCACACATAAATAACTTGCGAGTCATCTCCCGGCACAGGAATCCCGTGTGGAACATTTTTAAGTGGTCGGCTAAAACTTACATCTTCCAGTCCTCGTTCCAAAAGAGCAAGAATTTCATTCTTTCGAGTCTGAGGAAGAATACGGAGCTCATTTGTTTGAATTTTTTGTTTAATATTCTCAGTGTATTTTGAAAGTTTGAAAAAATAATTTTCTTCTTCTACTTTTTCTGGTGCAGTAAGATGTACCGGGCACTTTCCATCTACCAAATCTTTTTCTGTATAAAAAGTCTCACAACCCACACAATACAACCCTGTGTATGATGCTTTATAAATATCTCCCGCATCCACAAGTTTTTTCCATAACGCTTGTGCACCCGGCCAATGTTTTTCTTTATCAGATGTTTTTATAAACTGATCATATGAAATACCGAGCTTGCTATACAAATCCTTAAAATTTGTAGTGACTTGATTGAGATACTCTTCTACTGTCTGTCCTTGTTCCTCTACCGCTTTCAATATTTTTCCAGTATTTTCATCAGCTCCCGTAAGAAAATACACTTCCTTACCCTGAAGCTTTTGTGCACGAGCAATAATGTCACAGAGTGTGACAGTGTATGCATGCCCCATATGCAGTTTTGCATTTGGGTAAAATATAGGTGTGGTGATGTAAAATTGTTTACCCATTATTGTTTGTTATTGTGCTCAATTTGAGCAATCTTGTTTCGCTCCACATCATCAAAAAATTCCATAAGGACAGTAGCAAACGGCACCGCAATGACAAGCCCGAGAAAGCCCGCGAGCTCCCAGCCCGCCACAAGAGCGATGATAGATACAATCGGAGATACTCCAGTCACCTTCTTTACCACGAGCGGATATATGAGATGGTTTTCAAACTGGTGAATAATCAAATACAAACCGATAACCACCACTGCAAGAGAGATTCCCCCTCCCACAAACGCAATCATCACCGCAGGAATCGATGCGAGGATAGGTCCAAACAGCGGGATAATTTCAAACAAACCAGCTAAGAAAGCAAGGAGAAGTGCGTTTGGCACACCGAGAAGAGTGAGTCCGAGATATACGAGCATTGCGATAATAACCGCAAGGATGAGCTGCCCTTGCATCCACAGACCAATCTTGGTCTGTGCTCTCCCCCAGAGATTGAGGATGTATTTCTCATGTTTAAGTGGAGTGATAATGCGCAAAAATTTTGCAACCCCATTTTCATCAACTGAAAGATAAAACGAAAGGACAATCATCAGCACAAAAGAGACCACACCACCAAACACATAGGCGATCGTATTGAATGCTCCCGTAGAAAAACCATCGATCATCGCATTGATACCTGCAACCACCTCGTTAATATTTATTGTATTGGTAATACCAGTCACAAAAGATGATTCTCCTCCCAGAAAACTATTGGTCGCGAGCGTCTGCTCCACTGTCTGAGAACTCAAGTATGACGGTAGATTTTTCAATACATCAGTTGATTCGGAAAGTAGTGGGATGAGAAGATAAAATACTGAGCCGATAATAATCGCTGCAAGCGTGAGATAGATCAAAATCACTCCAAGAATTCGAGGAATTTTACGCTCCACAAACCATCGTGTCATAGGCTCCACCGAAGATGCAATAATGATTGAAAGTAATACAATCAGTATCAAATCTTTGAGAAGGTACGCTGCATAAAAAAGCACAACCACCACAATTGTCTTAATAATAGTTCCAACACTTATATGTATTGTATTGCTAGATTCCATACCTGTATTCTAACACAAAGACTTACTGGAAACGAAAAGCTTTTTTGAGAGATTCTGATTCTTTTACAGGGCCAACGATTGCGAGCACAAGACGGTCATTTGCAAATATTTCTTTTGCAACTTTTTGCACATCAGCAGCTGTCACTTTGCGGATTTTTCTGATAAGCCCATCGGGTGTAGTGATTTCCTCCCCTGTCACATCCTGCAATGCGAAATATTCTGCCATCGAATCCGATGATTCGAGTGAGAGGATCGTATTGCCGATTAAATATTCCTTTGCTTTTTCAAGTTCAGATTTTGATACAAGATTTGTTTTCAGTATTTCACATTCTGCAATGATCGCTTTTACTACTTCCACAAATCGAGCAGAATCAGCTCCGAGAGAGATAGATAAATATCCATGATCAGTATACTCATCAATCATTGTACGCAAGTAGTAGCCGACACCCATCTCTTCACGAAGCTTCTGGAAAAGCCGAGAGCTCATCCCACCACCCAAGACCGCATCAAGCACCTTGAGTGCCGGTGAGAGCTTATGCTTCCCCGCAAATGACCGAACTCCAAGTGAAATATGCGCCTGATCTGTCTTTTTGTATTTAATCAATATCTTCGGACGATTCTGGGGTTCCACGACCGGACGCTTCTTTGCTTTTGCACTGCGCGATATGTCGGCAAATGCATGCTCTATTTTTTTTGTAATTGTTCGCGTATCAAAATTACCTGACACAAGCACTGTAGTCGCACTCGCTACATAATGACTCTTCCAGTATTTTTCCAAATCACGTACCGTCATGCCTTTCACATTTTCTTTACTGCCGACAATAGTCCACCCTGCAGGCTGATCTCCATACATAGCAAGTCCAAAGATATCCTCTACTTGTTTGTGAGGCATATCTTCATAGGTATTGATCTCTTCCACAATCACTCCTTTTTCTTTTTGGAGTTCTTTTGGATCAAATGTTGGATTGAGATAAATATCAGAAATCACATCGATGAGCGTATCGATATTTTTTGGGTGTGCTTTGGCATAATACCCAGTGCATTCTTGTGAAGTGAATGCGTTGTACTGAGAGCCGATTTCATCGAGCGCTTTTGAGATGTCCATAGCGGTCGGACGCTTTTCTGTACCCTTAAAACACATATGTTCGACGAAGTGTGAGATACCATTGTTACCCTTTGTCTCGTATTTAGACCCCACATGAGCCATCACGAAGACAGTAGTAGACAACGAGTCCTTCATGGGCGCAAGCATGAGTTTGATACCATTTTTAAGCTTTTTTTGGGTGAATTTCATTAGAATACGAATATTATACGAATGTTGCGAATGGCTACGAATGAATGCAGGGCACAAAATCACGGTGAATATATCATGCCCGTATGAAATACAAAAGCCCTTGTTTTCAGGGCATTTTTGTGTTCAAAATTGATCTATTTTTTGCATCAACTCATACGCATTTCCCCATCCAAGCAGACCTTTATACGAATCAATTATTTCTTTTTTAGGCTCAGATGCACAAAGTTTTTTAAACATTCTTTTTTTCGTTACAGTACGTATCACACGACGATATGGAAAATGAATCCATCCAAGGAAGTCCACTCCTGAAGCGAAAGTTTTAATATATACTTTCTTCGGATGCAACATCAACTTCAACTTCTCATTCAAAAAATCAGAAATAGATACCGTAAGCTCTTCGAGATGTTCTTTGTCAGAACTCATGATAACAAAATCATCAGCATAGCGAATATAATATTTTTTTCTACATACATGCTTCATGTATTGATCAAATTCATTCATGTAAATATTTACCAAAAGCTGTGAGGTGAGGTTGCCGAGAGGTAGCCCGACACCAGCATTACCTGAATTAAAGCTCTCAATCACTTTCTCCAACAACCACAATATCTCCTTGTCCTGTACATACTTTTTAAGCACATGCATTAAAATTTCCTGGTCGATCAAAGCAAAAAACTTCCTAATATCGCACTTGAGCACCCAGCAGGTTTGCGTATTGTTTTTTGACACTTTCCCTGCAAATACATTGAACCGTTCGAGTGCTTTATGTGTACCCTTCCCGACTCTGCATGAATATGAGTCATGAATAAATTTCTCATCAAAATACGGATAGAGCACTCGGTAGATTGCATGATGTAAAAGACGATCTCTCACCGATGCTTTGTGAATATTCCGAGGTTTCGGATCGTTGATGGAAAAAGCTTCATAACCTCCATGAATGTATGTCTTATTTTTTAGATCAGAGTGAAGCGACATGATATTATCCATTATTCGCAGTTGAAACTCCTGTACATCCTTTCTATTCTTTTTGCACACTAAAAATTCTTTCCAGGCAGAAAGAATATTTTGAACAGAAATGATTTCTTTAAATGAGATTTTATGAGGCTGCATGATACAATATTAAAATTATGTCACAAAATTCTTCAAACCGTATCCCCCCCCCCGAAACTGCTTCCTGTGTTGGAAAAAATGAAAAGTGTCTACATACTCTGGCAAAGCTACACCTCCACATTTCCAAAAGCATCACGTTACAGTCTCGCACAAACAATAGATAAGTATTTTATTCAAACCATTGAAAGCATTTTGGTCGCCAGCTTTCTTGAAAAACAAGAAAAACAACCGTTTGTAAAGAAAGCCATCATCTCACTCGACACTGCAAAGTTTCTCCTCTACATGCTCTGGGAAATCAAAGCACTTGATACGAAAAAATATATTGCACTTTCAGAACCGCTCACAGAAGCTGGAAAACAGCTCGGTGGCTGGCACGGACAGCTCGTAAAACAAAACTCCTCCTCCTTGTAACAAGGAGGAGGAGAAATGAAGTGAGTTGCGAGAACAGCAGACGGGTTATTGGCGTTGCGGTCATTGTCGAGCCAGTTCACGTTCCAGTTCCATGCACCGCTCTGCCAGTACAAGTACAGGACATAGCGGTTGCCGTTCGAGTTGCGAAGAAATGTATAGAATGCCTCCCGTACCACCACCTCTTGAAAAATCTCTTGAGGTTGTATTTTATTCGGTATCATAATACCGTAACACTCTATACCAAGTAACTTCATTTTTTGAAGTGTCTACATGCATCACTCTATTTAAAACCTTGGTCGTAAATACTCTGGACGCATGGATACTGGATTCGGTGGCATACATCACATAGACGTACACTGATATTCACCTACTACCATTTTTAGTATATATGAAAAAATATGTATAAGAAAATCCGGCACCGAAGTGCCGGATTGAGAGCTAAAGTCAAAGGATCAAAAGATCACAGTGACCGAGCCCCAAGAACTAACCTGCGAGAACAGCAGACGGGTCATTGGCGCTGCGGCCACCGTCGAGCCAGCGCACGCTCCGGCTCCAAGCACCGCCCTGCCAGTACAAGCACAGGACAGAGCGGCGGCCGTTCGAGTAGCGAAGAACAGTGCCGTCAAAGAAGATGTACCCCTTCTCCTTCCACGACTCAGGGATGAGAAGTTGATTCTCCCAGAGCATCTGGAAAACCTTGATATCGAGACGAATGTGACCTACTTTTTTGAGGCGTTTCAACCTCTCCTCGCCGGTGACTGAGGTCTCATTGGACTTGAGTGTGGTTTCAAAGCGAACCTTTGTTAGGTCGACTTTGAGCAGCGCCATCGAGCAAGTGTCTTGTTCTTCCTCACCCTCAAGTCCACTACCATCAGCTGGACCTTTCCAAATATTCCAATCCTTGCCGATGAAGGCGAGATCAAACGATTTGGTCCGATCGATATTGATGATTTTCGGATCCCCGACAATAAGTCGGCAACCATTTTTGAGAAAGGCTTCAAACTGCCGCCCCGCTTCGGTTGCATTGCGCACAACCGAATCCTGGAGGCCTAAGGCCTCGAAATCGATCGTGCTCCAATCCACATTCGTGGAAAGAAGCGCCATGACCTGCTGGGATTGGTCAGCTGTGATTTGTCCCATTGTGTAATCCTTTTTTGATGCTGTTTGATTTGGCATTTGCCACAGCAGAGAAAGCCCTTATTGAGGGCACTTTCCGCTGTGGCAAAACCTCCCTCAGTCACCTTTGAATTAGGACACTCAATTAATTCATAATTGAGCTATGAAA